>CAZAXA010000159.1:0-11924 GCA_964488965.1 uncultured Phaeodactylibacter sp. | reverse complement strand
CCGTGTCGCCCTCCTGCAGGGTAGCCAGCGCTTTGCCGTCCGGGCCTACGCATACGATGGGTTTGAGGAACTCATCCGTCTCGTCTTTATCATAGCGTTCCTGAATGGTTTGGAGGGCGTCGGTTGTGGGCTGCCCTTCCCCTTTGGCCAGCAGGCCGTAGGCCAGCCGGGTGCGCTCCCATCGCTTATCGCGGTCCATGGCGTAATAGCGGCCGACGACGGAGGCCAGCCGGGCATGGGCGCCGTCGATATGCTCCAGCACTTCCCGGAGGAAGCCCTTGCCGCTTTTGGGGTCCGTATCGCGGCCGTCGGTGAAGGCGTGGATATAGACTTTTTCCAGGCCGAAGTCCTCGGCGATATCGCAGAGGGCCATCAGGTGGCGGGAATGGGAATGGACGCCGCCGTCGGACACCAGTCCGAAGAGGTGCAGGGCCTTGCCGTTTTCCCGAGTGTGTTCCAGGGCTTTTATCAGTTCAGGGTTTTGGCGCAGTTCTCCTTCCCGGATGGCCTTGTTGATGCGGGCCAGTTCCTGGTAGACGATCCGGCCGGCGCCGATATTGAGGTGGCCGACTTCCGAGTTGCCCATCTGGCCCTCGGGCAGGCCTACCTGTTCACCATGGGTAGTGAGTTCGGCATTGGGGTACTTTTGGTAAAGGCTATCGACAAAGGGCGTTTTTGCCTGGGCAATAGCGCTGACTTTCGGGTCGGGCCCATGGCCCCAGCCATCGAGTATGACGAGTAGTACGCGTTTCTTTTCCATGGGTGCAAAAGTACAATACTCCCAGGTTTTTTTCAGGCAGAGGGCGCGGGCTTATCGAAATTCCTGAATTTATCAGTATTTTTGCCGGGCGCGTATCCCTTCTCCCGGAATAGCAATGCCTCTGTATGGTATCAGGTTCGTAACAAACCAAAATTGCCGATGTATCGCCGTAAACTTACACTCATCGCATTTGCCTTTTACGCATCGCTCGCCTGCGGGCAGGCCGTCCGGGGCGACAGTGTGCAGGCTGTGCTGCGGGAATTGGCCCGTACGCATCCCCATATGGTGACGCAGATTCCGGAAACGGGGCGCTGGCACCTCAACGTGCCCCGTTCGGAGGCGGTTTCGCCGGAACAACTCATCCGCCTGCAGGATGCTTTTTATTATGATATCGTCCCTCTTTGTAAGCTATACGGGCAGAAATACCTGGCCGACTGGCGGGCGCTGGCCAGCAAGTCGGCCAGGGAAACCTTCTGGGGCGCTTCTTATCTCTGCAACCGCACGGACAACTATTTTGGCATTCGCCAGACGGCCAAGCCCTGGATTTGTGAGTCTTTCTACTTTTGTGATGGCATCACCCGCAACGACCCCGAACCCTCGGATTTCGCCTCCTTTCCCAATTTTGAAGCATCGCTCTGGATGTTTATTCATACCATGTACAGCCCTCATTTTCTGGAACGCCTGCCCGACGGCGGCGCCAGGGTGGCCGACATCATCGAGTTTGAACGCATGAATGGCATCCATTACTGGGAAAGCACTTCCTATGGCGTCAGTATGGGCCCGCAGGCGCGCGGCCCGGCGTATTCGGCGGAAGAACTGATCTATACCTGGAGCGAGCACCCGGTCAATAACCTGTGTGTGAACTGCTCCCGTGCTTCCGACCGGGAATGGGTCTATAAACTGGTGCTGGCCGATATGCGTACCGGAGGTTAGGCAATTTAACGAAGGGCCCATTCGTTCAATGCTCGGAATAGTAGCGATCCCAGCCGGTGTGGCCTTTGGGTAAAAACTGCGTCCTAATGCTGGATTTTAATGTAAATGGGATTGTTCTGCCTGTTTCCTGAAGCAAATGGAACAGTTTTCCGGTAAAAAAGACGGTTGTACTTAAGAATTTCCCATGAATAAAAATCCTTAGTTATGAAAAACCTCATTTTTTTAATACTGCTGATGCCCTGGGCAGGTGGTGTCGACAATGCTAACCTGGCCAATATTACCAAGGCGATCAGTGAAGGAAACGCCGATGCGCTGGGGCAATATTTTGACCAGACGGTTGAAGTGGCCGTACTGGACAAGGAAGATGTCTACAGCAAAGCCCAGGCCATCAATGTCGTCCGGAAATTCTTCTCCGAGAATAAACCGGCTTCTTTCAGCCAGGTACACAAGGGGGCCTCTCCGAACAACGACTCTCAATACTGTATCGGCAACCTGGTTGCCGGCTCCAAAACCTTCCGCGTCTATATTTACATGAAGGTAACGGGCGGGCAGTACCTCATTCAGGAACTTCGCTTCGATAAGGAATAACAGGCAGGATTGACAGGTATGAATTCTATAAGTTCTTTAGCCCGTGCACCTGTCAATCCTGTCAATCCTGTCAGTGATCAATTTCCTGCCGAAACTCATCTCAGGGAAAACCTCCTGTCGGTTTTTCCAGCGCTCCCAGCCCGAACAGTGCAAAATCGTATTTGACGGGGTCGGCGGGGTCGTATTGCCGGAGGCGGGCGGTCAGTTCCAGGACGGCCTGCCAGTCGGCCTGTTTGCGTTGCAGCAGCCCCAGGCGGCGGGCTACCCGTTCGACGTGCACATCCAGAGGCATCAGCAGTTGCCGGGGGCTGATACGTTTCCACAGCCCGAGATCAACGCCTTTATCATCCTGCCTCACCATCCAGCGGAGGAACATATTGAGGCGCTTGCAGGAGGACCTGCGGGCAGGGGTGGCAATGTGTTTGCGCGTCCGTTCAGGCGCGTGGGGCAAGGAGAAGAAAAACTCATGGAAGCCGGCCAGCGCCCGTTCCGTATGTTCATCGCCCGGGCGGATATGGCGGGCGAAGGCTTCTTCCAGGGAACTGTGTTTCCGGTAGTATTGCTGAAAGAATTCCAGGAAATAGAGGGTATCTGTCGGTTGGAAGGTGCGGTGCCGGAACCGGAGGAACCTCTTACGGTCTTTCTCGCGGTGCTGCAGGATGAAGTCATAGGGGGCGCCCTCCATCAGGGCGATGAGTTCTTCCGACTTGCTGATGATCGTCCTGCGTTGCCCCCAGGCCAGCATGGCCGTCCAGAATCCCGTGATCTCGATATCCTGGAGCCGGGAGAAACGGTGTGGGATACTGACCGGGTCATTTTCTATGAAAGACGGCCGGTTGTAGCGCTCCGCGCATTCGTCGAGGAAGGCCTGCATATCACCGGGCATGGACGGGAGCTTTCCGTTCCGGTTTCCGGTACATTTCAAATTTGGCAAGGCCCAGGCGTTGCAATAAGTGGGAGAAGGAAACCCGGAGCACGCCCAGGCCGTAACGAATGCTGCGCGGCAGGTTGATGGAAGAGGCCTCTTCGAAGTATTTGGTAGGGCAGGTCACTTCAGCGATGTGGAAGCCGCTGTAGATGATCTGGGAGAGCATTTCGTTATCGAAGACGAAATCATCGGAATTGGCATTGAAGTTGATGTTCATCAGCACTTCCCGGCTAAAGGCCCGGTATCCGGTATGGTACTCGGAGAGTTTGTAGTTGACCAGAAGGTTCTGCGTCAGTGTCAGCAGCCGGTTGGCGATGTATTTATAAAGGGGCATGCCGCCCGCCAGGGCGCCTTTGCCCAGAATGCGGGAACCCAGCACTACCGGATAGAGCCCTTCGCCGATGATATTGACCATGGAGGGGATCAGCCTGGGCGTGTACTGGTAGTCCGGATGCAGCATGATAATGATATCGCCGCCCAGTTCCAGCGCTTTATTATAGAGGGATTTCTGGTTGCCGCCGTAGCCTTTGTTCTCTTCGTGAACGATGACATGGCGGATGCCTATGCCACGGGCCAGCTCGGAGGTGTTGTCTTTACTGGCATCATCGCAGAGTATTACTTCGTCGACGATTTCCAGCGGTATTTCCCGGTAGGTCTTCTCAAGGGTGAGGGCTGCGTTATAGGCCGGCAGCACAACGATCACTTTTTTGCCTTTATACATAACATCTGGTTGTGCGCGCAAAGATAGCTTTCCATGAAAGTGCTATGCAAGAAAAAAGAAGACTTTCATGGCGCCGGGCCAGCATAATTGCGGACAACACAGCTGCGGGGGCCGTTCTTCACCCGAAAGGCAGGAGGGGCTTTCCTGTTTACAGGCCTATAAGAGGGCGTCGAGTTCCTGTTTGACGAAGGCGCCCAGTTGGCTGACGTACTCCCGGGAGAAGTTGAATTCGATGCCTGCCGTGCGGTAAATCTCCCGTATATTTTTGGTGTATCCCAGCTTCAGTGCCGACAGGTAGTTCTCCACTGCCTGGGCAGGATGCTCCCGGTACTGTTTCCACAGGGCGATAGCGCCCAGTTGGGCCATGCCGTACTCGATGTAATAGAAAGGCACTTCGAAAATGTGTAGTTGTTTATGCCATAGGTGTGCGGAGTATTTTTCCAGGCCGCTGTGGTCAATGATGGTTGAATTGAATTCCTGCATGATCGACATCCAGTTCTGGACGCGTTCTTCCCGGCTGTGGCCGGGGTTGGTATAAATCCAGTGCTGGAACTTGTCGATCGTAGCGATCCAGGGCAGGACTTTGAGCACGTATTCCAGCTGAGCTACTTTTGCCCGCCGCAGGTCTTCTTCATTGGGGAAGAAAACGGACCAGTGTTCCATGGTGAGGAGTTCCATCGACATAGCGGCGAGTTCGGCCACCTCTGAGGGCACCCGTTTGGCCGATTTGAGTTTATAGTGCCTGGTCAGGTATGAATGCACCGCATGGCCGGCTTCATGCATGAGGGTGCGCATGTCGCTCAGGGAATTGGTGGCATTCATAAAGATGAAAGGCAGCCCGGTGAGGTGGAGGGGCATGTTGTAGGCGCCGGGGCGCTTGGCCGGCCTGGTTTCCAGGTCGAGGTGTCCGTTTTCCCGCAGGATGGAGATCACCTTTCCGAATTCGGGATGTATATGGCTCAGGGAGAAGACCACCTTGTCCAGCAGTTCGTCTATGGTTTCAAAGGGGCGAAGGGGCGTATCTCCGATGGGGTCGACAAAGAGGTCCCAGGGCCGCAGTTGGTCCAGGTGTAGCGACTCCTTGCGGTAGCGGTTGAGTTCATCGATCAGGGGCACGATCTCTGAGCGGATGGATTCGTGGAAGTCGTAGCAATCTTCCACTTCATAATCGAAGCGGCCGAGGGCCTGGAATTTAAAATCCCGGAAATTGTTAAAGCCGGAGTTGAGGGCTATCCTGTGGCGCATATCGAGCAGGCGGTCGAAGAGGTTTTCGAGCTGTTCGGTATCCTGAAGGATGCGCTGATGGATTTTATGGTAGACGGCTTCCCGGTAGTTGCGGTCTGTTTCTTCGAGCAGCGAGCTGGCCTTCTGCAGTGTCATCTGTTTGCCATCGACTCCGATCGTCATTTCGGAGAAGATTTTGACATATTCCTTGGATTTCATCTGGATATCGGTGGCCAGAGGAATATTGTCTTCCTGAAAGAGGTTGACCGCATTTCTGATCTCCCGCAGGTGAATGCCGTACTGATCCGGATCCAACTGGCCGGCAAAAGGGCTGGCCACCAGTTTCTGGTTCAGAGCGTGTTCGAAGGTAGAGATTTTGGGCGCCAGTTCCTGAACGGCATACTGGTACAGAGCCTCGGCCCGTTCGTCGGTGCTGTTAACCGTGATCTTGATGTATCGCCACGAGAAGGCCTCGCTTACTACCGCGTCCAGCTCGCTTTTGTCTTTTATCCACTGTTCGAGATCCTTCACGGATCCGATGGGCCGCTTCAGCAGTTCACTGTAGTAAGGTTTCAGTTTAGACCAGGTCGTAACTTTAAATTCCTTCGGAACAAATGCTCGCTCTTTTTCTTGCTGCAGAATTGTTGCCGTTTTGAGATTCATGAGATGCTTCTTTAGTGTTGTTGCCGCTTGTGGGGGGCAATAACAGCAGTGCTCGGGGGGTTATAGTTTCTTTAATGTATTCTGTCGGTCGTCTTCGCTCGGCATGGAGCTTTTTGGTAATACGGGGCTGAGTGTAAATTGTTGCCAAATCGGAGGGGTTTCTGACTACTTATTTTGGCCATAACTTCCGGGGGTAAAAGGGGCGGCCATCGGTTTTTACGGCGCGAAGAACACCCTGCTGACACCCCCGGCAGCAGGTGTTTTTACTAAGCTGCGCCTGCTTTTATTCCTCTTCCTCGCCCGCTTTATTTTCTTCCTCCAGGGAAAGGGCGCCGCTCTCGTTGAGATAGTTGAACCACTTGATCACCTTTTTAATATCTCCGGCGAACACGCGGTCCCGGTCGTAATTGGGAAGTACTCCTGCAAAATATTCGTGTAAGGCTTCAGGCTTGGCGCCGGGGCTGGCCGGTGGGTTGTCTGCCAGTTGTTGAAGCATGTTGCGGAAAACATTTTTCAATTCCGTGGACTCGCCGTCATCGGTGTATATGGCGATGGATTCCAGTGGCGTGAACTGATGTTTTCTCGAAGAGGCAAAGCGCCGCTTGCCGGTTTTAACATCTTCGATGATCAAACCGTTGCTTCTGTTGGCCGCCATGCGGTAGATGCCGGGCAACCCACTTACCGCGATCAGATTTTCAAGATCCATAGATTTTGTCACCTTTTATTTTAGAGGGGCAAAGTTAACAACAAAATGGGGTTCCCACTGCCTTGTTAACATCCTAATTTTAAGCCCTGGCTAAACAGGTGACACTGGGGGGGCCTCTCTTGATCTGTTGGGGGAGATGCTGTACATTTCAGGTACGGGTTAAAGTTAAGGATATTTAGCATTAAGCCCAAGTTTTTATTCGGGATTATTCTTCGTTCCGGCCCTTGCGTATGGCCTTGCGCACCTGGCTCGGCAACAGGCTGAGGGCGCCGCCGGACAGCTTTTCCAGGCTGAAAGCCAGCAAGATATACATTTCAGTAATTCCCGGCACTGGCAGGAATATGAAGCTGAAAAATGGCAGGAATTTAGGGATGTCTTTCAGTTGCTCGATGGCCGCCCGGATTTCTTCTTCGGAGGGCAGTTCATCCTTGCCGTTGATGCCTATTTTCCGGCCGAGTATCCGGCCGAAAACGATGGCCATATCCCGGGTTTCCACGGCCTCCATCCGGGCGGCGTGGCCCAGCTTCATCATATTCTCGTAGATGGCCTGGCCCAGCAGCTTCAGGCCGGCCTTTCTGGCCTGGTAAAAATGAAGTTCCCGGCCGTGCATGTAGATGAAACACCCCAGGTCGGCCTTGCTGCTCAACAGGTCGCCTTCATCCAGTTGAAGCCGAAGGGCCAACTGCCTCATGAAGGCGTCTTCCTGCAGGCCGATATCCGTATCGGTAAAAACGGCCAGCAGCGACATGTCCATCAGGAAACGGCGGGCGATCCATTCCAGCTCCGGGATATGTATGCCGTCCAGCGTTATTCCCGCCCTGAACAAATGGCGGGCCTGCTGTTTTTCCAGGTTGCTGAGCAGGCGCGCCGAACGCCGGAAACGGCTCAGCAGCCGCCTCTCCCGCCGGGTCAGTTTCCAGTCGGCATAAGCGGCGGCAACGGCGACCTTCAGGGTCAGATCCTTCATTTCCTTTTTGCGGGCGGCCAGGCCCGCAAAATAGGGCCGCTCTTCAATGGGCCCCTGTTTTTGCCGGCGGTAATACTCCCGGAAAAAGTACAGGTCCCAGAAAAGATGGCCGTTGATGCCCGTATGGCGAAGATCCAGATGGTCTTTCCGGTACGACGGCTGCAGGAAGAGGGCCTCTTCCGTGTACTCTGCCGGTTCGCTCCCGCCGTATTGGTGCAGCTTGTGGTAGTAGGTGCGCAGGCAGGCGCCAATATCGGCTACCAGCCGGGCATAATCGCCGCCTTCCGGCTGGCCTTCTTCGAGGCTGATGGCAAACAGGATGGTGTCCAGCAAAATGAGCTTGGCCAGCCATTCCTTCGATAGCTTGCCGATAAAAGGCGCCGCTTCCTCAAAAGGGTAGTGGATGGGGAAGCCGTAAAGCATGCCGGAGTGCTGCAGGCAAAGGTAGAGCGGATGCCGGAGGCTCTCGAAGCGGTTCGCCGGTTCCAGTTCCAGGACTTCCGAAAGGGGGCGGGCATCCTTGAGCGCCAGCAGATGTTGCTGGCGAAAGGTGATGTATTGCTCAAACCAGTTCTTTGACTTAAAATCGATCATGGGTATGCTTGCTTTCACCAGGCAAAGATAAGGGGGTTTTTGTTGATTAGTTGATTTGCTCCCTGCAACTCGATCAACCCGGTTATCCCAATCGACAATTCACCCCCTGCATTTGACGGTTCACGGGAAAAGAGTGGCGGGAGGGCGGAAAAGACAGGAGTTTTGCCGCATTGATACTCAATTGATCTGACAAAACCTTAATGCATCCATTATGAAGAAGCACAATCTCCTGATCCTGTTTCTGGCCATTGCCGGCGCTCCTTTCTCCTGGGGCCAGGCCTTTCAAACCATAAAAGGGACAGTCGTCGACCAGCAATCCGAAATGCCCATTATCGGAGCGGCGGTGGAATTGCTCAGCGTGGATCCGCCCCGGGGCGGAATCACGGATCTGGACGGGCGGTTTTCCGTCGGAGAAGTCCCGGTGGGGCGCCATACCATCCGGGTGAGCTACCTGGGCTACAGCCCTGTCACTGTTCCCAACATACTGGTGACGGCCGGCAAGGAAACCATGCTCAACCTGGGCATGGAAGAATCAGTAATACAGATGAACGAGGTGGTGGTCAACGGCAAGGTGGATAAAGGGAAAACCAATAATGATATGGCCGCCATCAGCGCGCGGAGCTTCAACCTGGAGGGCAACTTCGCCGGCGTGGCCACGGCCGATGACTCCCGCAATGATATTGTCATCCGTGGCAACTCGCCCACCGGGCTGCTCTGGCGCCTGGAAGGCATCCCCATCCCCAACCCCAACCACTTTGCAACCCTGGGCGCCACCGGCGGGCCGGTCAGCGCCCTCAACCCCAACCTGTTGGCTACTTCCGACTTTCTGACCTCCGCCTTTCCCGCCGAGTATGGCAACGCCCTGGCCGGCGTATTCGACATCGGCTTCCGTTCCGGCAACCGCGACAATTACGAATTCACCCTGCAACTGGCGGCCTTCAGCGGCCTGGAAGCCATGGCCGAAGGGCCCCTCAACAATGAGAAGAACAGTTCCTTCCTGGTGAGCTACCGCCATTCCTTCGTCGAACTGGCCGATAAGATCGGGATACCCATCGGCACGAACGCCACGCCTAACTACCGCGACCTGTCGTTCAAGCTGGACTTTGCCAACGGCAAGGCCGGGAAGTTCTCCCTCTTCGGCATCGGCGCCACCAGCAATATCGACTTCCTGGGCAACGAGATCGATGAAACGGACCTCTTTGCCAACCCTAATGAAGACGCCTACGCCGATTCCCGCTTCGGTGTCGTTGGCCTGCGCCATAATTTAATAACAGGCGATGACGCCTACCTTCGCACTGTGGCCTCGGCCTCTACCGCTCAATCCGGTTTTCAACAGGATAATATCGCCGGCGACGGCGGCAGGTTGCGTGTAACGGATGTGGACGATATCACCAACACCTATTCTCTTTCTTCCTATTTCAATAAAAAGTTCAGCGCCCGTTTTACCTTGCGCACCGGCTTCCTCGCCCAGTATTTTCAGCTCAATACCCAGGTGGACGACCGCGACAACCGCCCTGACCTTGATGGCGACGGCGAACCGGACTGGGCGACGGTGCGGGATTTCAACGGGGGCATGGCCCTGCTGCAGCCCTTCATCCAGGGCCAGTACCGCTTTACCGGTCAGTGGTCACTGCACGCCGGGCTGCACGGGCAGTACCTCGATTTTAACGAGACGGCGGCCCTGGAGCCGCGCCTGGCCGTCAACTGGAACTTCCGCCCCAACCAGTCGCTGAGCCTTGGCTACGGCCTTCACCACCAGATGCAGCCCCTGCCCGTTTTCTTCTTCGAGGAAGAAGTGGCCCCCGGCGTTTACGAGCGTACCAACGAGAATCTGGATTTTACCCGCAGCCACCACTTCGTACTGGGCTATGACTGGCGGGCGGGCCAGGACTGGCGCGCCAGGGCCGAGCTTTATTATCAGGGCATCAGCCGGGCCCCGGTAGAGCGCTTTCCCGGCAGCTTCTCCCTGCTGAATGCCGGGGCAGGCTTCGTTTTTCCCGAAGCAGGCTCTTTGGTTAACGAAGGAACCGGAACCAACTATGGCTTTGAACTAACCGTGGAGAAATTCTTCAGCAAAGGCTACTACAGCCTGTTCACGGCTTCCATTTTCGATTCCAGATACGTGGGCAGCGACGGCGTTGAACGCAATACCGCTTTCAACAACGGCCATATCGTTAACCTGCTGGCAGGTAAGGAGTTCAAAGTGGGCAAAGACAGGCGCAACGCCCTGACGTTCGACCTCAAGGCCACCAATGCCGGCGGCCGTTCTTACACTCCGGTTGACCTGGAAGCTTCCCGGGCGGCAGGGGAGGAGGTACTGCTGGATAACCTGGCTTTCAGCGAGCGCTACGACCCCTACTTCCGGCTGGATATGAAGTTCGGTTTCCAGCTCAACAGCCGGAAGCGCCGTTTGTCTCAGCAGTTCTTCATCGACCTGCAGAACATCACGAATAAAGAGAATATCTTCCAGCGCCGCTATAATGAGGTGACAAATGAGGTCAATGAAGTGTATCAGTCGGGTTTTTTCCCGGATATCCTGTACCGGGTGCAGTTTTAGATAAAAAAACATGAGCCATCCCATATTTTTCATTCCGGAAAGACAGGACGCGCCTGCATTCCGCCTCAAAACCCGGGATGGTTTCATGGTTTCCGATAAATCTTCTTATTTTCACACGAAACTTGGGCAGCGATGGGCAAACCGAAAAATACCCGGGAAATTTTGGGCTTCGATGATACCTGGTTCATGATACTGGGTATTCCCGTCCTGTCTTTTGCCATCCCCCTGCTGTTCTTCAAGGCCAGCCTGGCGGATGGGCTGGCGGCCTATCTCCCGGAGTGGGCCGTCTCTTTTATGTACACGGTTTCCTACTGGACGGCCTGCAGGTGGATTTTCATCTATTTCCGCCGCCGCTTTTCAGCTTATCAGGAAACCCGCAAGCGTATTGTTTATATCACCCTGTCGGTCCTGGCAGTTTATTTTGTGGTGAACCAGTCGCTCGACCCGGTCCATACCCTGCTCAACCATGAAGCGCGGGAAGGGGTGACGAACTTTGACTACACCGTCGGCACCCTGATGATCGTGGCCCTGGTCAGTACGCTATATGAAAGCGTCTTTCTGTACGACCGGTGGAAAAAATCCATCATCGAGGCGGAGCAGCTCCGGCGGGAGAATGCCGAATCCCAACTGGAAAGCCTCAAGAGCCAGGTCAACCCCCATTTTCTGTTTAACAGCCTGAACACCCTGGCCTATATCATTCCCGAGGCTCCGGAGCGGGCCGTGCAGTTCGTTCAGCAGCTTTCCAAAGTGTACCGTTATATTCTGGAGATTCGCGACAGTAAACTCATATCGCTGGAGGAAGAGCTTAATTTTCTGCATGCCTATATGTTCCTGATCCAGGAGCGGTTCAGCGACAACCTGAAGATGGACATCCGGATTCCCGCCGGGGCCCGGCAGATGCAACTGGCGCCCTTATCGCTGCAAATCCTCTTTGAAAATGCCATCAAGCACAACATCATCTCCGAAGAACGCCCTCTGGCCATAGAGATGTGGGTGGAAAACCAGCGGCTCGTCGTGCGCAATAACCTGCAGCGCAAACGCCAGGCCATGCCCTCCACTAAACTCGGCCTTCAGAATATCAGGAACCGCTACGCTTTTTTCTCCGAAGAGAAGGTGGATGTGATCGAAACAAAGGAGTTCTTTACGGTCAGCCTGCCGTTGATCGGGGCGCCGGTGGGAGTTTGAGGGGTCTAAGGTTGGCCGGTTGTCGGTTGGCCGTTGCGCTGGGCGGCTACCCTTCTAACGTTGGACAGAGAAGCAGGAATATAGATTCCTGCGCTGCC
>CAZAXA010000158.1:0-11928 GCA_964488965.1 uncultured Phaeodactylibacter sp. | reverse complement strand
GACGATGCCCGCCAGGCCGATGACGCCGACCAGTACCATGACGGTAGGCATGGTCATACCGGTGATGGCATAGCCCAGGAAGACGCCGATCACCGAAAAGAAAATCTCAGTCACTATGATGAAAGGCTTGCTCAGCGAATTGAACTGCAGGACAAGGATGAGCATAATAAGGCCCGTGGCGATCAGCAAGGCCTTGCCCAGGAAGGCGTTGGTCTCCCGCTGCTGCTCGCTCTCGCCGGTTTGGGTGATCGCGACGCCTTCGGGCATCGGATAGGAAGACCGGAACTGCGCTATTTTCTGCCCCAGCTCCTGGTTGATCCTGGGGACGGCGGTAAGGTCGGTAACGGCGGATTGCAACTGTATGGTCCTTTTCATATTCTTTCTTTTGACCATGCCGGCGGTGCTTGTAAAATCGAACTTCGCCACCGAGCTGACAGGCACCTGCCTGATCTGGCCCGTGTTGAAATCCCGGAAGGTGATCCGCATATTCAACAGGCTCTGCAGGTTGTTCCTTTGCTCCTCGTCGTACCTTATCATTATATCGTATTCATCTTCGCCGTCTTTCAGCTTGCTCGCTTCCCTGCCGAACAGGGCCGTGCGGATGGCGTCCCCGACCTGGGCCGTACTGATGCCTTCGGTGGCCGCTCTTTCCTTATCCACGGTAATGGCCACTTCCGGGTTGTTCAGGTCCACATCGATGGCCAGGTTCTCAATTCCATCCACCCGGCTGGTATCCAGATAGTTGTACAGGTTTTTCGCCACTGTTTTGATCGCGTCGAAGTCATCGCCGGCTATTTCGATATTGACCGGCGGTTCGGTCGGCGGCCCGTTAGATTCCTGTTCCACCGTAACCTGGGCGCCGGGAATCCCCTTGACCAGGGCCCGAATGCTGTCGAGGTAAGGCAGCGTGGGCTGGTTCGGGCGTTGGGCAAATTCGACGAAGGAAACCTGAATCCTGCCCAGGTTGGACTGAACGCCCCGGTTGTTGTCCATAGGGTTATTCGCATTCACGGCGACATTGGATATGATGCTTTCCACGATGGAGCCGGGTTCGCCGGGCTTCAGGCTGGCCAGCGCCTGGTAGGTTTTGGTTTCCAGCTGCCTCAGGATGCGGTCGGTCTCTTCGGTTTTCGTGCCGATCGGCATTTTCAGGTACACATAAATGATGTTGGGCTGGCCGCTGGGGAAAAAGGGGAAATCAGGATTTCTCAAGATTAATGCGAAAAGGGAGATGAAGAACAGGACAAACACCAAAGCAAAGGCCCATGCCGGCCGCCTTCCTTTTAACAACCAACTCAGGAGGCGTTCATACCCATTCATCAATTTCGGCAGCGCCAAAACCTGAAAGGCGTAAATGAGGTCCTTGATCAGCAGCCGGTTGAGAATTAGCAGAATGGCGAAGATGATCAGCGCATTGCCAAAGGCCGGGAGCCCGGCAAACCTTCCGAAGAAACCGGCAACGAACAATCCCCAAAGCCACCATTTTTTGAAAATATTCAACTTGCCCGGAGGCGCTTTTTCATCCGGTTTCATAAAACTGACGGCAAAAACCGGGTTGATGAAAAAAGCCACAATGAGCGAGGCCAGCAAGGTGAATATCAATATGGTGGGCAGGTAGATCATGAACTTGCCTATGATGCCCTTCCAGAACAGCAAGGGAAAGAAGGGGGCGACCACCGTGGCCGTACCCGCCAATACCGGCAGGAATACTTCCCCGGCAGCTATTTTAGCAGCTTTTAAAATGGGCGTCCTGCCGTTGTCAAAGATGCGGTGGGTATTTTCTATCACCACTATGGCGTCGTCAACGATGATGCCCAGGCCGAAAAGCAGGGCAAACAGCACAATGAAGTTCAGGGTGACATTGCCGCCCACGATAAGGTCGGCTGCGGGAAGGAAAATAAAAGCCACAAACACACTCAACGGAACGCTAAGGGCCACGAAGAAAGCATTGGCCACCCCCATAAAGAACATCAGCACCACCAACACCAGCAGGAAGCCGATGATGATGGTGTTGACCAATTCTTCGAAAGAAGTAGCGGCCGCCTTACTCTGGTCGCCGGTGACGACCACGGACAGGTCTTTGGGCAATTCCGAAACCTTCATCTCCTCCACGATGGCCTTAATCTTGCCGGCGCAGCCGATGAGGTTCTCGCCCGGCCTTTTAACGATATTGAGGGTGATGACATTCTGCCCATTCAGCCGGGCAAAGCTCTCTTTTTCCCTGAGGGTGTCTTTAATTTCCGCAATGTCCTGCAGGCGGACAAAGCCGCCGTTGGGCGTTTGCACGATGAGATCGGCCAACTGCAGGCTGCTGGCCAATTGCCCTTTTATCCTCAGGGCGCGGTCCATTTCGCCTACTTCCAGCTGCCCCCCGCTCATGTCCATGTTTTCATTGGCAATGGCATTGGCAATGTCCGTAAAACTGACCATAGCCTTTTCCATGGCGCGCGGGTCCACATTGATCTGTATCTCTCTTTCCGGCGCTCCCACGATCTCGGCCTTGTTGACTTCGGGCAGGGATTCAAACCGGTCCTTGAGCTTATCCGCAAAGCGTTTAAGCTTCAGCCCGTCGTAATTGCCACTGATATTGACAAACATGATGGGTATATCGCTCAATGAAAATTCCACCACATCGGGCTGGCTGGTAAGATTGGTGGGCAGGTCGGGTTTTGCTTTGTCGACCGCATCTTTCACTTTTTGCTTCGCAATTTCCGGAGTGATATCGGTGTCAAATTCAATGATGATCATGCTGTAGTCCGTCATCGAGATGGAACTCACCTCGTTGATCTTCACGCCCGAAATGCCCTTGATCTGTTTTTCGATAGGGCGGGTCACCAGATTTTCAATGTCCTGAGGAGAATTGCCTATGTAGACAGTCGTCACGGAGATGGTAGGGACAACGATGTCGGGAAATTGTTCCTTGGGCAAAGAGGTGAACGTGTAAAACCCGTACAGCGCGATGATGAGGATGATGACATACATCGCTGTTGTATTGTCTACCACCCAGCTGGTTGGCTTGAATTCTTTAAAGACGTCCAGTGGTTTTTTTACCCTTTGCATAGCTCTCTGTATTATTTGCCCGGGAGATGAGGCCTTGCACTAAGCTTTTCCAAAACGGCAAGATGTCACCTCCAGAATTATGCACACCCTCAGATATTGTTAATAAGCTGCCCGTCGTACAGGTCCTGATACCCTTTCGTAACCAGTTTGTCTCCCGGCTGTAAGCCGCTGAGGATTTCTATCTGGCCGCCATAGAGTTCGCCCAGGGTTACGCTCGCCTTTTTCGCCGTTTTCCGGCCTTCTTCTTCGGCCATCAGGTAAACGTACTTTCCCTTTTCATCCGACTGCACGATGTTCACCGGTATGACGATGGCCCTTGCGCTGGAATGGCTCAGGATCTTTACGGACGCCGACATGTTCGGCTTGAGGCCGGCGGCCGAAGGGATCGGGCACATCGCGGTGAACCCCACGGAAGCGGCGTTGACGGACTGGCTGATCCTGCTGATGGTCGTCTTAAAGGTTTTACTGACGGCGGGCGCCTCTACCAGGACTTCAGCGCCGGCCTTGATATCCGACGCATAATTTTCAGGTATATCCACTTCGATGGAGAGGTCGTTATTGTTGACGATCTGTATCTGCGGGCCGGTAGCGCCCAGGCCGGTGAACAGCTCGCCCGGTTTTATATTCACGATTTCCGCTATGCCGCTCTGGTCGGCATAGACGAGGTAGGTGTTCAGTTGTTCTTCCTGGACGGCTATCTGGCTTTTCAGGCCATCCACGTTGTTTTTTGCATTCAGCAGTTGTACCTCCGAGCCGATCTTCTGATCCCAGAGTGTTTTTGTCCTTTCATAGATATCCTGGGCAAAGGCGAGCTGCGTTTTGGTGGAGGCTATGGACTGCCGCAGCACCTGGTCGTCCAGTTTCAGGATCAGCTGCCCTTTTTTTACGTATTGCCCTTCCGTTATGAGCACTTCCTTCACATAGCCGCCCACGCCATTTCTCGGGGCTGCGTAGGAGATGTTTTCGGAACTCACCCGGCCCTGCAGGTTGATGTAGGCCTCGAAGCCTTCCGGGGCGATCTCGGCAACAGAGACCAGCTTCGGCTGCACGGCCTTCGAGGGGTCCAGTTCGGCGATCTCCGCCTCCAGGGCGGCTATTTTTTTCGCCAGGCCGGATTGCTGGTTTTTCAGTTTGGCAAGTTCGGTGGTTTTTGCGGCCAGTTCCTTCCCGGAAGGGGCGGCGGGATCTTCCTGTTGGTTGCAGGAGCCCAGCAGGGCGAGGAGGAGAGCGGCACAGATGATCTTTCGCATTTTTGATACTTTTAAAAATTTTGAATGTTAGCGCGCCGGGAAGCTTCAGCACCCGGATCAAGAAGGAGGCTGAAGCTTCTTCTGCAGGTACTCGTCCGAATAGTCCACCTTCAGTTCCACCCACATGGGCAGGTGGTCGCTCATCTGGAAGGTGCGCCAGAAGGTAAGGTAGTACTGGCCGGGGTTCTGGCGGGCTTTGCCGTCAGCCGTCTGCTGATAGCCCTTGCCCATTTCCGGGACATACAGTTTTTCATCCTGCGGCCTGAAGACCGTTTTGTAGAAATTGAAAACGCCTGCCCTGCCGGTAGTGCCGAAACGGTTGGGCCGCACCCGGAAGGCGATCTGGTCGTAAAATTTGTCCTGCTGCACGTTGGACGGCAGGCGCTGCAGTTCGGGCGGCACGCTGAAGCCCGCCTCGGTGATCATTTGCATGGTCTGGTCGGAGGGGTCGAAGATATTGAAATCACCCAGCAGGATGAGGTTTCTCGACCATTCGAAGGCGTCTTCGCTGCGGCGCTTCAGGGCCTGCGCCACCTGCCGGATTTCCTCTATGCGCTCTGGCGAGTTGGCCTTGCCCTCGCCATAAATGATGTGTACGGTGGTGAGGATGAAATCGGTCCAGCCGGTACGGAAGCCAACCATCATCGGCGTCCTTACGATCTGGCTTACCGGCTGGTATACGGTTTTGCCATCTTGCCCCCTGGACTCGAGGGGAGGGAGTACCAGTTGCCCCGACAGGCCGCCGAGCTGCACCTTCCGCTTGTCGAAGAGGAAGGCCATTCGTTCGCCGTTGCCCTGCGTCCCTTCGGTCACGTCAGAGAAGATGCAGTCCCAGCGCCCGCCCAGGATATCCATCAGGCGGTTGAGGGCGCGCAGGTCCTGCCGCACTTCCTGAATGGCCACCAGGTCGAAGCGGGCAATGATCTCGGCAATGTAGTAAAAGGCTTCCGGGATGCGGTCGCCATAAGCGGGCGAGTCGAACTCCCGGATGTTCCAGGTGGCCAGCAGAATAGTCTCCTCAGCCGCCTTGGGAGGCACTTCGGCATCGAGTTGCTGCCGCAACTGCAACAGCCGCTCAATGGTGCGCTTCCCGGCGGGAGTAGTAGCGTTTAAGTCTTTGTAAAAAGGCATAACAGTTAGATATTCTGATCAATTTTAATTCCTGATATAATAAGCCTTTCATCCCTTTATCCCTTCTACCCTTCTAAAGATAGAAGAAATGGAAAAGGCCACCCCCATTTTAAAAATTTTTGCCGACAGGACAAAATCACAAATCACAAATCTACCTCCTCTCCGCCTCCTGCGCCTCCGCGCCGGCGATCAGGTCGAAGAGTTCTTCGTCGATGCTATGCTGGCGCAGGCGGTGGAAGGCCAGGCTGAGGTTTTGCGACAGTTCTTTGATGTTCTTCTCGGCCCGCTGCATGGCGATCAGGCGGCTGGCATGTTCGCTGGCCAGCGACTCGGCGCAGGCCTTGAACAGGGAGGTAAAGAGGTACTCCTGTACAAGAGCGGCAAGGGTGCGTTCCAGGCTGCCCATGGGTTGGGGCAGGTTCTTCGACGGCCAGGGCAGGCCGGCCAGTTCCTGTTGCCAGATTTCGTCAAGAGGAATAAAACAGCGGCCCGACGGCTCATAGGCGGCGGCAGTTACCGGACGGTTATGAAAGAGGTAAAACTGAGAAACTTCGCCTATTTCGATCTGGCGCTCGATTCCGGCCAGAATCTCCCCGACCAGCGGGGTGATGGTGTGAACGGAATTGGGAACGGCAAAGAGCCTGGACGGAGGCAGGCCGGCATCTTCCAGGCGGGAGTGGACAGCTTCGCCCACCACCCATACTATCTTCCTGCCGGGCAGCGCGTTCAGGGCGCCGGACACGTAGCTGGCCAATACGTCATTGAACGGCCCCACCAGCCCCTGCCCGGCGCCGAACACAATAGCGCCGATGGATCGCGGCGCCTCCTGCTGTTTTCTCATCAGCAGGGGTATTTCGCCTCTCTGGCGAAAGCATACCAGCAGGCCCAGTTCCACCGTCCGGTAATAGTCATTCAGGGACTTTACTGCTTTTTCGTACTGATGGATGCTCGACGCCGAAAGGGCCTTCATGGCCCGCACTACTGACCCCAGTTTGTGAGCTCCTTCGATCTTATGCCTCAGGCTTTCCAGTGTTTCACTCATGGCGTTTTCGGTTTCAGGGGAGCAAGCGCTTCTTCACAGGCCTGCAGAACCGCTGCCTGGCCGGCTTCGCTCAGCCCTTCAGGGGAATGCATCTCTTCCGGCAGCTCGGGGGGGAGGCGCCGTGCGGCCTTCCTCACTGCCTGTTCGGCCGTTTTCATCTGTTCCATCGGGATAGGGGCGAAAAGGCCCTTGGCCAGGGCCAGCAGTACGCCAATCTGTTCGGGTACCGGCACGGGTTCCTGTTCCGGCTGTTTGAGGATGGCCCGGATGCGCCGGCCGTGTTCCAGAATCTCCCGGCTGCGTTCATCGAGGCGGGTGCCGAAACGGGCAAAAACCTCCAGCTCTTCAAACTGGGCGTAGCTCAGTTTAAGGTTGCCGGCAGCGGTGCGGTACACTGCCAACTGGGCTTTATCTCCTACGCGGGATACCGATTTGCCGACGTCGATGGCGGGCAGCACGCCCAGTTCGAAAAGAGTGGGAGAAAGGTACACCTGCCCGTCGGTAATGGATATCAGGTTAGTGGGGATGTAGGCGGAAATATTCTGGGCTTCGGTCTCGACGATCGGCAGGGCAGTGAGCGAACCCCCACCCTTTTCCTTTCTCAGGTGAGTGGCCCGTTCCAGCAGGCGGGAGTGGATGTAGAAGATGTCGCCGGGGAAGGCTTCCCGCCCCGGCGGGCGGCGCAGGAGGAGGGATATCTCCCGGTAGGCGCGGGCGTGTTGCGTGAGGTCGTCGTAAACGACGAGCACATCGCGCCCCGCTTCCATGAAGTATTCCCCGATGCTGGTGGCGGCATAAGGCGCTATGTAGCTAAGGCCGGGCGGGTCGTTGCCCTCCGATACGAGGATGACGGTGTAGCTCATGGCGCCTCTTTCTTCGAGTTCGGCCACCACTTTGGCCACCGCGGAAGCCCGCTGGCCAATAGCGCAGTAGATGCACAGTACATTATGGCCCCGCTGGTTGAGGATGGTATCGATGGCGATGGCCGTCTTGCCGGTCTGCCGGTCGCCCAGGATCAACTCACGCTGCCCCCGCCCGATGGGGATGAGCGCATCGATGACCTTCACCCCGGTCTGCAGGGGGGCGGTGACCGGCGCCCGGTCCATAATGGCCGGCGCGCTGCGCTCGATGGGCAGCCGGCGGGTGAAAGCGGCCGGCCCCTTGCCGTCCAGCGGCCGCCCCAGAGGGCTGATGACGCGGCCGATCAGGGCTTCTCCTACCGGCACGTCCATCACGCGCCCCGTGCGCTCTACCACATCGCCGGCCCGGAGGTGCCAGTGCTCGCCCAGCAGGACGACGCCGATCTCCTCCGCGTCGATGTTGAAAGCGATGCCGTACAAGTCGCCGGGAAACTTCAGCAGTTCCTCGCAGCCGGCGCCCGGCAGGCCCCGCACCCGGGCAATGCCGTTGAAGACGGTGGTGATCACGCCAACCTCCTGCAGGGCGAGCCGGGGGTGGAAATTTTCCCGCATCCGTTGCATCTTATCCAGGGCCTGGCCTAATATGCCTTGAAGTTTATCGTCAGCCATGATCATTGGTTTTGGGGCGCTGCTCCGGCTCTCCCTCCAGCATCTCCCCAATACTCTGCTCCAGAGAGCGCAGATAATCCGTGACAGACCAGGCCATCTTGTAGCCGTCGGTGAAGAGCTCGATACTGCCCGCCTGGCCGTTGGCGTTGGAGGCAAGTTCGAACTGGAGGGTTTTATCTGCGCCGGCAACTTTTCTCACAGCGCCCTCGATAGCGCGCTGCTGGGCGTCGGACAGGGGAAAGGTGGTACGGACGCTGGCCGCCTGCCCGGAGGACTGCAGGGAAGCGGCCAGCCGCTTTCGGGCCTCTTCGTCCAGCCCTTGTATTTGCCGGACAAACACGCTGGCCATCTGTTCTTCCAGGCTGGTATCGGCCAGGTCGGCCAGCACTTTCCTGGCAATGGCGAAAGTTTCTTCCTGAAACCGGCGGATGATGCCCCGGCTCAGCTTCAACTGTTCGCTGCGCAGGGCTTCCTGGAGCCTGGCGCGCAGCGCGCGGTGGCCTTCGCGGGCAGCTTCCATAAGCCGCCGGCCTTCCGCCTCGGCATCGGCCCGGGCCTGCTGCAGGAGGGATTCCCGCTTCTGCTCCAGCTCGCTGTTCATTTGCTGGAAATGGCTGCGTTCTTTATAGGCTTCGGCCTTTTGTTCCTCGGCTTCCCGAAGGCTGGCTGCGATCCGCTTCTCCCGCTCGTCCATAACCTGGAGGATGGGCTTGTAGAGGAAGCGCTTGAGCAACCACACCAGGATGAGAAAGTTGAGCGCCTGCGCGATGACGGTGAACCAGTCGATTAGCATATCTCGGGCCTTTAACTTCCGGTAAAATGGTTCCAGAAGGGATTCGCAAAGATAAGGATCATGGAGATCACAAAGCAGTAAATGGCTATGGACTCGATCATGGCCAGGCCCACAAACAGGGTCCGCGTGATGGTCGAGGAGGCGTCGGGTTGCTGCGCCAGCGAACTCAGTGCCGAAACAACGGAGCGCCCCTCGGCCAGCGCAGGGCCGAAACAGCCCAGCATGGTCGTCAGGCCAGCCGTGGCAATGGAGATAACCGCAATGATCGTCACGTTATCCATCGTTTTCTTTTTTAGGTTTTCACTCCTTTTCGGAATGCCCGGCAGCGATGAAGACCGTTGCCAGGATACTGAATATATAAGCTTGTACCATGCCCGCCAGCAGGCCGAGCAGGATCATGAATACCGGGAAGATGAAGGGGGCGACCACCAGCAAAATGCTGAGGATCATCGCTCCGCTCATCATATTGCCGAACAGGCGGATGGCCAGGGCCAGGGTGCGGGTGAATTCCTCGATGATGTTGAACGGCAGCATGATAAAAGAGGGTTCCAGGTAAGTCTTCAGGTAACCTGAAAAGCCTTTGTCCTCAATGCCGAAGAGCGGCACGGCCACAAAAACACAGATGGCCAGCGCCGCCGTGGTGGACAGCGAGCCCGTCGGCGGCTCATAGCCGGGAATGATGGTGCAAAGGGCGGAAAAAGCGATGAACAGAAAAATGGTGCCGATGAAGCTGATGTACTTCTCGGGATTCTTCAGCCCTACCTCCCTGATCTGCTGGTTGATAGTGGAAACTATGGCCTCCAGCATGTTCTGCCAACGCGAAATGTGTACATCGCTCGTCAGCCGGCGGGTGATGAGCCTTGCCCCCACTACCATTGCCAGCATCAGTATCCAGGTGATGACAATGGTGGCGTTGAGCTTGACGAAGCCGTGCTCCCAGAAGATGATGTGATCTGTGCTTAACTCCATGCTGGTTCTTTTGGCCGTTCGTTGTTCGTTGACTGGTTGTCCCGTCCACCGTTTGGCTTCATGGTTATATTATTAAATGGTTATATTGTTTGGCCCGCCCGCCGTCGGCCGCCCGCCGTTGTCCCGTCGGCCGTCCGGGCCGCGGGCCTGGTGAGCCGCGTGACGGCCATACGCATGAAAATGAAGCCCAGCAGGCAGGCCAGCAGCTTTTGCCAGTTGCCGCCGGCGACGAAACAGAAGCCGGCCACAGCGACGGCGCTTCTCAGCAGCAGGCTGCCGAGGAACAGCAGGGCCGGCCGTTTGGCTGACAAGCCCTTGCGGACGGTCCACCACAGGCCGCCGAAGAACAGGGCGCCGAGGGCGGCGCCGGACAAGAAAACCCCTGCCCATGTCAGTATATCATTCATCATCGTCTTCCAGGTCTTTTTGTATGGCTTTGCTTTCTTTGTCAACCCAGTACCAGGCGTTGAAGCATCCTATGGCGATGCCGGTGATCAGCATCGTCAGCGTCCATGAGAAACGCTGTGGGTAGTGGCCGTCGAGCCAGATACCCAGCGCGGCGCCCAGTACCGTGGGTGCGGCCACCGACCAGCCCACCAGGCCGAAGATGCCGAAACCGAACCAGATGCTTTGCTTTTCCCGGCGCCTGGCCCGGAGCTTGCGGTCCTCTTTGGAACCTACCTCCCGTCCGAGTTTCGATGGCTGTTTGCTGTCCTTGGTTTCCATTCTTCCCAAGATGCCCTGATAATCTGTAGAATTACAATGCTTTTTGTCATCTTTCCTTGTGAAACTCCATGAAACGGCGTATGAAATCGCTCTCCAGCTTGGCCAGGGTGTTGCGCAAGGCCATTTCCTGTTCGTCGAGCTTCAGGAATTCCTGCTCGACGGCTTCCTTCAGCTCGCCCAGGCCGGCGCCGCCTACTGCGTGGCGCACGGAGACGAACACCTCCATGCCTGCCTTTGCCATCACGCCTTCATCGACGGCCAGGAAGGCCTCGCCGGCCGCCTCGGTTTCGTAGGCCAGGATGCCGGGAACCAGCGCCGCCGTGCAGTCGAGCCGGTGCGGCAGCAGGCCGTAAGCGCCCTCCGTGGTTTCCACCACTATGCGCTTCACCCCTTCCACTTCGGCAAAAACGCCGTGGGGCAGCAGAATTTTGAGGTGCAGGCGGGCCGTTTCCATGGTTCAATTATTAATGAGGTTTACCTCATCAATCGCGCCGATCATATACAGGGCGCTTTCCGGGCGCCCCTTGAACTCATCATTCAGTATGCGTTCACATCCGTCGAGGGCGCGCTCCAGGGAGACGACCTTACCCTTGATGCCGCTGAACTGCTCGGTGGTGACGAAGGGTTGAGTGAGGAAGCGCTCCAGCTGGCGGGCGCGGAGCACCACGTTGCGGTCGTCGGCCGAAAGCTGTTCCAGCCCCAGCATGGCAATGATATCCTTAAGCTCCTCGTACTGCGCCAGCGTCCAGCGTATCTCCTGGGCGATGCGGTAGTGCCGTTCGCCAACGATGCCCGGGTTGGCCATCTTGGAGTTGGACTGCAGGGGGTCGATGGCCGGGTAGAGCCCTTCGCTGGCCCGCTTGCGGGAAAGCACGATAGAAGCCGACAGATGCGAGAAGGTATGCACCGCCGCCGGGTCGGTCAGGTCGTCGGCAGGCACGTACACGGCCTGAATCGAGGTGATGGCGCCGGTATCGGTATTGGAGATGCGCTCCTCGAGTTGCGCCAGCTCGGTGCCCATGGTCGGCTGGTAGCCCAGCCGGGAGGGCATCTGCCCCATCAGGCCGGATACTTCCATGCCCGCCTGTATGAAGCGGAAGATGTTATCCATCAGCAGCAGTACATCGCATTGTTCGTCATCGCGAAAATACTCGGCCATGGTGAGGGCGGCATGGCCCACCCGGAAGCGGCTGCCCGGCGGTTCGTTCATCTGGCCGAAGACCATAGCCATATTGGGCAGCACTCCCGCCTCCTTCATGCTGCTGTACAGCTCTTCCCCTTCCCGGCAACGCTCGCCGATACCACAGAAGATGCTCACGCCCTGGTGCTGGCCTACCACATTGTGGATCATCTCGGTGAGCAGGACGGTCTTGCCGACGCCCGCCCCGCCGAAAAGGCCTGCTTTGCCGCCCCGTTCCAGCGGCATCA
>CAZAXA010000157.1:0-12057 GCA_964488965.1 uncultured Phaeodactylibacter sp. | reverse complement strand
CCGTGCCGTAGGCAATGGCCCCGATCAGCAGGATATGAAACAGGATGGTGAAAAATACCGCTTTGGCCCGGCGGGCCCTGGCTGCTTGTTCGAACTTATGATTATAGGAATACATGGCCGAGGAGTTATAGGATGAAAGTATGTTGGGTAAACGAGCTAATGTGTGCAGATATTTTCTGTTTGAAGTTAAGGAAATCCAAAAGCAGGGTTGCCAAACTACAGGCGCTTTGTTTTGTTCTACGGTAGAGAGTGTTCTGTTCAACTGCTCACCCCTCAAGTACTCAATGGGAAATAACATGAAGGAACTGCAGAATCTTCTCCAGGAACTTAAACCCACCAACGCCACCCTGGTCGCCGTCTCCAAAACTCACCCCCCCGAAAAGATCATGGAACTCTACCGGGCCGGCCAGCGCGATTTCGGGGAAAACCGGGTGCAGGAAATGATCGGCAAATATGAACAAATGCCCAAAGATATCCGCTGGCACCTCATCGGGCGCCTGCAGACCAATAAGGTAAAATACATCACCTCCTGGGTGCACCTCATCCATTCGGTGGACAGCTTCAAAGTGCTGCAGGAGATCGACAAGCGCGCCGCCGGCGATAAGCGGGTAGTCGACTGCCTGCTGCAGTTCAGGATAGCGGCGGAAGAAACCAAATCCGGCTTCGAACCGGAGGAGGCCTATGCCATGCTGCGCTCTGAAGAATTTCAGAACATGAAGCATGTGCGCGTCACCGGCGTCATGGGCATGGCGACCTTCACCGGGGATGAAGAGCAGGTGCGCCGGGAATTCCGGCAGCTCCGGCAGATATTTCAGCACCTTAAGGAAAACTTCTTCGCCGGCCAGGACAGCTTCCGCGAAATCTCCATGGGCATGTCGGATGATTATCCCATTGCCCTGAAGGAGGGCAGCACAATGGTGCGGATCGGGAGTTTGTTGTTCGGGGAGAGGGCGTATGGGTGAAAATGGGTTGGCGTTTGTTGTTTGTTGCTCGTTGTTTGTTGTTTGTTGCTTGGTTTCTGGCCGCTCTGGCAGGGCAACAAGAAACCGGAAACTGCGCGGGAACTTTGTTTCTGGCGCACTAAGCCCCCGCCCCCACCGGCAATATCTCCTTCAATCTGGCTATTACAAAGTCCACCTCCTCTCTTGTATTATTGTGCGAGAATGAAAAGCGAATGGTCTTCCTCTGAGGGTCGCCCTTCAGGGCTTCGATGACGTGCGAGCCCGCATCGGCGCCCGAGCTGCAGGCGCTGCCGCCGGAGACGCTGACGCCGGCGATATCCAGGCTCAGGAGCAGCAGATCGGCCTTTTCGGAAGGCGGGAAGGCGACGCTTAGTAGTTTGTAATGTCCGTTTTCCGGGTCGCCGTTGAACTGGATGTTGTCGAAGTTGGCTTCCAGCCGGGCCTTCATGTAGTTGCGCACATCGGTTACCTTGCTGCGGCGTTCCTCCAGCTTGTCGCAGGCCAGTTGCAGGGCTTTGGCCAGCCCCAGGATGCCGTAGATATTTTCCGTCCCGGCGCGCATATTGCGCTCCTGCCCTCCGCCGTCGATGTAAGGCCTGATGATGTTATCGCTGTTGATGTATATGAAGCCTGCCCCTTTAGGCCCGTAAAATTTATGCGCAGAGCCGGAAAGGAAGCTGGCCGGCGTTCGGGAGACGTCGATGGGATAATAGCCCATCGTCTGCACGGTGTCGGAATGGAAGAGGGCGCCGTGTTCGCGGCACAGTTCCGCCACTTCCTGCAGGCCGATCATGGCCCCGACCTCATTATTGGAGTGCATGAGGGAGGCCAGCGTTTTTTTACGGCTGTTTTTCAGCAACTGCTCCAGCTGTTCCATATCCGGATGCCCCTGGGAATCCAGCCTCACCTCTTCGCGTTCGATCTGCCCGAGGCGTTCCAGGCTATCCAGGGAATGCAGCACACAGTGGTGCTCGATAGGAGAAGAGATGATGCGTTCTACCCCCAGGTCGCGAACGGCGCATTTCAGGGCCATGTTATTGGACTCGGTACCGCCTGAGGTGAAGAAGACCTCGCCGATGGAGGCGCCAATACACTGGGCTATTTGTTTGCGGGCCTGCTCGATGGCCGCCCGGGCGGTGCGCCCTTCGGTGTAGATGGAAGAAGGATTGCCAAAAAGATCGCGCATGGCATAGGCCATCGTTTCGATCACCTCTTCCGCCAGAGGAGTGGTAGCGGCATTGTCGAAGTATATGCGTTTCATAATTTTTCTTTGTTAAACCAGCCCCCCACCAGTTGAGTTTCATAGCCCGTGTCCTGATTGCAGGTATATTCATTGGTGTGCAGGTTGTACACGTAATCCCGGCTCCACTCTTCGTGGTGGTAGTAGACCTGCTCGATGGCGTCCAGGACATGCTCCAGTTCCTCATTGGACATGATGGGGTGGATGGACATGCGTATCCAGCCCGGCTTCTCCGAAAGGTCGCCGAGGTTGATCTTGTCGGTAATGGAACGGGAATACTGCTGAGAGACCTGCAGCAGGTAATGGCCGTAGGTGCCGGCGCAGGAGCAACCGCCCCGCACTTGTACGCCGAAGCGGTCGTTGAGCAGTTTTACGCCCAGGTTGTAGTGCAGGCCGTCGATATAGAAGGAGACCACACCCAGGCGCTGCCGCACATTATCGGCCAGGATGTGAAGTTTGGGCAGGCGGCCCAGGCGCTGCCAGATGCGCTCCAGCATCTCTTCTTCCCGCCTGAGGATGTTCTCCACCCCCATTTTCTCCTTCAGTTGTATGCAGAGCGCCACCCTGATGGTCTGAAGGAAGGCAGGCGTGCCGCCATCTTCTCTGGCCTCGATCTCATCGATATATTTGTGCCCGCCCCAGGGGTTCGTCCAGTCAACGGTGCCCCCGCCCGGGTTGTCGGGCACCCGGTTGGCATACAATTCAGGGTCAAATATCAGTATGCCGGTCGAGCCCGGGCCGCCCAGGAACTTGTGCGGGGAAAAATAGATGGCGTCCAGGCGCCGGAGTTCGTTCTCCGGCCGCATATTGATATGGATATAGGGCGCCGAACAGGCAAAGTCGACGAAACAAAGGCCGCCGTTGCGGTGCATCATTTCGGCGATCTCGTGGTAGGGCGTTTTGATGCCGGTTACATTGGAGCAGGAGGTAATGGCAGCGATCCTGGTTTTCCTGTCTTTATACTTATCCAGGAGAACCTGTAAATGATCCAGGGCGACCAGGCCCTCTTCATTGGGTTCGATCACTTCCACATCCGCAATGGTCTCCAGCCAGGAGGTCTGGTTGGAATGGTGTTCCATGTGGGTGACGAAGACCACCGGGCGTTCTTCCTTCGGCAACTG
Source organism: uncultured Phaeodactylibacter sp. (assembly GCA_964488965.1). Taxonomy (GTDB): domain Bacteria; phylum Bacteroidota; class Bacteroidia; order Chitinophagales; family Saprospiraceae; genus JACJXW01. Next base: position 8,734 of record CAZAXA010000157.1, on the reverse strand, counting down.
CACCTGCCGGGCGTAGCGCTCGTGCACCTTCAGGCCAAGTATGCGCTGGAATTTGTTGACCACTCCCGTCATCCCCGAATTGGAGGAGATCAGCACATCTCTGGAATGCGCGCCTACATGGGCTTTGATGATGTCCTTGGCCCGGTGATAGGCCATGGTCATAGAAGAGCCCGTCACCGTAGTCTCGGTATGCGTATTGCCGACAAAGGGCGCTATTTCCCTCTGGAGCAACTCCTCGATCGGCCCGTAGAGGCGGCCGCTGGCCGTCCAGTCTGCATAAACGATGCGCCGCGGCCCAAAGGGCGTTTCAAAATGCTGGCCATAGCCGATGACTTTCTCCCGAAAGGGGGCAAAGTATTGCTCCAGCTGGCTGGTTTTATTTTTGGTTAGTGCCTGCATGATCACTGATCACAATTTTAGTCAACTTTCATCATAGCAATATGATAATACGCCCCTAAACCACCTTTCCCAGTATCTCCTCCATCGCCGCTTTCATTTCATCAGCCAGCTTTTGCGCTGCTTCCGGGCTGTTGCTCTCCGAGTAGATGCGGATGATGGGCTCGGTATTGGAGCGGCGGAGGTGCACCCACCCGTGTTCGAAGTCGATCTTCAGGCCGTCCACGGTACTGTAGTCCTCCTCTTTATAGCGTTTCTCCAGTTCCTCCAGCAGCTGATCCACGTCGATCCCCGGCTGCAGATCTGCCTTGTCCTTGACCATATAATAATCGGGGTAAGAACGCCGCAATTCGCTGGCCGCCCTGCCGCTTTGCGCCAGACAGGTAAGGAAAATGGCCAGCCCGGCCAGGGCGTCGCGGCCGTAGTGCAGGCCCGGCACGATCACCCCGCCGTTGCCCTCGCCGCCGATGACGGCATCCACTTCCTTCATTTTTTCCACTACATGCACCTCCCCTACGGCGCTGGCGTGGTATTGGCCGCCGTAGCGGCGGGTTACGTCGCGCAAGGCGCGGGTAGAGGACAGGTTGGAAACCGTATTGCCGGGCCTTTGCTGCAGGATATAATCCGCGACGGCCACCAGGGTGTACTCCTCGCCGAAGAGCTGCCCGTCTTCACAAACCAGGGCCAGCCGGTCCACATCGGGGTCGACGGCGGCGCCCAGGGCGGCCCCTTCCCGCCGTACGGCCTGGCAGAGTTCCTGCAGGTGCTGAGGCAGCGGCTCGGGATTGTGGGCAAAGCGGCCGTTGGGCTCGGCGTTGAGCAGAACAGGCTCACAGCCCAGGGCCTGCAGCAGGGGCGGCAGCGCCAGGGCGCCGGTGCTGTTGATACAATCCACTACTACCTTGTAGCCCTGCCGGCGCACGGCGGCGGCGTCAACATAAGGCAGGGCCAGTATTTTTTCGATGTGGTATTCGAGATATCCATCGGCTTTATGATAGCTTCCCAGGCCGCTTACCGCCGCATAATCGATATTGCCCTCCTTCAGCAGCCGGAGCAGCGCCTGGCCATCGGCCTGAGAGATGAATTCCCCTTTGTGGTTCAGGAATTTCAGGGCGTTCCAGTTTTCCGGGTTGTGGCTGGCCGTAATGATGATGCCGGCCCCGGCCTTTTCCGCGGGCACCGCCATCTCCACAGTAGGCGTCGTGGATGGCCCCAGGTCGACCACGTCGATGCCCAGGCCGGCCAGTGTAGCCGTCACCAGCCGGCTCACCATAGGCCCGGAAATGCGGCCGTCCCTGCCCACCACGATCCTGGGGGTTGCGCCGTTTTCCAGCAGCCAGTATCCGAAGGCAGCGGTGCATTCCACCACATCCTGAGGGGTCAGGTTATCGCCGGCCCTTCCGCCGATAGTGCCTCTTATTCCGGAGATAGATTTAATAAGTGTCAAGAGTTCGGAATTTTGTTGATAGCAAGAATGCCTGTGCAGTGCAAAAATAGAAAAAATTGTTCGGGCAAGCAGCCTTTGGCGGGCCAGCTCGTATTTTGGAAAGCCCGTTGCCCTCGGTATATTTGCGCCGGAAAAAAAATTCCTGTCAAAAACCCCAAAGGCTTATCAAACATCCGCACATCATAAAGACAAGCAAATGGCATCTGCCGAGTGGTATAAAACCTGGTTCGACTCCCCATACTACCATTTATTATATAAGGACAGGGACGAATCCGAAGCAGAGGGCTTCATCGACCGCTTACTGGAAACGCTCGCCCCCCGGCCGGGCGCACGGGTGCTCGACCTGGCCTGCGGAAGGGGGCGCTATTCCCGCCATCTGGCGGATAAAGGCTTCGAAGTCACAGGAACAGACCTTTCCGTGCAGAGCATCACTTTCGCCCGGCAGTTCGAACGCGATAACCTGTCTTTTTTTACCCACGACATGCGCTGGCCATTCCGGACAAACTATTTTGATTACATTTTCAACTTTTTCACCAGTTTCGGGTATTTTGAAAATGAGAAGGATGACATCAGGACTTTGCGCAATGCCGCTAAAGGGCTGCGCGCCGGAGGTGTCTTCGTCCTGGACTTTTTCAACTCGGTTTATGTGGCCAGCCGCCTGACGGGCAGCGAGGAGAAGGTGATCGACGGCATCCGGTTTAAATTACACAAGAGGGTGGCGGGGCGCCACATCCTCAAGGCGATCGGCTTTCGGGATGAGGGTAAAGACTGGCATTTCGAAGAGCGGGTCCGCCTGTTCATGCCGGAGGACTTCGAACGGCTCTTCAGCCTTGCCGGCCTGAGGATACAAAAGACATACGGCGATTACCGGCTGCAAGCTTTTCACCGGGAGAACAGCCCACGGTTGATCATGGTAGCACAAACCCAGCATTAATGCTCAACGAACTATTACAACTCGACCTTCAGCTCTTTCACCTCATCAATGGGGAATGGCACCACCCCTGGATCGACGCCATCATGCCCTTATGGCGGGATAAAAAAACGTGGATTCCGTTTTATGCCCTGCTGCTGGGTTTCCTCTTGTTCAAATACCGGTGGAAGGGGTTGATCCTGGCCGCTGCCGTGGGCCTGACGGTAGGCCTGGCAGATGTGGTAAGCAGCCATGTCCTGAAAAAAAACGTAGAGCGCCTCCGCCCCTGCCAGAACGTGGAAGTCCGGGCAGAAACCCGCCTGCTGGCAGGTTGTGGCCACAGTTATAGTTTTACCTCCTCCCATGCCGCCAACCACTTCGCCCTGGCCGGCTTCCTGGCCCTGACATTGGGGCAGGCTTACCGGCGTTGGCGCTGGCCTCTGCTGCTCTGGGCCGGAAGCATTGCCTACGGGCAGGTGTACGTGGGCGTCCACTATCCTTCGGATGTGTTCTTCGGCGCCCTGCTGGGATTACTGATTGCGTATGTGACGGCAAAATTATACCTTCGCTGGGAATCGAAATGGAATGAAGGAATGAATGGCAGCGCTAATCATTCCCGCAATCCTTAATACCATCCAAAACCGCATGAATGGCCCTTTGGGAATACCTGCTACTTTTCGCCTGCGTCTTCCTTGGCGGGGCGCTGGCTTTCCAGCTTCACAACAAGGCGCGGGCCGTGCTGAAACTGGTGCTTTCATTCAGTGGCGCCTACTTGCTGAGCATTACGGTGCTGCACCTCATGCCGGGGGCTTTTTCCATTCCGGGGGCCTCTGCCGGCCTTTGGATACTGGCCGGGTTTCTGGTACAGCTTCTTCTGGAGCAGTTGTCGCAAGGAGTTGAACACGGGCATATCCACGTTCATGAACACGGCCGTTCCCGCATGGCGGTGCAGGTGATGATCGGCCTTTCGCTGCATGCTTTTCTGGAAGGTATGCCGCTGAGCCATTACGAAAGTTTTCACAACCTGCAACACAGCCACGGGCACGGGCATTACCACCTGCTCATCGGGATCGTACTGCATAAGCTGCCGGCGGCTTTTGCGCTGGTCTCGCTCCTGCTCCTCTCCCACTTCCGAACCTCCACGGCCTGGGCCTGCCTGTCCTTCTTCGCTTCCATGTCTCCATTGGGCGCCTTGCTGGCCAGTTCCTTCCAGTTCAGCCCGGAAGCCATGGCCAACCTGCTGGGGTTCGTCATCGGTTCCTTTCTGCACATCGCCACTACCATTCTCTTCGAAGCGGATGATGGCCGGCAACACCACGTTTCCTGGGCCAAAATGGGGGCGATCACGCTGGGAATGAGCCTGGCTTTACTGGCTGATCTCCTGTAAATGAGGTGTTTAGCGAATATTCGCCAATAGCTTGCCCCGACGGTTATTCTGCCATTCTTTGAGAATCAGATCATTATTGCCGGCCCTTATGGCAGCCGCAAGCCAGATCGAATTATTTTGCAGCAACGCTAGGTTAATTCCATTGAAAAATCGTTATTTTGGAGCACGGAACAGAATAATTTTTTTGAACCAGATAGGCAAAAAACATGAAATTCTTATTCAAGGCGTTCATTCTTAATTTTATTCTACTCCTCATTTTTTTGCCGTTGGGATTCTCCCAGGCCACCATAACAGGTACCGTTACGGATAAAGCGACGGGCGAGCTGCTGATCGGGGCCAGCGTTATTGTAGACGGCGCCACTGACGGGACGGTTACGGACTTCGATGGCGCCTTTGAACTGGAAACCAGGTCTTCCCTGCCTCTGATAGTCATCGTTTCCTATGTGGGCTACGCGGCCAAACAGGTGGAAGTCAGCTCCGCCAATACCAATCTCAGGGTCGAGCTGGAAGAAGAGTCCATCACTACCGAGGTTGTCGAAATCCGGGGCCGCCGTATTTCAGAGAAGCAGCAACAATCTCCCCTGACTATGGAGTCGCTGGACAACATTGGCATTAAGGAAACTCCGGCGGCCAATTTTTACGATGGCCTGGGCTCGCTCAAAGAAGTAGACCTCACTGCCGCCAGCCTCGGTTTTAAGATCATCAACACCCGTGGGTTCAACAGCACCAGCCCGGTGCGGTCGCTGCAGATCATCGATGGGGTGGACAACCAGTCGCCGGGCCTGAACTTCTCCCTGGGCAACTTCCTGGGGTCCTCCGAGCTGGATGTCAACCGCGTCAACCTGATCGTAGGGGCCAGTTCGGCCTTCTACGGGCCCAACGCCTTCAACGGCGTGATCAGCATTGAGACCAAAGACCCTTTCCTGCACAAGGGCCTCAGCGTGATGGCCAAAGGCGGCGAACGCAGCCTGATCGAAACGGGAATACGCTGGGCGGACGCCATGAGGAACAAAAAGGGGGAAGAGGTTTTTGGCTATAAACTCAATGCATTCTACTTCCAGGCCAACGACTGGGAGGCCGACAATTACGACGACGTATTCGAATCGCCTACCGATGAGTCCAACCCCGGCGGCTACGACGCCGTCAACATCTATGGCGATGAATTTCAGAGCGCCAACGATTTCCGCGACGTCCTGACCTCTCCCGGCCTGGGGATCATCCACCGGCGGGGCTATGAAGAGCGGGACCTGGTCGACTACAATTCTGAAAACCTGAAGCTGGGCGCCGCCTTCCACTGGCGCCTGCAACCTTCCATGGCCATCAACTCCCCCACCCTGATCCTGTCTTCCAATTTCAGCTCGGGAACCACCGTCTATCAGGGGGATAACCGCTTTAGCCTGAGGGATATCAAATTTTATCAGCACCGGCTGGAACTCAATAAGTACGATCATTATTTCCTGCGCTTCTACATTACTCACGAAGATGCCGGCAACTCATTCGACCCCTTCTTTACGGCCCTGCTGCTGCAGCAAAACGCCAAAAAGGACAAGGACTGGCGGGCCGATTACGGCGCCCACTGGAATATCAATATCGTGCCGAAGATCACTTCCATCGAAGGGTATCCCCGGCCCATCGACTATCTGGGCCGGCCGGATGAGTTCCGCGCCGCGGTGAGCGCTTTCTTCCAGCAGGATTTCCTGCAGGACTCCCTCTTCGTATGGCACGGCCAGGCGGCAGCCTTTGCGGAAAGCCCCAACGCACTCGTCGGGGCGGTCGAATTCTTCGAACCGGGTACCGAGCGCTTTCAGCAGGAATTTAACCGGATCACCTCCCGGCTGTCCTTCACGGAAGGAGGCACCAGGTTCTACGACAAGTCGGCCCTGATGCATGGTCATGGGGAATATAAGTTCAACGACCTGCTGGACCGGGGCGCTGTTTCCGACCTCGACCTGCTGGCCGGCGCCAATTTCCGGGTCTATCAGCCGGACTCCAAAGGCTCTATTTTGCTGGACACTTTTGGCAGAAGCATCAACACCTATGAGTTCGGCGTTTACGGGGGCGGCACCATCGAATTCGACCAGCGCCTGCGGGTAAGCGCCTCGCTGCGCCTCGACAAGCATGAAAACTTCGACTATCTGCTCTCGCCGGCGGCCTCAATGGTCTATTCTCCTTCCCCGACGCAAACCCTGCGCCTGTCCTTCTCCTCAGCCATCCGGAACCCCACCCTGACCAACCAGTACCTCTTCTACAACGTTGGCCGGGCCATTCTCATCGGCAACCTCGACGGCTTCCAGGATCTGGTCACGCTGGAATCCCTGCGGGCCTGGGCCAATACGGGCAACCTGGACACTCTGGAGTATTTCGACGTGGCGCCCATAGAACCTGAAAAAGTAAAAACCCTGGAGGTCGGCTACCGCACGACTATCGGCAACCGGCTTTTCCTGGATGGCGCCTACTACTTCAGCTTCTACCGCGATTTCATCGGGTTTAACATCGGGGTCGACGCCGCTTTCGACAACACCCTGGGCCAGTTGGTCTCCGCCCAGGCCTACCGGGTGGCCGCCAATGCCACCGACCGGGTGACTACCCAGGGGTTTTCCGTAGGGTTTAACTATTATCTGTGGCGCTTTTACGCTATTTCCGGCAACTATTCCTGGAACAAGCTCAATACGGAAACCGATGACCCCATCATTCCGGCATTTAACACGCCGGAGCACAAATTCAATTTCGGCTTTGCCGGCAGGGACATCGACCTGCGGCTGGGCGGCCGCCGCCTGACCACCATCGGCTTCAATATCAACTACAAATGGACCGACAGCTTCATTTTTGAAGGTTCGCCCCAGTTTACGGGGGGCATACCCTCCTACGCGCTTCTGGACGCTCAGGTCAACTGGCGATCCAATAAACTGCATACCACTTTCAAGCTGGGGGCGTCCAATATTCTCGATAACAAGGTCTTTCAGACCTACGGCGGGCCGCGCATCGGCAGGCTGGCCTATTTTTCCGTACTCTATGAATTCAAGAAAAAGTAAATTTCCGATCGTAAATAAAATTTACCATTTATGAAACAACTCAACTCTCTACTACTGATCTTTTCCATTCTGCTTACCGTCCAGCTACAGGGCCAGATACGCTATCTGGACGAGGTTTTCAGCGGTGTAAACGTAACGCCTAACGTCGTTTACGGCACCAACATTTCCATCCTGACGGGAGCCCCGGCAGCCTTAGACCTGACCATGGATGTGTACGCCCCCGCCGGCGACAACGCAACGGACCGCCCGGTTGTCATTTATCTGCATACCGGAAGCTTCCTGCCTCAATACTTCAACGGCCAGATCACCGGAGGGAAACAGGATTCCACTGCCGTAGAGATTTGCAGGCGGCTGGCCAGGATGGGCTACGTCGCCGTTTCGGCCACTTACCGGCAGGGCTGGCTGCCGCTCTCCGATGACCAGAACGTCCGCACCAGCACCCTGCTGCAGGCGGCCTACCGCGGCATCATCGACACCCGCACCTGCATCCGCTTCCTGCGCAAGACCATAGCGGAAGACGGCAACCCCTATGGCATCGACGGCGATAAGGTTGTCGTCTGGGGGCAGGGCACCGGCGGCTATCTGGCTTACGGCGCGGCTGCGCTTGACCGTTATGAAGAGGTCGTTATCGACAAATTCATCAATACCGTGACCCTGCAGCCTTATGTTCTGGAACAACTCGACGGCAACGTGTACGGCACCAACCAGACGCCGCTCAACCTGCCCAACCATGTGAATTACAGCTCCAACTTCCAGATCGCCCTGAATATGGGCGGCGCCCTGGGCGATAAATCCTGGATCGAAGGCACAGACTCTCCGGCGCCGGAGCCGGTGGTCATCGGATTCCACGTCCCGACCGACCCCTTTGCTCCTTTTGGCGACGGGCCGGTGATCGTCCCCACCACCAACGAGTTCGTGGTCAACGTTTCCGGCACCCGCACTGCCGCCCAGGCCGCCAATGAGCGCGGCGCCAATGACAAACTGGATCCCGTACTGGCTGGAACCGGAGGGCTGAATGCGTACCTGCAGGCGCGGGTCAACGCTCTCAAGCCCGTTCCTTTCCAGTTCCCTGGCCAGGCGCCCACCACGCTGGGAGAAAACCACATGTACCCCTTCATGACGCCTCCCGGCGGCGGCTTCCCGATGCGCCCCGAAGCAGGGCCCTGGGACTGGTGGAGCAAGCCTCAGCTTGATGCCACTATCGCCTTTGTCAACGCGACTTTTGGCACCAATTTCAGCTCGGACACGCTGCACAGCAATGGCCTGCTGACCAACCCCAATATGTCGCCCCAAAAAGGCAGGGCCTATATTGATACCATAATGGCCTACTATATCCCCCGCGCCTGCGTGGCCTTTGGCTATGAAGAATGTGCAGAAGCCCTGGGCATCGTCGGCGTGGAGGAAGTCCTGGACGCCAGGCAGGTCGGCCTGGTAATGGGCCCCAATCCGGCATCCGAGTCTGTCTTCCTGCAAACCCACGCGGATCATCCGATGAAGGACATCCGCCTGTTCACCACCCAGGGCCTGCTGGTGAAGAGTTACCTGGGAGTAAAGGACAATTC
>CAZAXA010000156.1:0-12118 GCA_964488965.1 uncultured Phaeodactylibacter sp. | reverse complement strand
GCCTCCAGGAGCGGGCGCTCAGTTTTGAACTTCTGGAGAGCCCCGATGAATGGGTGAGGAATATTAAGGTAAAGAGCAATTTCGACGCCCGGGCTGAACTGGCGCTCTTTGACGCCAGGGGAAAACGCGTGCTCTACCGGATGGAAAATATCAGAAAGGGCGCCAATACTGCCCGGCTGGACTTGTCGGGCCTGCCCAATGGAGTATATTACCTCAATTTCTACGCCGGCAAGGGAAAAACCTGGACGAAGAGGCTGGTGAAACAGTAAGCTCAAAGATCCAGAAGGCCTTCCGGCAGTTCCATGTCGATCCGCTTTCCGGCCTCATCGATATCGAGGATCAGCTGAGCGCTCAGGGGGATGAGCACCTCGCGCTCCTGATAGTACAGGACGGCCATCAGCTGCTGGGGCAGTTCGACGACCTCTTCAATGGTTCCCACTTCTCCCAATGAACGGTCGAAGATCACAAAGCCTTCCAGTGCGCCGAGGCTGAAAGGCTCCGCCAGGGCTTCCTCGGAGAGGTCTTCCCGCCGGGCCAGCACCGGCTTGCCGGCCAGTTCCCGGGCCGCTTCCCGGTTGTCGACCTCTTCCAGTTTGACGATGAGCGGCGATTCGCTGACAATGGCCTCCACGAAAAAAGGGACGGGCTTGCCCAGCAACTCGATGAAGAGCACCGAAAGGCCGAAAAAATCGTCTAAAAACTGCTCCTCAACCTTGAATTTCAGGGCGCCATAGGCGCCGAAGGCCTTGCCCGTGCGGCCTGTTTGGATATACTCTTCCATAATTTTGCTTCCTGGCCTGGTGTTGGTTGCTGGTTGTTGGTTGCTGGTTGCCTAACACACAACAGACAACAAACAACAGACAACTTATTCAAAACCTCAATCATCCCCTCACTGATACCGGACGAGGCGCTGGCGAAGGCTGAAACCCTTCTCTGCTTTTTCCTCCCAGGGGAGAGACTGGCAGGCGCCGCCGAGGTCCCCATTGCAGCAAACCTGGCAATCGGTCCGGAGAATATCCATCTCGCGGAAGATCAGCCCCACGCCCCGCGCATAGCGCTCCACGGCATAGCGGCGTTCTATGATATTGCCGTCATTATTGGCGTTCTGGACAAGCAGCACGTCCTCGAAACTGAGCCCGCCGACTGTTGCCGCCGCTTCCCGTTCAAGGATGCGGTAATCCCAGAAGTTGAACATCTGAATGCTCTCCCCGGCAACGAGAACCTCCAGGCCGGGGTCGAAAAAGGCATTGCCATCCCAGCTTTTACCCACTCCTGCGGGAAAGACCAGCTTGATGAAACGAAGGTTGTCCTCCGTACGGAAAGCGCGCCTGCCCTCACGCGACAAGGTAAAAACCTTTTCGGCCCGCCAGGGAAGGGTATCGCTGCGCCGGGAATAGCGCTCGGCCCGGTACAGCACATTGCCGGAGCCATCCGGCAAGGTGTCGGTTATCTGTTCCCGGACGTAGGTGCGGAAGCTGTCCACATTCGTCCCCGTGGCAGAAGGGTCGTAGATGATGGAATCAACTTCGTATTCCCACATGCGGCCAACTTCCAGGGGAAAGTAATCGTAACCGGGATCAGGCGTTATGTCCTCCACCTGGTTATCCCGGCAAGCGGAGAAAAGCGCCGGCAGTACAATCAGAAAAAAGAAGGCAAGCCGTACTGACATGAAGAATATTTTAATGAGTTGGAATCTCCTGTATCCGCGCCATGATAATGAAGCGGAGAGCATTCACTCCCCGTCCTCGTACCCCGGCCGGGTAAAATCCACTCCCTCCATATACCTGCTGCCATAAATGATGCCGCCGCCGACCACGCCGTCGCCTTCATAAAATACGGCGGACTGGCCCGGCGCTACGCCCCGGACATGTGCATTAAACTCCACCTCTATTTTATCGCCCCGTTGCCTCAGGCGGCTCAGGACGCCATTGTCCTTATACCTGATCCTGGCCACCGCTTCCAGTCCGTCGGGCAGTTGAGCATATTTCATAAGGTTGATCTGGCCGACAGCCATGCCGTTGCGGACCAGTTCATCCACTTTGCCCAGTACGACGGTATTGGTTTCCGGCCTGATCTCGGTGACGTACATCGGCTCGCCGAAGGCTACGCCCAGGCCCTTGCGCTGGCCGACCGTATAGAAGGGATAACCCTGGTGTTCGCCGATCACCTCGCCCCGGGCGTTGACGAACTTGCCACCCTGCACCCTTTCTTCCAGCCCGTCGACACGGCGCCGGAGGAAGCCCCGGTAGTCATTGTCGGGAACAAAGCAAATCTCATAGCTCTCCGCTTTTCTGGACAGTTCGGCATAACCCCAATCGGCAGCCATCTGGCGCACCTCGGGCTTGGTATAGTTTCCCAAAGGGAAGCGGCTGCGGCGCAGGCACTCCTGGCTCAGCCCCCAGAGCACATAGGACTGGTCCTTCTTGTCATCTTTGGCCCTGGTGATGAACAGGCGGCCATCCAGTTCATTGATGCGCGCATAATGGCCCGTGGCGATGAACGCACAATCCAGGGCGTCGGCCCTTTTGAGCAATGCATTCCACTTGATGTGCGTATTGCACAGCACGCAGGGGTTAGGCGTACGCCCTGCCATGTATTCCTCCACAAAATTGTCGATCACATAGTCTCCGAACTCTTCCCGGATATCGATGATGAAGTGGTGAAAGCCCATGTCGACAGCAACCTGCCGGGCATCGTTGATGGAATCCAGGCTGCAGCAGCCCGTCTCCTTCCTGGCGCCGCCTGAATTGGCATAGTCCCAGGTTTTCATGGTAATGCCGATCACTTCATATCCCTGTTCGTGCAGCATCATCGCCGTTACGGTGCTGTCGATACCGCCGCTCATCGCCACTAAAACTCTGCCATGCTTACTCATTCAACCGATATTTTCTTTCTGGATAAGATCGTACCTGCAAAGGTACAAATTTTGCCCGCGCTTGGTTCAATACGGCAGCTCATTAGATTTGCAGGAAAGTGCCAGGAATTACTATATTTGGCGAGTACACCGAATAATCTTTGGATACGCATCGTTATTTATACTGACACCATCCAAAACGAACCAATCATGAGAAATGTCTTCATCAAGGTCTTTTTTGCAAGCCTGTTCCTCTTTGCCGCTACGGCATTAAGCGGCCAGGACAGTGAAGAATGGGGGCTGGCTTCCTATTATTCCGATGATTTTCACGGCAGAGAGACGGCCTACGGCGTCGTCTATGATAAAAACAAGCTGACCGCCGCCCACAAGCGGCACCCCAACGGCGCCAGGCTCCGCGTGACCCGGCTTGACAATAACAAGTCTGTCGTCGTCACTGTCATCGACAAAGGCCCCTATATCAAAGGGCGGGTGGTGGACCTGTCGATGGCCGCCGCCCAGCAGCTCGGAATTGTAGAGGATGGCGTGGCCGAGGTAAAGGTCGAAGTAGTTGGCCGCACGAGCGCCAAACCCGAACCGGCAAAGAAACCGGAAGAGGTAACTGCTGCTACTACTCCCAGAGAGCGAACGCCCACCAGCTTTGAAACGGAGGGCGCCAGGAAAACAGAAAGCAAGCCGGCGGAAAGCAAGCCGGCAGCCCCCGAGCTGAAAGAAAGGGCCTCCGGAACCAGAACCCCCGCTACCATCAACCGCGCCCGGCTGGTGCGGGAAGATTTCCAGAAGTACGGCCTGTACCGCATTGTCCTGGAAAGGCCGGAGTTCATCGGCTACGGCATACAGGTGGCCTCACTGGAGAACTACGAGAACGTCTTCCGCCAGGTAGCCGACCTGCAGGCCAAGTGGTTCGACAACATCCTGGTCAGCATCGAACCCAGTTTTGAAAAACCGGCGTACAAAGTCATCCTGGGGCCCTTCCCCACCGAAGCGGCCGCCGATACTTACCGCAAAAGCCTGGCCTCCAAACATAAGATCAAAGGCTTCGTGGTCAACCTATCGGAGATACAGTATTGATGGAATGATAGGGTAGGGCATTCCATCACTCTTTCCCTGTACCTGAAGCACAATCCCGGCAGGCCTGGTGGAGATGATCCGCCGGGCCTTGCCGTTCCCGCCTCCGTTGGAATACATGCCATGTATTTCCGCACTTTTACTTTATCTCTACCTTACCCTCCACCGGCCTGAGTTCCATGATCTCTTCATTGCCATTGACCACTTCGAAGGGGGTCGGCGATTCCACGAAGCGGATGGCGGCGCTTTGGCCGGGAAGGCCGATGGCGCCGAAGCAGGCTTCGTAAATGGCGCTTCCATCAGGTATGGTGGTTGGTTGCAGGGCGTCATTGATCCAAACGAAGGGGAGCAGGCCATCCCTGGTGCGGTTGAAACCAAAGTCTGCCTGGTCGAGGTAAGGCAGGCCCGGCTTGTTCACCCCTTTGAATTCCAGCACCTTAGGGTCCCATGACAGGGTGTACTGTATGGCCAGCAGGTTGATAAAACCCTGCACCCTGACCGCCACACAAACCTCAGCGCCGGAGCGGGCCTGAGCACTGGCGGCTGTAAGGGTAAGCACATCCTGGCTGCGGGCGGGCTCAAAGGCCGGCCGGGAGCTGACGGCCGGCCGGGCTTCCTGTTCCGGCACTGCGGCGGCTGCCGGCGCCTGGCCTGCCGGTTTTTCGGCGGCAGCAGTATCGGCAGCGGGCTGCTCACCGCCCCGCGGCTCATTCCGGCAACTCATCAGGCCGGCGAGGAAAAAGATCAATAAAAGCAAATTTTTCATGGGCATTTTTGCCCGCAAAGGTAGTACTACTTTTACTTTAACGGGGGCGGCTTGTGAAAAAAGTCCCTGGCCAGGAAATTGCGGGCCTATTTCCCCCTCCACACCAGTTTTTCCCCCTGTTGCTCCAGAAAGCCTTCATCGAGCAGGTATTCCAGCACTTTGAGCACCTGCTCCTGCCGGTTGGGAGCGAAAGATCCGACGACCTGTTCCAGGGGCAGCGCTTCAATTTTCAGCAGCATCCGGATTTTCTCCTGGTATCGTTCGAAATCACTGGTGGAAACCTCTGCCCGGGTGCGGCCCGTGCACACGTCGCAGATGCCGCATTTGGGGGCGCTGTTTTCGCCGAAGTAGGCCAGCAGCTGGCGGCTGCGGCAGACGGCCGTTTCGGCATAGGCGATGGCCTTCTGTATGCGTTCGTAGTGGCGGTTCTTGCGGAAGTTGTACAGGCTGTGGTCGATGAGCAGGTTGTCGGCGTCCACCCTTTCGGCGATGAAGATGAGCTGGGGCTCGTCCTTCTGCGGCTGGTAGTCGGCAATGCCGTCCTGGGCCAGCTTGTCCAGCGCGCGCCTGAGTTCTGCAGCGGGTATTTTCAGGAAGCGCGCCACTTGCTTCTCCCGCAGCTTGACAGGATGGTTGAACGCCCCCTGGTAGGTGCGCAGGATGGCCTTGAGCAGGCGGTCCATCTTCGGGTTTCGCAGTTGGTAGTCGTAAAGGGCATCCTTGGAAACCTTTAACATCAGGCTGGAGGGCACGAAGACAGCCTCGGTGAGCGCCAGCCAGCCGGCCTGCTCCAGGATTTTCAGGCAGTGATAGGCCCGCATGATGTCGAACTGGAAGTTGCGGGCAAACTCGACGATGTCGAAGCTAAAGCTCTGCCCTTCGCCGCTGCCGATGGCCAGTTGAAAGAAGCTGCCCAGGGCCCGGTACACCCGCCGCACTTCGTCCAGCTCGGGGAAGGATTGCTCGAACTGCCGTTCCAGGTTTCGGCGGTCGGCCTCGTTGTACAACAGCACGGCGTAGGCCTTTTTCCCGTCCCGCCCGGCCCGCCCGGCCTCCTGGAAATAGGCCTCCAGGCTGTCCGGCAGTTCCATGTGGACGACCACCCTGACGTCGGGCTTGTCGATGCCCATGCCGAAAGCGTTGGTGCTGGCCACGATGCGCTTTTTACCTGCCATCCAGGCGTCCTGTTTGGCGGAGCGCTCGTCGGCTTCCAGCCCGGCATGGTAGTAGTCGGCGCTGATTCCCCGGCTTTGCAGGTAAGCGGCTATCTCTTTGGTGCGGCGCCGGTTGCGCACGTAGACGATGCCCGAGCCAGGGACGCGCTGGAGGATGTCCGCCAGCTTTTGTTCCTTGCCTTCTTCATGGAGTACCGAATAAGAGAGGTTCCCGCGCTCGAAGCTCTGCTGAAAGAGGTTCTCTTTGCGAAACTGCAGTTTTTCCTGTATGTCTTTGACCACCTCCGGAGTGGCCGTGGCGGTCAGGGCGAGGATGGGGGTTTCAGGCAGTAACTCCCGTATTTCAGCGATCTGAAGGTAGGGAGGGCGGAAGTCATAACCCCATTGGGATACACAATGCGCCTCGTCTACTGCCAGGAGGCTGGCCTTCATCTTCTGGATGCGGGCCCTGGCCAGTTCTGTCGTCAGCCGTTCCGGGGAAAGGTACAAAAGCTTGATATTGCCGTAGATGCAGTTGTCCAGAATGCGGTCCATATCCCGGTAGTGCATGCCGGAATAGATCGCCTCGGCAGCAATATGCCGCTTCCGCAGGTTCTGAACCTGGTCCTTCATCAGCGCGATCAGAGGGGAAACGACGATGCAAATCCCTTCCCGGCACAGGGCCGGCACCTGATAACAGATGGACTTGCCTCCGCCGGTGGGCATCAGGGCCAGCGTATCCCTGCCCTCCAGCACGGAACGGATGATGTCCTCCTGCATTGGCCGGAAACTGCCGTATCCCCAGTATTGCTTCAGAACGTCTATCGGTGCTTTGTTCAACGGCTATACGTTTGTCCATCGGAAAGATAGGGAAAGGGGAGGAGAGTGCAAAATTGTGCATTTGTGCATTCGTTACCCGGATTCCGGATCAACAATTCCTCCTCAAATAATCGTCGACACCTTCTGCTGCAGTTTTTCCTCTTTGACCAATATCCGTTCGTTGGGGTCGGACACCAGGTGGGCCACCAGGTCGCCGATCTGGGAGCAGCCGTAGGCGATGGAAGGCCGCAGATCGGGCGTGCCGATGCCCTTTTCCAGGACGTGCTGCACGGCCAGGCGGATAGCTGTGGCGGCATCCGGCATCTGCAGGCTTTCCACCAGCATGGCGGCGGAGAGTATGGCCGCCATGGGGTTGGCGATATCCTGGCCGGCGCCCTGAGGGTAGGAGCCGTGGATCGGTTCGAAAAGAGAGGTGTGGGCGCCGACGGAAGCGGAGGGCAGCAGGCCCAGGGAGCCGGCCAGTACGCTGGCCTCGTCGGAAAGAATATCGCCGAACATATTGGACGTCAGAATGACATCAAACTGCCGGGGGTTCTGAATGAGCTGCATGGCCGCATTGTCTACGAACATAAAATCCAGTTCCACATCGGGGTAGGCGCCGGCCATTTCCTGCACGGACTGCCGCCACAGGCGGGAAGTTTCCATCACGTTGGCCTTGTCGACCAGCGTTACCTTGTTGCGGCGCAGGCGGGCCTGTTCGAAGGCCAGTTTGCTGATGCGCCGTATCTCCTCCACCGTATAGGTGCAGGTGTCGAAAGCTTCCCTGCCATCGGCGCTCAGGCCTTTCTCACCGAAGTAAATGCCGCCCGTCAACTCGCGGAAGATGACAAAATCCACTCCTTTGACCCTTTCTTCCCGCAAGGGGGAGAGGTGCAGCAACTTGTCGTAAGTAGTGACCGGCCGGATGTTGGCGTACAGCCCCAGTTCCTTGCGCAGGCGCAGCAGGCCTTGTTCGGGGCGTACTTTCGCTTTGGGGTCATTGTCGTATCTGGGGTCGCCGATGGCGCCGAAGAGGATGGCGTCGGCATGGAGGCAGGCCTCGAGGGTAATGTCCGGCAGAGGGTTGCCCGTTCTTTCAATGGCAACGGCGCCGACATCGGCAAAGCAATATTCGAAAAAACAGCCGAAGCGGTCGGCCACGGCGTTCATCACTTTAATGGCCTGCCGGGTTACTTCCGGGCCGATGCCGTCGCCGGAGAGGACGGCGATCCTGGTTTTTTTGATGGATGTCATGGGACTATACGATTTGCGGTTTCTGATATGGGATTTATAATTTATGATTTTGCTCAAACGCTACAATCTTATCCTTCAGGCTCAGCAGGAAGTCGATATCGTCATAGCCATTGAGCAGGCACATTTTCTGGTATGGGCCGATCCCGAAATCCGTGGATTGCCCTGTCGCCTTAATGGTAAAAAGCTGTTTTTCCAGGTCGGCTTCAAACAAGGTTTTGGAATCCTTTTCAATAGCCAAAAAGATGGCCTGCAGAAAAGATTCCGGCACTTGTACGGGCAGTAAGCCGTTATTCAGGGCATTGTCGCGGAAAATATCGGCAAAAAAACTGGATACTACAACTTTGAAACCATAATCGTGGAGCGCCCAGGCGGCATGCTCCCGGCTGGAGCCGCAGCCGAAATTGCGGCCGGCTACCAGTATCTGCCCCTGGTATAAAGGATTGTTGAGAATAAAATCCTCCCGCGGGCTGCCATCGGATTGAAAGCGCCAGTCCCGGAAAAGGTTGTCGCCAAAACCTTCCCGCGTAGTAGCCTTGAGGAAACGGGCCGGGATGATCTGATCGGTATCGACATCCTCGATCGGCAGCGGCACGGCAGGGGAGAGGAGTTTTTCAAATTTTTCCATAGTTATCTGTTAATCCTGTCTGTAACCTGTTAACCCTGTCCGGACATCCACGATCCTGCCCTCGATGGCCGCCGCTGCCGCCATCAGCGGGCTGGCCAGGATAGTCCGCGCTCCCGGCCCCTGCCGGCCCTCGAAGTTCCGGTTGGAAGTGGAGACGCAATATTCCCCCCTGGGGATTTTGTCTTCGTTCATGCCCAGGCAGGCTGAGCAGCCCGGCTCCCGGAAGTCGAAGCCGGCCTCGCGGAAGACCTGGTCCAGGCCTTCTTCCCGCGCTTGTTTTTCCACCTGTTTGGACCCGGGCACGATCATGGCGTTGACATTGGCGGCTTTCTTTTTGCCTTTCACGAAGGCGGCGGCAATGCGCAGGTCTTCGATGCGGGAATTGGTGCAACTGCCGATAAAGACATAGTTGACCGGTTTGCCCAGCAGTTTTTCGCCGGGGTGAAAACCCATATAGGCCAGGGCTTTCTCAAAAGATGGGGTATTGCCGTTGGCCGGCGGGGCGGGAATGGCCTGGCTGACGCCGATGCCCATACCGGGATTGGTGCCATAGGTGACCATGGGTTCGATATCATCCGCCCGGAAATGGTATTCCATATCAAAATGAGCGTCCTCATCCGAATACAGCGTTTTCCAGTAGGCGGCAGCCTTGTCAAAATCCGGGCCACGGGGGGCGAACTCCCGCCCGCGCAGGTATTCTATGGCCTTTTCATCAGGCGCGATCAGCCCGCCGCGGGCGCCCATCTCGATGCTCATATTACAGATGGTCATCCTGGCCTCCATAGAAAGGGCCCGGATGGCTGAGCCGGCATATTCCACGAAGTGCCCGGTGCCGCCGCTGGCGGAAAGCTGCGATATGATGTACAGGATGATGTCCTTACTCAGCACGCCCGGCTGCAGCTGGCCATCGACGGTGATGCGCATGCGCCGCGGCTTTTTCTGAAGCAGGCATTGGGTGGCCAGCACCTGTTCCACCTGGCTGGTGCCGATGCCGAAGGCAATGCAGCCGAAGGCGCCATGGGTCGAAGTGTGGCTGTCGCCGCAGACGATAGTCATTCCCGGCAGGGTAAGCCCCAGTTCCGGCCCGATGACGTGCACGATGCCCTGATAGGGATGGCCCAGGCCGTAGAGCCGGATGCCGAAGGCTTCGCAGTTTTCCGTAAGCTTATTGACCTGATAGCGGGAGAGGGCTTCCTGGATCGGCAGGTGCTGGTTTCTGGTAGGGACGTTATGGTCGGCGGTAGCGGACGTCCTGCCGGGGCGAAAAACACCTATGCCCCGCCGGCGCAGCCCGTCGAAGGCCTGGGGGCTGGTCACTTCGTGAATATAGTGGCGGCCGATGTACAGCACGTCCATCCCCCCTTCTGCCTGGTGCGCGATGTGGGAGTCCCAGATTTTGTCGAATAGTGTTTTACTCATGGGACGGTTGGATTTTTGATTTTTGATTGGGGGCAACCTATTGCAGCGGAGTATAATCAACTCAATCAACCAAAACGACGGTAGCCTGAATGATCTGTTTCAGGTCGCTGTCTTCCACCTCCTTTTTCCTGTCGGCCACTTCCAGGAACTGTGCGTAGACGATGTCCAGCTCGTTTTTGGTCAGGTCGTAACCTATCTTTTTGGAGCGGTAGGCGATGGCGGCCCTGCCGCTGCGGGCAGTCAGGACGATCTTGGAGTGGTCGACGCCCACTTCCAGGGGGTCGATGATCTCGTAGGTATCCCGTCTTTTGATGACGCCGTCCTGGTGGATTCCCGAGGAGTGGGCGAAGGCATTGGCGCCGACGATGGCCTTGTTGGGCTGTACCGGCATGCCCATGCGTTCGGAGACCAGGCGGCTGGTGGGGTACAGCAGGCGGGTATTGATGTTGTTGGCCAGGTTCAGGTAGGGGTGCTGGCGCATGATCATCACCACTTCCTCCAGGGAGGTATTGCCGGCCCGTTCGCCGATGCCATTGATGGTGCATTCGATCTGCCGGGCGCCGTTCTGTACGCCGGCTATGGAGTTGGCGGTAGCCAGGCCCAGGTCGTTGTGGCAGTGGGTAGACAAGACGGCCTTTTCGATGCCGCGCACGTTCTCCCGGAGGTAGCGTATCTTGGCGCCGTATTCGTCGGGCAGGCAGTATCCGGTCGTATCCGGGATATTGAGCACAGTGGCCCCTGCCCGGATGACTGCTTCCAGCACCCTTGCCAGGTATTCATTGCCGGTCCGGCCGGCATCTTCGGCATAGAACTCCACATCCTCCACGAAGCGCCTGGCATGGCGCACAGCGGCGGCGGCCTGCTCCAGTATCTTTTCCCGGCTGCTGCGCAGTTTGTATTGAATATGGGTGTCGGAAGTGCCGATCCCGGTATGTATCCGGGGGCGGCGGGCTTTCTTCAATGCCTGGGCAGCTACTTCAATATCTTTTTCCACTGCGCGGGACAGGCCGCAGACCACCGGCGCGGCGACGGCCTGGCAGATGGCTTCGACAGCCTGAAAATCGCCGGGGCTGGAGATGGGAAAGCCTGCTTCGATGATATCGACGCCCAGCCGTTCCAGTTGCCGGGCTATTTCTACTTTCTGTTGGGTGTTCAGTTTGCATCCCGGCACCTGCTCGCCATCCCGCAGCGTGGTGTCGAAGATGAATACTTGTTGATCCGGCATGGCCAATTGCTTTTTTTGTAAATAAGTGTAGCTTTGTTTGTTTACCTCTGGCAAAGTTTAGCTGCCAAAGATATTGGGATAGCGCGTGGCGATAAAGTCAAATTGGCGCATTACTACAAAATGGCAAGGCGTTGGCCTTTATCGCAAGTATTTGGCCTTCAAAAGTTTGACCCAAAGAGAATTACAATGCCCAAGCAGAAGACAGACGACCTCATTCACCTGGTTAGCTCCCTGACCCGGGCAGAAAAGCGCCACTTCCGGCTTTTTGTCCGCCGCAATCAGGCCTCTGACGATATCCTGTTCCTGAAATTGTTCGATTTTCTGGATAAACACCAGGAGTACGACGAAACGCTGATCCTGAAAAAACTCCCCGATATCAAGAAGCGGCAGCTTTCCAACCTCAAGGCGCACCTCTACAAGCAACTGCTGGTCAGCCTCCGGCTGCTCAACGTCAATCACAATGAAGACATTCAGCTGAGGGAGATGATCGACTATGCCCGCGTCCTCTATAATAAAGGCCTTTACCGGCAGGGCCTCGACATCCTGGACAAGGCCAAGAGCAAGGCCTACGAGGGCAGGTTCTATCCCCTTGCCCTTGAGATCGTCGAATTTGAGAAGCATATCGAAGGGCAGTACATCACGCGGAGCATCGAAGGCAGGGCCGACGAGCTTTCTCAGGAAGCCCTTACCCTGCAGGGCCTGATCAGCGGGGAGAACCTGTTCTCCAACCTGTCCCTGCAGTTGTATGGCTGGTACCTGAAAATGGGCTACGTGCGCAACCAGGAAGACTATGAGCGGGTGAAAGCCTTTTTTCATTCCCGGCTGCCTGCTATCCCTTACCAGAGCCTGGACTTTTTCGGCAAAATCCACTATTGCCAGGCACATGTGTGGTATCATTACATCACTCAGGATTTCC
>CAZAXA010000155.1:0-12143 GCA_964488965.1 uncultured Phaeodactylibacter sp. | reverse complement strand
GCCGGCGAAGCCGGCTCTTATGGTACTTTCGGCGCCAATAACCTCCTGAATGCTTATCCCTCCATACAGGAGGACGGAGAAACCGAAACCGGCGGCTACTGGGACGCCGTGCAGATGGGCTTCTCCGGGGCCTTCTATTTTGCGCGGCTCGGCTTTAAGTTCTGAGCCAGGGCCTGATGGAATGCGGATAACGCAGATTGGCCGGATCGGCGCCGATGACAAAACCGGCCAGCGAAAATCCGGGAGATCAGCCTTATCTGCGTTCCATAAAAACCAGGATTTACGTGGCCGGAAAATGAAAATGCCCCATGTTCTCTTTCATCTTGTCAACTCTTTTGCCCATTCTGCTACCAATGTCAAAAAACCCGTATCTTTGTGCCCTTTACCAAGCAAGATCATGAGCAACAACATAGTAGCGATCGTGGGGCGCCCCAATGTGGGCAAATCAACTTTGTACAACCGCCTGATCGGAGAGCGGCAGGCCATCATTGACGACACCAGTGGGGTGACGCGCGACCGGCAGTACGGCGGCAGTTTCTGGAACGGCAAGACCTTCACTGTGGTAGACACCGGCGGTTTTGTAAAAAACTCGGAGGACGTCTTCGAGTCGGCTATCCGTTCGCAGGTAGAAATAGCCATTGAGGAGGCGCGGGTGATCATCTTCATGGTGGATGTGACCACCGGCATCACGGATCTGGACGAGGAGGTGGCCGATATGCTTCGGCGTTCCGACAAGCCCGTCTTCCTGGCGGTCAACAAAGTGGACAACAACCAGCGGATGCTGGACGCCAACGAGTTCTGGAGCCTGGGCTTCGAAGAGACCTATTTTCTCTCCTCCCTCACCGGCAGCGGCAGCGGCGAATTGCTGGACGCCGTGGTGGAACACATCAGCGAAGACGAGGAGGAGGAAAGCGATATCCCCAAGTTCGCCATCGTGGGGCAGCCCAACGTGGGCAAGTCTTCCCTGACCAATGCCCTGCTGGGCGAGGAGCGCAACATCGTAACGGAAATCGCCGGCACTACCCGCGACAGCATCCATACCAAATATTCCAAGTTCGGCAAAGAGTTCCTGCTGATCGACACGGCCGGCATCCGCAAGAAAGCGCGCGTGCAGGAAGACCTGGAGTTTTATTCCGTCATGCGCGCCATCAAAGCCATCGAGGAGGCCGATATCTGCCTGCTCATGATCGACGCCCAGCTCGGCCTGGAAGCCCAGGATATGAGCATCTTCCGCCTGGCGCAACGCCGCAACAAGGGCATCGTGCTGCTGATCAACAAATGGGACCTGGTGGAAAAGGAGACCAATACCGCCCGCGATTATGAAGCGGAGATCAAACGGCGCATCGCTCCTTTCACCGATGTGCCCGTCGTCTTCATTTCAGCCATTGAAAAGCAGCGCATCTTCAAGGCCATCGAAGTGGCCCTGGAGGTGTACGACAACCGGCAACGCAAGATCAAGACCTCGGAGCTGAATGAAACCATGCTGGAGGCTATCGAGCGCTACCCGCCCCCCTCCCACCGGGGCCGGTTCGTGAAGATCAAATACGTCACGCAGTTGCCGACTTACTATCCGGCCTTCGCCTTCTTCTGCAACAACCCCAAACACGTAAAGGAGAACTACAAGAACTACCTGGAGAACCAGCTGCGGAAGCACTTCAATTTTACAGGGACGCCCATTTCAGTTTTCTTCAGAAAAAAGTAGAATGACCCAATGCCATTCATAGACACACCCCTTGAAGGCCTGAAAGTATTTCTCCCCAAAGTATGGGAAGACGGCCGGGGGTACTTTTTCGAATCCTTCAACCAGAGCCTCTTCGAACAGGGCGGCGTCATCGCCACTTTTGTGCAGGACAACCAGGCGCGCTCCTCCTATGGCGTCCTGCGCGGGCTGCACTACCAGGTGGAGCCCTATGCCCAGGCCAAACTGGTGCGCGTACTGCAGGGCGAGGTGCTGGATGTGGCCGTCGATATCCGGGAAGGATCCCCCACTTACGGCCAGTCGTACAGCATGGTGTTGAGCGCCGGCAACAAGCGCCAGTTGTTCATCCCCCGCGGTTTCGCCCACGGTTACGTGGTGCTCAGCGAAACGGCGGAATTTTTCTACAAATGCGATAACTACTACTCCAAAGAGCACGAAGGCGGCATCCGCTTTGACGACCCGACGCTGAGCATCGACTGGGGGATCGGCCGGGAGGATATGATCCTGTCGGAGAAAGACCAGGGGCTGCCCTGGTGGGGGGAGCACAGGAGGGAGTGAAAAATCTGTAAAAAGACCATCCCATAATCTGCAAACCGAAATGCAATGGCCGTTTCTGTAAAGGAAGTACAAAACAAAAGGGAATTAAAGTCCTTCATCTACCTGCCCGCCCGTATCCATGCCGGCCATGACAACTGGCTGCCCCCCATCTACATGGACGAATGGGATTACTTCAACCCGCAAAAGAACAAGTCTTTTGCCCATTGCGATACGGTGCTTTACCTGGCCTTCAAAGATGGCCTTCCGGCGGGCAGGATCATGGGCATCATCAATAAGACATACAACCGCCTGCAGGGAGAAAAAACCGTGCGTTTTGCCCATTTTGAATGCTTCGAGGACGAACAGGTTGCCTTTGCCTTACTGGATTCCGTGGAAAAATGGGGCAAGGAAAGAGGAATGGAGGAAATCATCGGCCCATTCGGTTTTTCGGAAAAGGACCCCCAGGGCTTTCTGATCCAGGGATTCGACGAATTGCCCGTGATCGCCACGAGCTGCAATTTCCCATATATGCCCCGGTTGACGGAAAAAAAGGGATATGAAAAGAAAATGGATTGCTTCGATTTTCTGATCGACCTGAAAGGAGACGGCCTTCCGGCACACTACTCCCGGATTTATGAACGGGTGAAGCGGAATAAGCGGTTTCAGCTTCTGGAATTTGAAAGCAGAAAACAAATCCGGCCATATATAGTCCCCGTATTCGAATTGGTCAACGAGGCCTACAAGAATATCTTCGGGTTTCAGCCGCTGGATGACGGTGAGATCAGATTTCTCGTCGCCCGGTATCTGCCGCTGTTGAACCCCCGCTATGTCAAGATCGTAACTGAGGATACGGGAAAAGTGATCGCTTTTTTTATCGGCGTTCCCAACATGACAAAAGGCATTCAACGCTCCAGAGGGAAATTATTCCCCTTCGGTTTTTTGCACATCATCGCTTCGGCCAAAAAGGCCAAACAGCTCGACCTGCTCCTGGGGGCCATCGACGACAACTACCGGGGTATGGGAATAGACCTGCTGATGGCCTGGCCCATGATTCAGAGCGCGAAGCAGGCAGGGATCGAAAGGCTGGAAACGCATCTGGTTTCAGAAGACAATGCCCCCATGCTGGCGGAATACCAGCGGGTGAATGCCAGGATGCATAAGCAGTTCAGGATTTACAGGAAGAGCCTGGGGTGATTTTGTTGTTTGTTGTTTGTTGTTTGTTGTTTGTCGCTGGGCCGTCAACCGTCAACGATCAACGATCAACGTCCCCTCCCTGTTGCCAATCCCCTCCAATCTCGCTACCTTGAGCACGTTTTAACCAAAGGATGATGATCTATGGCGCATATTCGGGCCTACGCCGTTACTGACCGTCCGGCCTGCCTGGCCGTCTTCCGCAGCAACCTGCCGAAGTACTTCGCCCCGGAGGAACTGCCCCTGTTCACCGATTGGCTGGACAGGCCGGAACTGGCGGATTATTACGTGCTGGAGGCGGCGGGGAAGGTAGCGGGCTGTGGCGGCTTCTACGCCTTGCCGGAAAAAAAGCTCGCCAACCTGGCCTGGGGCATGATCCATGCCGCCTATCACGGACGGGGCTACGGGCGGCAACTGACGGCCTTCCGGCTGGCCCTCATGCGGGAGCGCTATCCGGGCTACGCCCTGCGGCTGAGCACTTCACAGCACACCTTCGGCTTTTATGAAAAGCAGGGCTACCGGATAGTCGAGGTTATCCGGCACGGTTTTGGGGAAGGGTTGGACAAATACATCATGGAAGCATTCTGATGGGAATACTGGTACTCTTTATGATCGCCGTGCTGTTGGCGGGCATCTTTCCGCTGTCTTTATACCTGCTGCGCACCATGCGGGGGGAGAAGCCGCGCGAAGGCGCCACTCTGGACGAAGAACTGGCCCGCCCTCCCGGCAAGGATGAGGCCTTCGACTGGTGGGAGGCCCGGCGCGGGCCCTTCAACCGGGCGCTGCTGTTCACCGGCGTGCTGGTGGTGTTCTTGTACTATGCCATCATCCAGGCCGGCCTGGGCAAGTACCAGTTTGCTGCCTTTACCTTCAACTGGTGGGCCCTGTTTTTCCAGCTCGTGCTCTACCTCATCTACATGGGCATTGCCAACCTGCTGTATAATACAGGGCTCATCGTGGAAAGCATGCGCAAGCCCCCGGCCGTGCCGGCCTACCGGCAGCGCGCCTACCAGCTGATCTTCTGGACGGGAGTGGCAGCGCCCTTCTTGTTCCTGATCGGGCTGGCCTTCTTATAACCTGATATGCGAATGCACGAATACACCTACCTCCTCATCACCGGCGCCAACGGCCAACTGGGCCGTGAATTCCGGGAACTACAGCGCGACTATCCCGGCCTGCGCCTCATCTTCACGGGCAGAGAAGATCTGGACGTGACGCAGGAGCAGGCTATCCGGAAGTTCTTTGCCGCCCAAACCTTCGACTACTGCATCAACTGCGCCGCCTATACGGCCGTGGATAAGGCCGAAAGCGAGCCGGAAGCCGCCCGCCTGGCCAACGTCGACGCAACGCGCTGGCTGGCGGAGGCCTGCGCCCGCCAGGGTATCCCGCTGGTACACTACTCCACCGACTATGTGTACCACAACCGCCAGAATACGCCCTTCAAAGAGGACGCGCCCACCAGCCCGCAGAGCGTCTACGCCCGCACCAAACTGGCCGGCGAGCAGGCAGCCCTGGCAGCCCACCCACAGACGCTCATCCTGCGCACCTCCTGGGTATATTCCACCTTTGGCCACAACTTCGTGAAGACGATGCTGCGCCTGGGCCGGGAGCGGAGCGAGCTGAAGGTCGTCTTTGACCAGGTGGGCACGCCTACCTGCGCCCACGGGCTGGCGCGCGCCACCCTGGAGATGATCCGGAAGGTGGAACAGGGCGAAGTAAATAGCGATAGGTTTCAGGGCATCTACCATTATAGCGACGAGGGCGTCTGCAGCTGGTACGACTTCGCGCTGGCCATCTTCGAACTGGCGGGCATCCGGTGCAAGGTATGGCCTATCGAGACAAAGGATTTTCCGGCGGCGGCAGCGCGCCCCCCCTTCAGCGTGCTCAATAAGGGGAAGATCAAGGCGGTATTCGGACTGGAGTTGCGGCACTGGCGGGAGGAATTAGGAGGGATGATCGGCAGGCTGCACGGCCAGCTTTGAGAAACTTCCGTCCAGCCCCTCGCCGGTAGTTTCTTAAAGCTTTGGCAGGGCGGCCCCGCCCCGGCGGCAGCTTTGAGAAACTTCCTTCCAACCCCCGGCCGGTAGTTTCTTAAAGCTTTGGCTGGCAGGTTTTTCCGCCCTCAGGTTTAAGAACCTATCAGCTGCGGCCTGGCTGAAGGTTCTCAAACCGCCCACCTGCTGCGGCCCGGCAGAAGGTTCTCAAACCTGTTCCTTTATCCTGCCCAATTGAATTTGTAAAAGAAAACCCTTAACTTTGGTTCATTGCCAAACAAAAAGTGGTTCAACAAAGTATTTATCCAAAATGTATGCCCATGAAATCACTTACGATACATAATATGGATGCCGACCTTGCCAGGGCCATAGAGGAACTTGCCCGGTCGACGGGCCTGAGCCAGAACAAGGTGGTAAAAAAGCTGCTTCGCAGAGCGCTGAGCTTATCTGAGCAGGAAGTGCCGAAACGGGATGTTTCGCCATTCTTTGGAGTCTGGACAAAGCAAGAAGCAGAGGAATTCGGCCAGGCCGTAAAAATCTTTGATGACATAGACGAAGAGATGTGGCAATGAAAAAGATCACCCTCGATACTAATGCTTATTCCGCCTTGTCTCAGGGGATACTGGCCATCAAAGATGCTATTGAATATGCAGAAGAGGTATTTGTCCCCATCTTTGTATTTGCAGAACTGCTTTTCGGTTTTAAGAAAGGCAGCCGGGAAAAGCAAAACACGACATTGTTCAATGGCTTTATGAAACTCCCCGGAGTATCTTTTCAATTCCCGGGAGAGGAAACGGCCCGTATATTTGCAGATATTTCTCTCGATCTGAAACAGCAGGGCAAGCCCATTCCAACCCACGATATCTGGATCGCGGCTTCCGCCATTGAAACAGGCAGCGTCATCATCACCTACGACAAACATTTCCTGCATATTCCCCGGGTAAGGGTATGGGGGGAGCTTCAGTAATGGCCGGATTAAGAGCAGGTTTAAGAACCTATCCTGGCAGGGCCTGGCAGAAGGTTCTCAAACCTGCGGCTGACTGGCTTTTCCCGCCTCAGGTTTAAGAACCTATCAGCTGTGGCCTGGCAGAAGGTTCTCAAACCTGAACCTGGCTGGCAGGGAACGGCGGGAAGGCTCTCAAACCTGAATGCAACCTCCGGCCTACTATTGTATCTTTACTCCCAAAAACCCGATCATGAAAAAACTGACTTTACTCTTCACCCTATTCGCCCTCCTCTCCGGCGCCTATGCCCAAAGCAAGCTCTCGCCCGCCGACTGGCAGGCCGACCTGCGCTTTCTGCAGCAAACGGTGCATAAGGATTACCCTTTTCTGTTTAAGAAGACCACCGCTGAAGAATTTGACGCGGCAGTAGAGAAACTTTACAAAGAAATCCCGGGCCTTCAGGAGCACGAGATTTTCGCGGGGCTGGCCCGTATCGTATCCTCCTTCCAGTACGGACATACCTCCGTCGGCTTCCGGGAAAGCCCGGTAAATTACCACAAGCTGCCGGCCAACCTGTACTGGTTCAGCGACGGGGTATTCATTGAAGGAGCACACAAAGATTACGAGGCTGCCCTCGGAGCAAAAGTGCTGAAGGTGGAAGGCGTCCCGGTGGAGGAGGCCCTCCAGGCCATCCGCCCTGTAGTGCCGGCGGAGAACGACCAGTATTTCAAGGCTTATGGCCTTACCTTCCTGGGCATCCCCGAGGTGCTGCACGCACAGGGCGTGGCCAAAACATTGAAAAAGGACATCACCCTCACCCTGGAAAAGGGCGGCAGGGTTTTCGATCAAACCTTCACCGCTGTGGAGGGCAAAGGCTATGATTTCCCTGTAGAATATGGATTTACCAAACCAGAGGGCGAATGGCTGGCCACCCGCGACAACAGCGCCACCCCCTACTACCTGAAAAACCTGGACAAAATCTGCTACTACGAATACCTGCCGGAGCACAAAACCGTCTATGTCCGCCAAAGCCAGGTACTGGATGACAAGGAGGAGTCCATCGCCGACTTCTACGCCCGGGTGTTCGATTTCATCGACAAGAACGATGTGGAACGCCTCGTGCTGGATGTGCGCCTCAACGGCGGCGGCAACAACTACAAGAACAAGCCCGTCGTGACCGGCATTATCCGCACGGACAAGATCAACAAGCCCGGCAAGCTCTTCGTCATCATCGGGCGGCGCACCTTCTCCGCCTGCCAGAACCTGGTCAACGAGCTGGATAACTACACCAATGCCGTCTTCGTGGGCGAACCCACCGCCGAGAACATCAACTTCTACGGCGATAACAACCGCATCGAGCTGCCCAACAGCAAAACGCCCGTCTACCTCTCCTTTGCCTGGTGGCAGGACAAGCCGCAGTGGGAGAACAGCCCCTGGCTGGCGCCCCACCTGGCCGTCGATATGAGCTTCGGCGATTACCGCTCCAACCGCGACCCGGTGCTGGAGGCGGCGCTGAACTTCTCCGGCGACAACTTCATCCTCGACCCCATGGCTCATCTGACTGAGCTCTATATGGCAGGAAAACTGGAAGAGCTTCAGGCTGAAGCTCAGCGAATGGTAAAAGACCCCACCTACCGCTTTTTCAACTTCGAAGAGGAATTCAACAATACTGGCTACCGCCTGTTGAACAGCAACCAACTGGAACCCGCCCTCTTCGTCTTCCAGTTCAACACCCAGCTCTTCCCCGGCTCGGCCAACGCCTGGGACAGCCTGGCGGAGGCCAACTGGAAGGCCGGCAACACGGAAAAGGCCATCGAGTACTACAACAAGGCCATCAAGATGGACCCGGAGGGGAGCGTGGGGGATAATGCAAGGGCGATGCTGAAGAAGGTGATGGAGGGACGGTAAGGGGGACGGTGGACGGCACGAATCAACGAATTGACGAATAACGGCGAATGGGGAACGGCGGACGGTCCGTGGACGCCCTGCCAGGGTACGGTTTTCCACCGTGCCCTGGCTTAAAAAATTTAGTTCCGTAGCGTCCGCGCCCTTCACCGGCGGGGCTACGCACCCGCCTTTTTGCGGTTGCCGCCGCTACTTCGCTTTTGCTCATAGGAAGGCCCGGAAAAGCCCGCCTCCAAACTGCGGGCAAGGCGGAAGCCGATTTCGAGGAGGGGGTGCCCCGGGTTCCAGCAGCCGCGGCAGGCGGCACGGCAGAACTTCGCGATATTGCCCCTGTGACCGCCGCGATGCACGCGGGAAGAGCCTTGTCCCGGTCCACGTGGATTATCCTTAGGTGAAGACCGGTAATAATAGTGGCCGAACCAATCCCAGCACCATTCGTAGACGTTCCCGCTCATATCGTACAGGCCCAGTTCGTTCGGTTGTTGCTCCCCTACCGGATGTGTTTTCGATCCGGAATTGCTCCCATACCACCCCACTTCATCCAGCTTGTTACTCCCGGAGTAAAGAAAACCTTCACTTTTCTGCCCGCCCCGCGCCGCGTACTCCCATTCCGCTTCGGTGGGCAGGCGGTAGCCGTTGGCGTTTTCATCGGCCGTCACCAGCCATTTCTTGGAATCGTTTTCATATTTATTATTCGGGTCTTTCTGCTTCTTATCGATCTCGTACACTTGTTCCAAACCCCATATCCCACTGAGCCAGTTGCAGTACTCCAGGGCGTCGTACCAGTCGACGTAAATGACGGGGCGGCGGCCGCGGCCCCAGCCTCTGTCCTCGGGCTTTTCCCGGCCGGCAGCTTCACAGAAGGCGTCGTATTCTTCGAAGGTGACAGGGTATCGGCCAATGGCAAAGGAGTTGAGTTTTACTTCATGGGCGGGTTTTTCATCATCGAAGCCGTCGCCGTCGCGTTTTTCATTCAGCCAGCCCATGGTAAAGGAGCCGCCTTCTACAGAGGTCATGATGGGCGTGGCGTGGGGGGGGATGGTCCTTTGGTTAAGATATATATAGGTCTTTGTATCCTCTTTTCAGGCTTGTCTCAATCATTCCAACTACATTTTCCTGAACCTCCTTTAAATCCTCCTTACAAAAAATTCGAACTTGAAGGATCTCTTGTTCCTTTTGCCAAATTTTTGACATTTCAATTTTGAAAGTGCTTTCTTCAATACTTATGTCTCTTTCGCTAAACTCTATAATATTCCCCCCAATCCGCCAAACTCTGCGTCTTTTTTGTACTGAAACGCTTCCGGCGCCCACAAGGGCCAACCCGAAACCAGCCAGATTGTTCTCTTTAAAAAGAACATGTCCACCCCCGCCTTCCTCTTCACCCTCTTCCTCCTGGCCTTCCTCCTCTGGATGGCGTGGCGCTGGTTTATCCGCCGCCGGCGGGTGCGGCCGCTGAGGGCGGATCAGCGGGAAATACTGGCGGAAAAGGTGGACTTCTACCGGCGCCTGCGGGCAAAAGAAAAGGAGCGCTTCGAGCAAGGCATCGCTTACTTTCTGGACGACGTGGCCATCACCGGAGTGGAAACGGAAGTGACGGAGGCCGACCGCCTGCTGGTGGCCGCCAGCGCCGTGATCCCCCTCTTCGGCTTTCCCGGCTGGCGCTACCGCAACCTCAACGAGGTGCTCCTCTACCCAGAGACTTTCGATGAAGACTATCAGGTGAAGGCCGTGCAGCGCGACATCATCGGCATGGTGGGCAGCGGGGCGATGAACCGCATGATGATCCTTTCCCTTCCCGCCCTGCGCGAAAGCTTCGCCCATCCGGAACGGCGGCACAATGTCGGCATCCACGAGTTCATCCACCTGCTGGATAAGGCCGACGGCGCCACCGACGGCATCCCGGAGGCGCTCCTCCCCCAGGAATATGTCCTGCCCTGGCTGCGGCTGATGCAGCACGGGATCGAAGAGATCAAAGACAGGGACTCGGATATCAACCCCTACGGCGCTACCAACGAGGCGGAATTTCTCAGCGTGGCCGCCGAGTATTTCTTTTCCCGTCCCGAAATGTTCGAACGGAATCATCCGGAACTGTACAGGATGATGAGCCGCATTTTCCGGCAAGGGGGACAGGATTGACGAGGGAAAGCGGGGTTAGACAGGATTAACAGGATTACGGGGGCTGTTTCTGGTTTCTGGTTTTTTACCCGGCTGAGCGCAGCGAGGACGGGCTGGCTCCTGGTTTCCCTGAAAACCGGGCTCTTACAGGCCTGTTGACACAGTGAAATGAACAATCCTGAACAATTCCGGCTACAGAATAGATTTTGCACAGCATCCTGTAAATACTTCCCTGAAACTGCTTATTTTTCACCCCGCACGAATGCACCCGCCTTGTATCTCCTCAAAATGGAGTGGTGGAATGTTGGAGTATTGGAGCAACACATAAACACTTAAAAACCCCCATGCAGCGCATCCCCTCCCTCTTCATCGCCCCCAGCCCGCTCGGCGGGCGAGGCGTTTTCACCGCGGCCCCCATCCCGGAAGGCGCCCTGATCGAGATTTGCCCGGTCATCGCGCTGCCCGGGCCCGACCGGGAATTCATCGACAAGACCGGCCTGTATGACTACTACTTCCTCTGGGGGGAAGATGAAGGCCAATGCGCCGTCGCCCTGGGGTACGGCTCCCTGTACAACCATTCCTTCGAGCCCAATGCCGAATACCGGGCAGACTTTGAAAGCCTTACGCTCGACTTCTACGCCCTGCGCGACATCGGGGCCGGCGAGGAGGTCACCGTCAACTACAACGGGGATCCCGCCAGCCGGGAAAAACTGTGGTTCAATGCCCGGCAAATGCCGCGCAGAGGCGCCTGAAAAAAATAACCCCCAAAGTTTTTTTTATTTTTGCCCAACAAATTTTATTTTTATACATCAATCTCCATCAAAAGGACATATCCGACAGAGAGCCGCAGGCCCAAAGAAAGTACTGACACTACCCTTTTACACAAACAACTACGCGTTTAAAGCCAATCCAGCAACTTCTGCAAACATGCACCCCCCCACTATGCAGGGTTTGTCCTGGTTGCGTACTGTACAGGCATGAAGGCATTTCAGCGTTATGGCCCTGCCATTCGTCAGGGTAAATATTGCGGTGGCCTGAAGCAGTACAGTTACCCTTCATAAAGCACACCGAGTTTCCAGGCTACAGAACACCGCCGGAGGCCCTGCGCTCCCGGTGAACGGGATTGTTATGCCCGATTCAGTTATTTTCTAAACCTTTGTAAATCTTCCTCCTATGAAAATGAAGACTTTTACCTTGCTTTCCTTATTGGCCATCTTTACCGTCCTTGCGGCCAGGCCGGCCTACGCTCAGGCGGCGCTGAACAGCTGTGACGACAATGACCCCTGCACCATCGACGTCGAGGACGTCTGCGGCAATTGCTTCCATATCCGGGTGGATTGCAGCGAACTGGACTGTGACGACGGCGACCCCTGTACGGTCGATGTAGTGGACATCAGCGGCAACTGCCTGCATTTCCCCAAAGACTGTGACGACGGCAACCCCGCTACCATCGACTACTGCGATAACTGGGGCAACTGCCAGCACACCCCTGTCGACTGCGATGACGACGACCCCACTACGACGGATTACGCCGGCCCGGACGGGCAGTGCCACCACGTCCGGGAGGTGTGTTGCGATGATGACAACCCCTGTACCGAAGATGTCATCGACCCGCAGACGGGCGAATGTACACACCTGCCCCGCTGTGATGACGGCGACCCCTGCACCATCGACTACTGCAACCCCAATACCGGCGCCTGTACGCATCAGCCGAACCCCAACTGCAACCCCTGCCAGGGCGTCAACTGCGATGACGGC
>CAZAXA010000154.1:0-12272 GCA_964488965.1 uncultured Phaeodactylibacter sp. | reverse complement strand
GTGGCGCTCTTCAGGGTAGGGTCGTTGACGAAGTCATGGCGGAAACCGAGGGCAAGGGCAGAATATGTGCCCGGGTCGACCTCGATCTCGAAATCATATTCGGTTTTGCCGGGTACGTATTCCAGAATGAGCGGGTTCTGAGAGTTGTAGGGCGCGCCCACGGCAAAGACGCCGCCGGGTACGCCGGGGCCGAAGAAGTTATCCGGCACCTCTCCCCATCCGGCCAGGGGGTCGAGGCTGAATTCGGGGAAGAGAGTCAGTTGTACCTCCCCGCTGTCCACCCAGTTGGCCCAGACGTCGGCATTTTCAATGGTGATGGCGCCGTAGACGGTGGTCTTTGCCGGTTCGTCATCCTTGTTGCAACTGGAAAATAACACCCCCAGGGCGAGAGCTGCAGCAGCCATAGTGAGGAAAAGTTTGTTGGAAAGCATCGCTATGTTTTTTATTGTTAATGATGGAAAGCCAGCCTCTGCGAGGCCACTTGTGGCTTTCCTTTTCCGAAAGAATTGATGCCGGTGCGAATTTGGCCGGTAGGGCCCGGCGGCTTCTTCATCAGCAAAAATTTCGCCGAAATTAGCCCGGCAAAAATTTCCAAGTTTCACAAAATTGTCAAAAATGAAGTGGGCCGGCCGGGAAAGCAGATTTTTTCCTTCTTTTCTTATTGCCGCGCTGTACCTCAATACTGGTTTGATTTTCAGAGTGATCATTGTCATAACGCCCGAGTGATTTTTATCATACTGGCAGCCCTGTAATATTCCCTTATTTTGTGTGAACACCAAAGGCCCCTCCGGCAACTGAAAAAACGGAAGGCCCGATATTAACGAATTCCTGGTCCAATGGCTGATGTAAAAACCGCCGCTTCCGGCCCTAAAAATCACGATTATCAAACCCGTGGATTCAGAAGGGCCACTATCCTGCTGGCCGCCATGGTGCTCTTCACTTTGCTGGCCCAGAACATTCACGAGTGGCTCGGCAACTCCCGGGCGGGCATACTGGCGCCCGCGGCCGTACTGGCGGCCTATCCCGTCCTGTTCTTCAAACCGCTGAAAAGGAGCGTCGACACGCCCTATTTCGCCATCCTGAGCCTGCTGGCCATCGCGGTGGGCACAGCACTGGGCACTTTCGTTTCCCAGAACGCGGCTGCCGAGGTTTTTACCCAGCGTTACGGCGAAAGCGGGAGCAGCCTGCTCCGGTTTTTGCAGTGGGACGATGTGTTCCACAGCTGGTGGTATGTGGGCTTCTTCATCCTGCTGGCCGGCAGCCTGCTCAAGTCCAGCTGGAAGAAAAAATTCAACCGCGAAAACCTGGGGTACCACCTCGCTCACCTCAGCCCCATCGTCATACTACTGGGGTTCTGGGTAGACTACTTCTACGGTTTCCGGGGCATCATACAACTGGAAACCGGGCAGAGCAGCAATATCGCCAAAGTCTACAAAGGGAACTCCAGCTATATAGGCGACAGCGCCGCCATCCCTTTCCGCATCCGCCTCGACCACTTTGAATTTCAGAAGCACGAGCCCGACTACCGCATACAGGTCTGGAGGAGCGATACGGAGCCTCATGCTCAGCCGGCGGCTGGCGCGCATGGCCAGCAGATGAGCGGCAAACCGGAGATCATCGCCTCCATGGCGCTCAAAGAGGGTAAAATCCGCCACATCTACGGTACCGATATCTACTTCCGCCTCAATGAATTTTACCCTAACTTCACCTTTGAATACACCTATCCGGAGGTCAACGATACCGTTGAGGCCAAAGACCCCGGCGTTTTGCTGAATCTCAAAACGCCCTTCGGCCAGGCCGATGTCAATCTCTATTCCAACCGGCCCGGCCGCAATACGATAGCCGACGAACAACACCTGGGCGGCTGGCTGGAATTCTACTGGGAAACCCCGGAGCAACTCTCCCGTGCCATCAGCGGCAAGCCGGACCCCAAATGGGCAGAGGCCAACCGCACCATCCTGGTCGGAACGGAGAAAATGATCTATTACTGGGTGGAAGGCGAACTCGGCAGCGAGCCGCTCAAACCCGGCCAATTCTACTCCTTCCCCAACCGTAAAGAGATCGGGTTCACCATGAAATACCTCTACCCTGATGCCGCCTATCTGCTTTCTACTCCCACCTCTGACGGAGAAGAACTGCTGAATCCCGTTGCCAAAGTGGAAGTATGGCACAAAGGAGGAAGCTCACAGGAGGCCTTCCTCTATCCCGGCGGCAGAAGAGGAGGGGTATTCCCCATTGAAGGCGCCGGTTACTTCCTGGCCCTGGAATCCTTCAAGGACATGGAAACCAAATACTACCGAAGCGAGCTGTCCGTCCTGGGAGAAAACGACAAGGTGCTGAAGCGCCAGTCCGTAGTGGTCAACGAGCCCATGTTATACGGCGGTTATCGTTTTTATCAATCGGATTACAACCCCGATAATCCCAATTACTCCGGCATCGGCATCAGCCACGAGCCGGGGCTTTATGTCATTTATTTCGGGTTTACGGCGCTGGTTATCGGCTGCCTCCTGATGTTTTACGGGAAATACCGGAAGCAGGGGAGTCCTGGGTGATTTTTGATTTGCGAATACCGAACCGCGAATACCGGATCAATAACCAAATCCTCTAAAAAGAAAAGCCATGCTCGAGAGCTTATATTATACCTCCGCACTTTTTAAGGTGGCCTTCTTTCTGTACGCCCTGGCCCTGCTGGGCTATGTAGTGGGCATTTTCCGGAAAGAGAAGATTTTCGGGACGATACCTTATTCCCTGTTCGCCATTGCCTTTCTGGCTTGTACCGTATTGATCGTTGACCGTTGGATAGAGGCCGGGCGGCCGCCGTTCAAGAGCTTTTATGAATCGTTGGCCTTTGCCGCCTGGACGACCTCGCTGATCAGCCTGGCGGTGGAATACAAGTTCAAAGTGCGGTTGATCGGGTTTATGTCAGCCATTGGAGTGGTGATGATCTTCCTTTTTGCCCTTACCAAGCGGGACGTGGAGATCATCGCCCTGCCGCCGGCCCTGCAGACCTGGATGTTCATTCCGCACGTGATATCCTACTTTCTGGCCTACGGCGCCCTCTTCGTCGCTGGCTTCACGGCGGTTTTATTCCTGGTTTTTCCCGGGGGCATTGCTTCGCACCACACGCTGGGCCAGCAGTCGCGTATCGACTTCAGCGCCGCCACCTATCAGATCACCAAATTCGGCTTCCTGTTTCTCACTGCCGGCCTGCTGCTCGGCGCCTGGTGGGGCCAGAACGCCTGGTCGAACTACTGGGGCTGGGACCCCAAGGAGAACTGGGCCCTGATCACCTGGCTGATCTTCGCCGCCTACCTGCACTTCCGGAACATACCTTCCTGGAGCGAAAAGCGGCTGGCATGGGTGGCCATTGCCGGCGTAGCGGCCATCATCTTCACCTACCTGGGCATGGACTACCTGCCTACTGCGGAAGACAGTTTGCATGTGTATTCGGGGGATTGAGGCGCCGCCTCCCCAGCATCGGCAGTTATTAAGGAGACGTGGGCCCTGTGAGATAGCAAGGCTTGTTCCATCCACCTTCCATCCTCAGCAGCATTCAGGCAAGCGGGATCACCATCCAAAAAAATTTTCAAAAAGACCCGCCAGCCTCCCGTTTTCCCTTCAAAATTTTTCCCCGACCTATTTAAGCCCACCAAATTTTTCTACTAAATGAGCAGAGAAAATAGCATATCATTCTGCCATTTTGGCTTGTGAACAATGCCTCCTGCCTTTGTGATATAAATCACTTAAGAAGGGTGATATTAATCATCGAAACCGCAACGGAAATCCAGGATTTTCGAATCATAATTGCAGAATGACAAAAATATGACAATAGGGGCCAACGAAATAAGATCATCATACCTAAATACTTTGCCATGAGATTAAAAATATTTTTTTCATCGCTATTAAGCCTCGCGCTCGCCCTGAGTTTATCCTCCTGTGAAGGCGACCAGGGCCCGGCCGGCCCGGCTGGCCCTACAGGGCCCGATGGCCCAACCGGGCCAGCCGGTCAAACCGGAGAAGGCGTTCAAAACTGCAAAGACTGCCACGGAAGCAACCAGTTGATCACGGGCAAGCTGTTCCAGTGGGAAAATTCGGTTCACCTGCTCGGCGGCCACTATGAAAGGAATACTGCTACCTGCGCGCTCTGCCACACCAGCCAGGGCTTCCTGGAGGTGGCCGGCACCGGCGCCACCGCCACCGGAGGCACTATAGAAGAACCGCTGCCGATCAACTGCTACACCTGCCACCAAATCCACCAGACTTATACACAGGACGACTGGGCCCTGACCACCACTGATCCGGTCACCTTTTGGGTGAAGGGTGAAATGGCGGACATTGGCGCCGGCAACCTCTGCCTCAACTGCCACCAGGCCCGGATACCCAGCCCGGCTTTGCCTGAACCGGGAGTTGACGGCATGGCCACGCTCACCAGCAGCCGCTTCGGGCCTCACCACGGCTCTCAGGGGGTGATGTTCACCGGCAACGCCGCTTATGAAGTGCCGGGCGACGAGCCCTATGTCAACAGCTTACATACTACGCTGATCGGGAACTCCTGCGTCACCTGCCACATGGCGCCCACTACCGGCGGGCGCGATGCCGGCGGCCACACCTTCCGGGTAGAATCAGTGGATGGAGAACTCAACGTCAACGGATGTATTCAGTGCCATACGGATGCTGACGAACTGGAAACACTGGTTGCCGACACCCAGGCCGAGATTGAGGATTTGATGCTTCAACTGGGTACCCGGCTCAACGAACTGGGCATCCTCCAGGACAACCTCGAGCTGGCCAACGCTTCTTCCGGTTCGCCCCTGAATTTGACCAACGTACAGCTCGGCGCTCTGTGGAACTACCAGTACGTCCGCGAAGACCAGAGCTTCGGCGTGCATAACGGAAAATACGCCCGGGCCCTGCTGAAGAACTCCCTGGCAGCGCTGAACTAATCGCGCGAAGCCTATCGCCTGAACATGTAATTCAGGCCTCCTTAAAAAACAGTTGGCAATGAGCCTGTCGCTGCCAACTGTTTTTTAAAGAAAACCCACACCTGCCCTGCCTTTTTTAACATAGCAACACTCCCGTTTGTGCGGCCTTAGGAGTGAAAACCAATTCTCGAATCATGAAGCAACAACGAGTCCTATCCATCCTGGCCTTTGCCATGCTCTTACTGAGCCTGGCCGCGCCATCGGGATGTACCTCCGAATCGGGTATCCTCGTTATAGAACCCCCTGATGTAGACACTACCGTGCAGGTAAGTTTTACCCAGGATATCATTCCGATATTTGATCAGGCCTGTAATTTCAGCGGGTGCCATAATACAGGGGGCACTCCTCCTGACCTGACGCCCGGAAATGCTTACTCGGCGCTCTTTGCCGGAAACTATATCGACACGCTGATGCCGGGCGACAGTGAATTAATTCAATGGATGCTCGGCAACCGGGGCCTGCCCATGCCGCTTTCCGGCCCTGATGAAGAATTCAATAAAAAAGTGCTGACCTGGATCACCCAGGGTGCAAAAGACAATTAAGATAATCCTCCGGCTGTTCCGGCGCTGGCATACCGGCCGCGCGAATGGCCAAAGAAGGTAAAAACTCACTGCCATGAAAAAATTACTGTTGCTTTCCAATATCTCTTTTTCTTCCTCCAGGCTGTTATGGATGTGGACTATCGCTTTTCTCCTGCTTGCCGCCGCCGCCGGGGCTCAGGATGAGGGTGAAACGGGAAAGGATACCCGCCCGGTGCGCAATACCTTCGAGAGCATCTGGCTGATCGACAACCAGACCGTTATGGTGCCGATCAAAGGGACATTCGAGATGGACATTCAGCACCGCTTCGGCACCATCGACAATGGCTATGACGATTTCTGGGGGCTCTATGCGAATTCTAACATCCGACTGGGTTTCAACTACGTGCCGATCGAAAAACTACAGATCGGTTTCGGCTTCGCCAAAGAACGTAAATTCTGGGATTTCAACGCCAAGTACGCCCTCTTTCAGCAGGGCCGCGAAGGGGGGTGGCCGGTCAGCGTCACCTATTTCGTCAATGCCGCTATTGATACCCGCGACAAGGGGAACTTCCCCAAAGACACCTATGAAGGGGTAGACCGCTTCTCCTACTTTCACCAGCTGATGTTCGCCCGCAAATTCACCCCGGGCTTTTCCCTGCAGGCCAACGTTAACCTTTCTCACTTTAACTTCCAGGAACTGGTGCCGGGAGAAGAAAACCCGGACGACCTGCTGCAAATGAACAACGACCACCTCTCCCTGTCTTTCCTGGGCAGGCTGAAGGTGAGCAATACCATGAGCGTCATTGCCGGCTACGACCTGCCGCTGACCAACCATGAGGTCAACAACCCGGAATCTAACCTCAGTTTCGGCATCGAGGTCGTCTCCAGCGCGCACGCCTTCCAGATTTTTGTGGGCAATTACAAGGGCATCGTGCCACAGTACAACAATGTTTTCAACCAGAATACGGACTTCCTCATCGGTTTTAACATGACCCGTTTGTGGAATTTCTGAGAACATCCCGATCCTTTTTTAATTGAAAAAACAACCGTCATGTCAGAATCATCAGAAAACGGCCGCAGAGATTTCCTGAAGAAAGGCGCCCTGGGCGTCACCCTGGCCGCCTGGGGGCAACTGGTCTTTTCCTGTGCTCCGGAAGGAGGCCGCCACAACCACGCGGCGGAAGGGGCCGACACCGTAAAAGTTCTTACTCCGGAAGGGCATCTGGTTGAAGTAGACCGCTCCCACCTGCGGCACGTCCACTATACACAGGAGATAAGCTATGAAGAATCCAGAACCGGCCTGCCCGGCAAGAAGTTTGTCATGGTCATCGACCTGGCGCGCTGCACCAACGCCCGCAAGTGCGTGACGGCCTGCCAGAAAATGCACCACCTTCCTCCGGACAAGCAGTGGCTGACCGTAAAACTGATGAAGGACAGCGAAGACAGCGAGCCCTATTGGTTCCCGAAAACCTGCTTCCACTGCGACAACCCGCCCTGTGTGAAGGTGTGCCCGGTAGACGCTACGTTCAAGCGGCAGGACGGGCTGGTGCTCATCGACAATACCCGCTGCATCGGCTGTAAGTTCTGCATGACCGCCTGCCCCTACTCCACCCGGGTTTTCAACTGGGGCGAACGGGGCGTGCCGGCGGATATGAAAACGCACCGCGCCAACGCGGAGACCAGCATCCCGGGCCAGGTGGGTACGGTGGAGAAGTGCGACTTCTGCCCCGATATGGCGCGCATGGGCAAGTTGCCGGACTGCGTCACGGCCTGCCCCAACGGCGCCTTCTACTTCGGCGACCAGAACGAGGATATCGTGACCAACGGCTCCGAGACCGTCCGCTTCAGCGAACTCATCGCCGAACGCGCCGCCTACCGCTATGGCGAAGAACTGGGTACCGAACCCAGAGTGTACTACCTGCCGCCTGCCGATCGCATCTTCCCGGCCGAAAAAGGCCTGGAAAACCTGCCGGAAGAAAGCAGGAAGCTGTATGAAGACATCTTTTAAAGTACCAAGATTCAAGAACTCGATAATCATCAAGGATGAAAACCGTTGATCTTAATAAAAAGCAAGCCGCTATCATACAGATACTGGGGCTCCAGCTCGAAAAACCAGGCATGCTGTACCGCTTATGGGTAGCGCTCCTGGTGGTACTGATCCTGTTCGGCGGATACGGCCTGTTCCGGCAGATTTACATAGGGCACGTCGTCACCGGCATGCGGGACAATGCGGTCTGGGGGTATTACATAGCCAATTTCGTCTATTTCATCGGCGTGAGCTACGGTACGGCCATGCTGGCGGCCATCCTCTATTACTTCAGAGTGCCGTGGGGCAGGCCCATTATCCGGATCGCCGCGCTGGTGGCCTTCATTTCCGGCATCATCGGCCCGGTATTCATTCTCCTGTGTATCGGCCGCTTCGACCGCCTGCACTACCTGTTCATCCACGCCCGGGTACAGTCGCCCATCACATGGGACGTTATGGTGATCTCCACCTATCTGGTCGGCATCACGGTATTCACTTACCTGTTGCTGATCAAGGACTTTGCCATTCTCCGCGATACCTCTATGCTCGAATTTTCCTCCTGGAGGAAAAAGTTGTACCATGCGCTGGCTCTTCGCTACAAAGGCGGCCCTGAGCAGGAAAACCAGATCGACCACTCCACCAGGTCTATGGCTTTCATCATGGTGCCCAAGGTGATCCTGGCTTTTGCGGTGCTTTCCTGGATTTTCGGCATGACGCTGCGCCCCGGCTGGCACAGCAGCATCTTCGGGCCTTCCTACGTCATAGCTTCCATCGCTACCGGCATCGCCCTGATCATCGGGGTCATGTGGGTGTACCGGAAAATGTACGGCCTGGAGGAATACCTGAAAGAAGAACACTTCCGCTACATGGCCTTTATCCTGCTCGCGCTGGTTGCCTCTTTCGGATACTTTACCTTCTCGGAGTACATCACCAACTGGTACAGCTCCATGAAGTGGGAATCTAAAGTGACGGCCAAGCTGCTCAGTTTTAAGGAATTCGGATGGGCGTTCCACCTGGCCAACTTCTTCGGCATCATTCTGCCGATAGTGGTCATTGCCATTCGCCGGTTCCGCACTCCAACCATCATCGCTGCGCTTTCTCTGCTGGTGGTGGTCGCTATGTGGGTGAGGCGTTACCTGACCGTAGTGCCGCCGCTGGAAACGCCCTTGCTGCCCATTCAGGACGCCCGCCCGGAATACGTGCACTACAGCGCCACCTGGGTGGAATGGGCGCTCGTCCTGGCCGGCGCCGCCACTTTCTTCATTTTCTTTACCCTGGCGCCAAAGCTGGTCAATGTGATCCCGATCTCGGATTATGAAAAAGAAACCAATTAAAGCCCTTGCACAATGAAAAGACCAAGATCAAAAAACCTGCAATTCAGCCTCGGTTTTTTCCCCCTGTTTCTGGCCATGATGCTTGGGCTACTATCAGGCAATGTGCTGCTGGCCCAGGAAGAAGCGGAGGAGAATGAACCTCTGAAAACGAGGATGAGCCTGTCCGTAGTCCAGGGAGATGAAGACATGGCCACGCTGAAGGCCCTGGTACGGGCAAAGATCGACGAACGGTACACCGGCCTGCCAGGCCTGGAAG
Organism: uncultured Phaeodactylibacter sp.; assembly: GCA_964488965.1. Lineage (GTDB taxonomy): Bacteria > Bacteroidota > Bacteroidia > Chitinophagales > Saprospiraceae > JACJXW01. The sequence goes on along the minus strand of CAZAXA010000154.1, from coordinate 3,153 downwards.
TCGTCTTTTTCTCCATAACGGACTCTCTGGAGCAGGAAATGGGCAAGGCCACCACCGACGAGGACGGGATTGCTGCTCTGGGCCTGCCCAGAGCAAAGCTGCTGGCAGATACTTCCGGCGCCTTCCCCGTCATGGCAGTTTTCGAAGGGAATGATGAGTTCAGCGACAGCGATGATGAAATTGCATTCACCGCCGCTAAAATAACGCTGGAAGCACTGGAAGAAGATTCCACGCGAACCCTGGCGGCCACCCTGGAAAGTAGCGGCGAGCCGGTAGCAGAGGCAGATATCTACTTTTACGTCAAAGGTTTGTTCCGGCCCCTGAAGATCGGCGAAGCCACTACCGATGAGGACGGAATGGCATCCGTTGAGTTTCCGGCGGATCTTCCCGGAGATCCCGAAGGGAATTTGAATATCATCGTCCGGCTGGAAGAAGATGATGCCTTCGGCACCGTCGAAACCAATATGAGTAAAGCCTGGGGAGTGCCACAGGAAATAACTTCCGGCCATACGCCGCGCGAATTGTGGAGCCCAAGCCCGCCCCTGTGGCTTTTGCTTACTTTCATCGCGCTGCTGGCGATCATCTGGGGGCACTACCTTGAGGTTATCTACAAATTGTTCAGGCTTAGAAAAAAAGCGGCCGAAAGCTGAAAATCCAGTGGCCCGGCCCTTGTTAAAACGTCTTATTCAGTGAAATTATTTATCAAAAATTATGACCATGAAAAGCAGATTCATTGCATTCTTCGTCGTCTTCGCGCTTGGGATATTCTACGCTCATTCCATCCAGGCTCAGGCTAAAGATTGGGCGGTACCCGACAAGTACAATAAAATGGAAAACCCGGTGAAAGCAGACAAAGAGTCCATCGCTCAGGGAAAGGCCCTTTGGAACCTTCACTGCAAGTCCTGCCACGGCAAGGATGGCCTGGGCGACGGCCCCAAAGCGGCTAACCTGGATACCCCGGCCGGGGATTTCAGCTCCAAAGCATTCCAAAAGCAGACGGATGGCGCCCTCTTCTACAAATCCTGGATAGGAAGGGATGAAATGCCTAACTACGAGAAAAAAATCCCGGAGAAGGAAGATGTATGGCACCTGGTCAACTTCATGCGTACGCTGGGGGAATAGTGCCGGCAGAATGATGCGCCGCCATTGCTGACAACTGGCTGTTGTTGGTTGATAGTTGCGCGCATCCGCCTTAACTGGCGCCGAGGGCCCTCCCGGATTTCCGGGGCGGCCCTCGCTCATTTTGGTTCTGGCTTTACCTGGTATATGTTCCTTACTTTAAGCCACCACAAAATCTGCGTACTGCAGGTAGTCAGGGTACTTCTGCTTCCCGGACATGATCGTGAAATAAATCTCTGCGCGCCATCCATCATCCAGGCCCTACTGCCTCAACTTTTATTTCCCGGTATTCACGGTAGTTATATTTATTGAGAAGTTACATCAATCCAAAGTAACAGGTTCAGGTTTTCAAAGCCCTCCCTGCACCCAGAATCAAAAAGCATAGCAACAATATCGGAATAAACGGCTCAAATCCCAACAACCAGTCCTTGGGCGAAACCCAGCCGGGGCATGAAATTATTTTCTTCAAAATTTGTTATTTTTGATAAAACTTGTGCAGCATGAAATCACCTTTTCCCGGAATGGACCCCTGGCTTGAAGGCCACGTTTGGCCGGATGTGCATCACGGGCTGGCTTTTGTTTTTAAAGAGCAGCTTGTGTCAAGGGTAGTCCCAAAATATTTTGTCAGGGTGGAAACCTATACTGTTGAAGATACTGAACCTCAAGAAGAAGTTGGTATCATGTATCCCGACGTTGAGATTCTGAAAAAACAGCCTGAAAAACCCCACCCTCAAGTCAACCGGGAAGAAGGGGAAATTGCCGTCCTCACCCCGGCCACCATGATCATTCCTCACCCGGTAATTGAAGTCAATATTCCAGTAGTAGAGATCAGAGACAGGGAGAACCAAAAACTCATCACCGCCATAGAAATCCTTTCGCCGGTGAACAAACGGGGTAAGGGGCTGGACAAATACCGGGAAAAAAGGCAACTCCTGCACGATGATGGTGTACATCTTCTGGAAGTCGACCTGCTGCGCCGGGGCCAGCGCCCCCTCAATTACCCTACCCTGCCGCGTGAGGCTCATTATTACGTCATGCTATCCAGAGGCGATCGATACAAAACGGAAGTCTGGGCTATGACTGTCAGAGATAAACTTCCGGTAGTGCCCATCCCCTTGAAATCCCCTGATCCTGACGTCCGGCTCGATATTGGCGCCGCCTTCAACGAAGTTTACGACCGCAGCCGGTACGAACTTTCTGTTCGCTATGATAAGGAACCGGCGCCACCGGCGCTCTCCTCTGAGGATATGATCTGGTTCCAGGAAATACTGAAAGAAAAAAAGCTCATTTCCTGACCCATTCCTTTCCCAATATTCGGAATTCATCCTAGCTATCTCTTCCCCACCTCGTTCGGCGCCATGCCGAACGCCTTCTTTATAGTTAATTGAACAACTACGTGAGTTTTGTAATTTTCGCCAAAAAGATGGCAGACAAGATTGACACCACTTAGGGCTTGCCAAAAAATAAACTTATTGTCAGATGCGATCCAGGCTTTTGGGGGGTGTCTGTCAGGTGAAGCCGTAGCTTCAGATAAAGTTTGTTGCCGCTTCCCAGATTACTAAGCCTGCAGGAATTGGTAAACTTCTTTGTACCCTGCCACGACGCTGGCGCCGGGCCTCCTGGCCGGCGCCTGTCACCCAGCCCATGACTCCCGATCCAAAGACCTGAAGTGAATAGCCTCGGCTAAGTCTTCAATCCTGATCTCCTCACTCCCTCCCAAATCCGCCGCCGTCCGCGCCACCTTCAGTATCCGGTCATACGCCCGGGCGGATAACTGCAGCTTCTCCATGGCCTTCTTCACCAGCATCAGCCCCGCCTGATTCACCCGGCAGACCTCCTGCACCATGCGGCTGGGCATCTGCGCATTATAGAAAATATTGGGCTTGTCCCTGAAGCGGGCCTCCTGCATCTCGCGGGCGCGGGCGACGCGGGCGGCAATGTCGGCACTGGTCTCGGAGGGCAGTTCCGAGCTGGTCAGGCGCTCGTAGGAGACGGGAGTGACCTCCACATGCAGGTCGATGCGGTCGAGCAGGG
>CAZAXA010000153.1:0-12304 GCA_964488965.1 uncultured Phaeodactylibacter sp. | reverse complement strand
GGCCGCCGAAAAACAAGAAAAGCGTAAAGAGACTTAGTGCCTCCGGCACTAGTGCGCTGCCTTTTCTGCTTCAGGCATCTTTTCTTTATGGCCTTTCAGCAGGAATTTGACCATTTCTTCATTCACCAGGGCCGGCATTTCGTAGTTGATCAGGTGGGCCGTATCCAGGAAGATCACCCGTTTCAGGCCGGGCATCAGGCGGGCCCGCCTTTCCGATCGCCGAGGCGGCCCTGTCACCTCATCCCTCAGGCCCAGGAAGAGCAGGGTGGGGCATTGAACCTGGGCCAGGCGCCGGGCGGATATCTTTTCCTGGCGGGTGGCGTAGCTGCTGTCTATGCCGTGGAAAAAACCTTCGAACCATAGTTCGTAGGCCTCCAGCACTTCGGGCTTGGAGCCTATCGACCAATGGATCAGCTTCTGTATATTTTTTTCGGTGGGGAACAAGACATAGTAAAGTATCTTCACTATGGTCAGCAGGTTGGTGGGCGGCAGGCCCATCGGGGCCAGCAGCACCATGCGTTCCACCCTTTCCGGATGGGCGATGGCGAAGTTCAGCGCCAGGCACCCGCCGGCAGACGCCCCCGCGAAGTGGGCGCGCTGTACCTTCAGGTGGCCCAGTATGGCTGCCAGCCATTCTACCTGCTCCCCGGCGTTTTTATTTTTGCGGTAGGGTACGCTCAGGCCCACTTCCCCCATAATGTCGATGGCATAAACCCGAAAGTGAGAGGCCAGGGCTTCTATATTGGGCTTCCAGGCGATGTTGGCCGTGCTGGCGGCGTGCAGCAGCACGAGCGGCGGCGCTCCTTCCTCCCCGCAGCTGAGCACATGGGTAATGCCGTGCTCTGTCCTGATAAACTGTTGCTCGAAGGGCGCCGGCCACTGGTCGAGCTGCTCCTCGTAGAGGCGGAGGAAAAGCGATTCGGCCTCTGCAGTGCGAAAAACGGGGTTTTGCATAGGCGATGGTTTTGGCCTGAAAGAAAAGGTACTGCCGGCCTCTTTGAAAAAAAATGACTACGGACAATAGGGAAAGATGATTTTTGTCAGGCCCTTCGTGCCGCGGCCATCCTGGCCGCCGGGACCGTAGGTTCGTGCCGTGATCATCCTGATCGCCGGGCCCGTAGCACGAGTAGTGCCGGGTGGTGTAATTGCGTGCGATCTGGAAGATCGCCGCACAGTAGTGCCGGGTGGTGTAATTGCGTGCGATCTGGAAGATCGCCGCACAGTAGTGCCGGGTGGTATAATTGCGTGCGATCTGGAAGATCGCCGCACAGTAGAATGAAAAGAGCCACCCCTCGGGTTTTAATGAACTTATTAAATTGATGAGCAATAACTTATGAAGTAATTGCTTCTGAAAAGGCTAAGATTTACAAGTGCTCCGGAGCTGAAGTCTGTCCTTGATTATTACTAATGGACAGGGTTAACTTGCGGAATAATTACTTCATGTTAAAAACACCTGCATATGCCCCGTCCCTACAAACCCATATACCGGCGCCGACTCCCTCACCTTCAACCCGAAGAAGGAACCTTTTTTGTTACCTATCGCGTCCACGGTTCTATTCCGATGGCCTTGCTCAGAAAGTGGAAAGTAGAGATGGAAGAGGAAATGGCCCGGATTGAGAACACTCACTGCGGCGAAATTGCGATGCAAGCAAAGCTTGCCGCAGTGCGTGAAAGATATTTTTTCGAAAGATACGATCCCTGCCTGGATCACAATCCCAACGGGCCTTATTGGTTATCCCGGCCAGCTATTGCCAAAGTAGTTGCTGATTCTCTCTTTTACTGTGGTGAATACTTTTTCCACCTCTGCGCCTTTTGTATCATGCCCAACCATGTGCATGCCTTATTCACTTTGAGAGAGGGAAGCCCTCCTCTATATGATATCCTGGGCAGGCATAAATCTTTCAGCGCAAAAGAAGCCAATTGCCTGTTAGGCCGGGAAGGAAGGTTCTGGCAGCATGAGAGCTATGACCATCTGGTGAGGGATGATAAATCCTTTGCAAGGATATTGGATTATATACTGAACAATCCTGTGAAAGCAAAACTGGCAAAGCAATGGCAGGATTGGCCATGGACGTTTTGCGCTAAAGAGTTCGTGCCGCGATCATCCTGATCGCTGGGAGTTCGTGCCGCGATCATCCTGATCGCTGGGCCAGGAGTCGTGCCGAATGGTGTAATTGCGTGCGATCTGGAAGAGTTCGTGCCGCGATCATCCTGATCGCTGGGCCAGGAGTCGTGCCGAATGGTGTAATTGCGTGCGATCTGGAAGATCGCCGCACCTGGAAGATCGCCGCATGAACAAAACAGCTTTTCTTACTGTTATGCTTTCAATAATTATTGAAAAAATTGAATAATATGAAAAGCGTAATCACCTGCGATATGGAAGGCCGCATCGAAACCTTTAACAAGGGGGCGGAGGAATTATTTGGCTACCGGGCCGCGGAGGTCATCGGCAAGGAGCGGGTTTCGGTGTTCTCTCCCGGCGAGATCGTTTTGCAGAACGTGCCGGTATGGCTGAAACGGGCAAGTGAGGAAGGGGAATATACCACGAAAACGAGATTTGTCCGCAAGGATGGCTCCACCTTCAGCGCCCGTATTCGCATTACCCCCACCTTTGCAAATGGCAAGGCCGGCGGGCAGACCGGCTACTGCGGGGTGACGGAGGCTATAGAAGAAGAAGTCGAAGTGCCCATCCGCTGGACAACCAGGCTGATCCGGCTGCTGGCCATCACCCGCCTGCCCTTCATCTCGGCAGTGGCCATGCCGGCCTTTATCGGCGGCGCCTATGCCTTCCACTATCTGCTTGACGATCCGGCGGCCTTCAACTGGTGGCGCTTCGGGCTGGCCGTGCTGGGGGTCATCCTGTTGCACCTGGGCAGCAATGTGATGAACGACTATTTTGATGTCAAGGACGGCACCGATGGGGCCAACAATGATTACTTCCTGCAGCTTTCCGGCGGCAGCCGGGCTATCGAGCTGGGGCTGATCACGCTGGAAGGCACTAAACGGCTGGGCCTGGGCCTGATGGCGGCCGCAGCGCTCATCGGCTTGTACCTCACTTACGAAACAAGCTTTATCACTCTGCTGATCGGCCTGGCGGGGCTGGCCCTGGGGTATCTGTACACGGCGCCCCCCGTCCGCCTGGTGGCCCGCAAAGGGCTGGGCGAACTGGGAATCGCCCTGGCCTTCGGCCCGCTGGTAACCGCCGGCATGGTTTACGTCATGACACAGCAACTCGCCCCTCTGGCTTTCCTCATCGGCCTGCCGGTGGGGCTGCTGACCGCCAATATCCTCCTGATCAACGAGTTTCCGGATGCCGCCTCCGATGCGACGACCGGAAAAAACCACCTGGTCGTCACCTTTGGAAAAGAAAAGAGCACTTATATCTATCTGGCCATACTGCTGATGGCCTTTATCGCTAACCTGGCCATCGTCTGGCTGCTGCCGGGCCTCAATATCTGGCTCGTTGCCGTGAGCTTCCTGTCTGTGGCCGCAGGCTTGCTGATCTTCCGACACATCCGGCAGCATTATGAAGACAGGGAACTGGTGCAGTCCAATAAGAACACTATAATGCTCAGCGCCCTGACCGGCCTGCTGACGGCGGTGGCGCTGATCCTTCATTAATCGCAGTGGCATTCAATCTTCATACTGTGTAAATAACTTAGCGAAAATTCGCAAAAATCTCATCCGCCCACTTTACATTAAAGATAAAACCTTCTATTTTTGTAGCGAAAATTCGCTAATTATTTTTAACCGTCTATTAAAAGCCCGGAAAATGCAAGATACACTGGTTAAACCGTTCGTCCTGAAAGGAGGGGAATTCCTGATCAAGGACGCCAGCCCGGAAGGAACCTTCATCCCCGAAGAGATCAATGAAGAGCAGAAGATGATCGCGGATATGGTGCAGGACTTTGTCAACACCGAAATCCTGCCCAATCAGGAGCGCATCGAAAAACAGGAGGAAGGCCTGGCGCCCGCCCTGCTGGAAAAGATGGCCGGGCTCGGCCTGCTGGGGACCCACATGCCGGAAGTTTACGGCGGCATGGAACTGGATACCAACACCAATACGCTGATCTGTGAAGTATTCGGCCCGGCAGGCGCCCTCACGGTTTCCTACGCGGTGCAGACGGGTATCGGCATGCTGCCCTTGCTGTACTACGGAACCGAGGCGCAGAAACAGAAGTACCTGGCCCGGCTCATTTCCGGCGAACTCAAGGCGGCTTACTGCCTGACCGAGCCGGGCTCCGGATCGGATGCTTTGGCGGCGAAAACCCGTGCAGACTTGTCGGCAGACGGCAGCCATTATATCATCAATGGCCAGAAGATGTGGATTTCCAACGCCGGTTTTGCCGATATGTATATTGTATTTGCGCAAGTGGATGGCGACAAGTTCACCGGTTTCATCGTCGATCGCAACAGCGAAGGCCTGGCCCTGGGGGCGGAGGAGAACAAACTGGGCATCAAGGGCTCCTCAACCCGGCAGGTGTTCTTCGAGAATGTGAAAGTCCCCAAGGAAAATGTACTGGGCGAGATCGGCAAAGGGCACCTCATAGCTTTCAACGTATTGAACATCGGCCGCTTCAAGCTCTGCGCGCTATGCCTGGGGGGCGCCAAGAAAAGCATTTCCACTACGGTGCAGTATGCGAACGAGCGCGTACAGTTCAGGCAGCCCATTTCCGGCTTTGGGGCTATACAGTTCAAGCTGGCCGAGCAGGCCATTCGCATCTTTGCGGCGGAGAGCGCCATGTACCGCGCTTCCCACCTGATGCAGATGAAGAACAAGTCCCTGATGGAGAGCGGGGCGAGCTTTGCCGAGGCCAAGCTGCAGGCGGCCGAAGAGTACGCCATCGAATGCGCGCTGCTGAAGGTCGCCGGTTCTGAGGCGCTGGACTATGTCGTCGACGAGATGGTGCAGGTCTATGGCGGCATGGGGTATTCCGAGGAAGGCCCTGCTGCCCGCGCTTATCGCGACGCCCGTATCAACCGCATCTACGAAGGCACCAACGAGATCAACCGCCTCCTGTCGGTCGAGATGCTGCTGCGCCGCGCCCTGAAGGGCAGCCTGGACATCGTCGGGCCGGCCTGGGAGGTGCAGAAGGAACTGGCTTCTATGCCGGGCTTCGACAAACCGGAAGGCCCTTACGGCGAGGAGCGCAAGGCGGTTAAAGATTTCAAAAAAGCAGTGCTGATGGTGGCCGGCGCCGCCGCGAAGCTGCAGATGGACGGCAAGCTCAACCTCAAGGAAGAACAGGAAGTGTTGATGAACGTTTCCGACATGATGCTGGACACCTTGATGGCGGAATCCCTGTTGCTGCGCGTGGAAAAACTGGCCGGCATGGAGAAGGAGGTTGATCAGGAAATTTACGACGCCATATTGCGAACTTTCCTGCATGACGCCACCGCCCGCATGCTGAGGAACGGTTCCGACGCCCTGGCTTCTTTCGCCGAAGGCGACCTGTTGCGCACCCTGCTCATGGGCCTGAAGCGTTTCACCAGGTACCCTCCGGTCAACGTCAAGGAAGCGCGCCGCAAGATCGCCCGCGTGATGATCGGGGCGAACGCCTACTGCTTCTAAGCCTTGAGGTGCATTTTCAGCCTGAGCCTGCCCGTCTCGGTGGATAACTGCAACCGGCGCACAACGGGCAGTAAATAACCATATCCTGCGGCTGCCATCAGTATCCTGAGGTCGGCCGTACATCCATCTTTGCTGAGCTGCACCCCGTTGGGGAGCAGCTCGGCAATTTTTTTACTGAAGAAGTTGATCAGTTGCTTGTCCAGCAGTTTCAGGCCATCGAGGAAGTAGAACGTTAGCTGGGCGGCGCCGGCAGCGTCTATCCCTCCCTCCATTTTTGCTTTGATCCTGCGCCGGACGAGGCCGGCAACGGGCGCCCTGGCGGCCAGGCTTAGATACAGGATATTATTGTCATGCAGGCTGAGTTCCAGCTCGGGCATGGCTTCGCTGGTCAGTTCACTGAGCTGTTCGTTGAGCAGGCTCTGGGCAATGGGAATATCCATTGGAATATCCATCCCGCTGAAATGGCGGAAATCTCCCTGTTCTATTTTTTCGAGAAAGATGTTTTTCATTCTTGTAGTGATAAAAAAATCCCGGAGGGATGCAGAGATTTTGAAATGTACTTTGCCTTCATGCAAGATAGCATTTTTACACAACACTATAAAAAGCGTACCTTTGCCGGGCTGTAACCGAAGACATAACGTGCAGCTTTGTATCTTATTAAGAACCAAAACTATAAGCCATGTTTGGAGACCTGTTGGGCAACATGAAGGAACAGCAAAAGGAAATGCGCAGGAAGCTGGCGGAATTCAGGGTAGAAGCCGAAGCCGGCAATGGCGCCGTGCGCGTTACGGCCAACGCCAACCGGGAACTCATCGATATTCAGTTCGACCGGGATAAACTCGATTGGGAGGATGCGGAAATGGTGCAGGACCTCATCGTCACCGCTGTCAATAAGGCCCTGGAGAAAGCCGCTGAAAAGGAGGCCGAGGAAGCCCAGAACATCATGAAGAACATGCTGCCTCCCGGGTTGGGAGGCCTCGGCGGCCTGTTTGGTTAGCAAAGCGCAGCTATTCTAACGTTGGACAGAGAAGCAGGAATATAGATTCCTGCGCTGCCCTGGAGAGGTAAACCACGGGAATCTATATTCCCGTTTCTCGTAGGATGAAAACATCATTGTCCAGCGTTAGACGGGTAGCCCAAAGCGCCTCTTAACACAGGATATTCAGGGCCGGGAAAATCTATGCGCTATCCCTGGCGTTTAACAATCTGGAAAACAAAAACTCCATCCCAAAACAGGAATAATTCCATGAGGTACTGCTTTTTACTGCTTTCATTTTTTCTGAGTAAGGCCGCGTTCCTTGCTGCCCAGACTACGGTAGGCCTGGTCGCTTATTATTCTCTGGATTCCATGTATCGCGACGTTACGGGCAATACGGCCAATGCCGGCACAGCGGCGGGCAACCCCTACTTTGCCTGCGGCGCCCTGGGCGAGGCCCTTGCCCTGGATGGCCAGGATGATGAGGTCGTGATCCTGGGCGGCCCTGTCAATGAAGAATTCGACGATGAGGATGTCACCGTCAGCCTTTACATCAAACCCACGGGGGGCACGGGCGCTCAGTACGTGCTTTCCAAGCGCAGCCCCAGCTGCTTCGGAGGCAACGAGTTCTATATACGCTATGTGCCCGACACCCGGACGGTCAACGCCGTTTTCCTGGAAACGCCGGAAAAGTCCGTTTTTCTGGCCCACCAGATTGCCAACACGGCCTGCTGGCAGCATATCGCGGTAGTGCGCGAGGGAGGCAGGGCCCGCCTGTATATCAATGGCGAACGGGTAAAACTGCTGTCGACCGCAAACCGCCTGGATGTGTTCAACGACGGCGACCTGACCATCGGCAACAGCGACTGCAAGACCGCTACGGAGCGGCCTTTTCAGGGCCTGATCGACGAACTGCGGGTGTACAACCGGGCCCTCGACGATAAAGAAATCCGCGAACTATACTTCGCCCCGGACCAGATCCGCAGGGAGAGCAGCGTACTCACCGTCTTCCTGGGCCAATCGGTAAATATTGAACTGACCAATACCTGTGCCAACAGCTTCATCTGGACGCCGGCAGAGGGCGTCTCCGACCCCCTGTCCGCCGAACCTGCCATTACCCCCAAGGAAAAAGGAGAAATCCTCTACACTGTGGCAATGGCGGACACCATCAGCTCCTGTGTGGCCACCGACTCCGTCCTGATCGAAGTGATCGACCCGGACGACCTGGATTGCAACGCCATCTTCCTGCCCAATGCTTTCACGCCCAACGGCGACGGGCTCAACGACACTTACGGCATCAGCAACCCCTATTCGGTGCAGGAGTTGCTTTCCTTTGATATCATCGACCGATGGGGCAACCGCGTTTTTTCAACTACCGACCCCTTCAGCCGCTGGGACGGCTTCTACCGGGGAGTAGCGGTAAATTCGGGCGTGATGCGCTATCAACTGCGGTTTATATGCGAGGGCGAGGAAAAAGCCCTGGCCGGTAATGTGTCGATCCTGAGGTGATTGTCCGGGAAATTCAATATTTTAGCTTCCTTTAAAAGCCTCCGCGGAACGGCATTAAAGGGCCGCCATACAGAGGAAAAATTATAAAGTTATGAATACCAAACAAATCGTTCCGGGAGTGCTTCTCCTGGCTTTCCTGGCCATTGCCTGCACCCCCAAGACAACGGAGCCGGCAACGGCCGCTGAGCCTGCGGAAGAACCCGCTACTCCCGCCAAACCTCCTAAAAAAGAAGAAAAGCTGAGCCCCTGCCCCAAATTCCAGGATGCTCCCCACCCCGATGAAGTGGAAACGAATTACGTCCTCTACCGGGATTTCCTGAGAGTCAACGACTGGGACAGGGCCTTCGGCCTGTGGAAAAAGGTATATGCCGTCGCTCCTGCCGCCGACGGCCGCCGCAATACGGTCTATGCCGATGGTATCCGTTTCTACGAATATTTCATCTCCCAGACACAGGACTCGGCCCGGATCGATGCTTACGTCGATACGATCTTTATGGTCTACGACGAGATCGGCCGTTGCTATCCCGAAGGCGGGTATATCTCTGCCCGCAAGGCCTTCGACCTGTACTACAAGTACCCGCACCGGGCCGGCAGGAGAGAGGTCTACGATCTGTTCAAAAAGGCCATCGATACGGATGGCATTAATACGCCGGACTTCGTGATCAACCCCTTCGCGGCCCTGCTGGTTGAGCTTTACGACGCCGGAGAAATTTCCCGCGATGAGGCCCACAAGTACCAGGAAATGGCCATGAAGGTATTGCAGGAAGGCCTGAAAACCTGCAAGGGCAAAGCCTGCGAGCGCTGGAAGATCATCGAAGAGTACGCCCCGGTGCGCCTGGAGTATTTCGAGACCGTTGAGGGTTTTTACTCCTGCGATTATTATATGGATAAGTACTATCCCGAATTTGAGGCCAACCAGGAGGACTGCGACGTGGTACGGACGGTCTACAGCCGCCTGAAGTGGGGAGGGTGCCCCGAATCCGACGAGCGCTTCCGCCGGCTGATCCGCATCGGCAACGAGAACTGCCGGCCTGAGCCCGGCCCGGCCGAGCTGGCCTTCCAACTGCTGAAAGATGCAAAGTATCCCGAGTCTATCGAAGCGTTCCAAAAGGCAATAGAGGCGGAAAGCGACGTCAGTAAAAAGGCTGCCTACGCCCTGACCATCGCCAAAATCTATAATGTACACCTGCGGAATTTCCCCCGCGCCCGCCAATGGGCGCTGCAGGCCGCCGATATCCGCTCAGGCTGGGGCGAGCCCTATATCCTCATCGGCCGGCTGTATGCCTCCAGCGGGCCCCTCTGCGGCCCGGGGCGGGGCTGGGACAGCCAGGTCGTCACCTGGCCCGCTATCGATATGTGGGCCAAGGCAAAGGCCGTCGACCCCAGCGTAGCGGCCGAAGCCAACAAGTGGATCGCCCGTTACAGCCAGTACATGCCGAACCGCGAGGACGTCTTCATCCGCAACCTGAAAGCCGGCGACACCTACTACGTCGGCTGCTGGATACAGACGACGACGACGATACGAACCTCGGATTAGGAGGCAAAACTGCGGCAGAAATAAAAAAATCAACTTTTTTTCTGCAGTTGAATCAAAGAAAATGGGCTTAAATTTCAACACATGAAGTTTTGTTAAAAATATATTATTTCATTGATTTTAAGATGATTAAAGAGTGGTATAATATTGAATGTGTTGAAATTTAAGCCCAGAAAAATCAACAAAAGGCGTTTTTTGTCTTTGTTTTCAGAAAGAAACCCTTGCATATTTGTATTGTAATCAGAAGGAAATGCGCTGAGGCGCAGAAAAGCTCCGAAAAAGATCGGAGAAAAAAAAGCGGTAAGATTGAAATACCAAGGTTCCGAAAGAGCATTAAGAGGCTATCCCAAAGGCTACGAACAACAACCGATACTCAACAAACAGGCGGAACCAAACCAACTTCATAAATTTGATTTGCCGCCGATGGCAGTGCCGGGAGGGCTGAAACCTGTGGGCCTGATCCCAAATCCCGATTCCGAATTGCCCAAAAGCCGATAAAACCACAGAAGTTTTCCCGGAGCGCTGCCATCAACTTTGACAAAGTAAGAATCTGAGATAATAGCCGTTCAACGAACGGGCAGAAAAAATGATCAACAATTCCACTATTCAGCCGGAATGTACTTCGAGTAAAAGATTGTGAGGTTAAGAATCTGGCTCAAAGTACAATGATCATAATCCCATCAGCCGTTGGTTCCTTGCCATTTCTTTTGGCAAGGAACCCCAACAGTTCGCAATCAGCTAAGCTTGATAAAGATATTCGTTTTTTCCAAAGAATTAGGTCGTCTTATTATTTCATGAGATTATGATTTGTTATTAGCGAGAGGCTCCGCAGTGTTGCGGAGCTTTTTTTTTGCCCCTGTGAGAGGCGTTTCGCCGTCGTCTTATTATTCCGCGCTGACAAATCAACATCAAAGATAGAAAAAACATATATCTATCAAAGCCCTTTTTACCTCAAATGCAAATTTTGTTAAGATTTGCCGTTATAGCAATACCCCCTTTGTGGTAAGTTTTCCGCCTCGCCTACCATTGTTCCCTATCTGCCGGATTATCCTGTACATCCTGTTAATCCTGTCAAAAACCAGAAGCCTTAAACACCCCCAAACTGGTCAGGGCTGGAGTAGCCGTTCCAGCAGCCACGCCTTCTCCGTCAGCACCTCCTCCGCTTCGATGAGCTGCCGCAGCCGCGCCGCCTCCTGCCGGTCGTGCCGGTTGAGGTGCAGCAGCTTTTGGGTATAGCGGATGATGTTGCGGTAGTTGCGGCGGTGGTAGCCGATGATATCCTTGCGTCGCAGGAACACCTTCATGGCCTCGAGATGGGCCTCCAGGGTGTCGTATTCCTCCAACTCATAGAAGACCTTCAGCATCAGGGTTTTGGCGGCCAGGTTGAGCAGCAGGTCCTGGTATTCGGAGCGCTGCAGCAGTTCCAGGGCCTTGCCGTATTGCCGGCGCACGCAGGCCAGGCGGGCCAGGCTGAAGCTGTACATGCTTTCCCGGTGCTCTTTGGGCAGTTTGTTCCTGTATTCATGGATAAAGGTTTCGGCCCAGGACAGTTCGCCTTCCTTGAGGGCCATGGCCACGGCATTGCGGTAGGTGAAACGGGAAACCTGCCCTTCCTGCAGGAGCATGCCGGTGCGGAAGCCCTCCCTGTACAGGTCGAGCCCCTCGCGGGCGTAGGCCTCCCGGCCGGCGTTGAGCTGCCTGATGCAATAGTTGAGGGCAAGCAGGTAGAGGTCCCGCAGCTCGTCAGGGGGAAAATGGCGGGCCTGTTGCAGCAGCGCCTCCTTGAAGTGCGTAAAATGCTGTTCCGGCTCCAGGCCGGCCAGGGCGTGATAGCAATGGTAGTAAAGGGCGATGGCAGGAAAACGCAGCAGGTCCTTTCGCTTGACGTGCAAGAGGACTTCCTCGAGCAGGCCGAAGTCGTACTCCCTTTTGTAGACGGCCTGGTGGGAAAGCAGAAAGCAGGTCTGCCGCAGCTTGCGGGCAATGAAGGCCAGGTCGATGTTGTCGGAGATTTCCTGCAGGTTGTGTTCGCCAAGGCGCTTGCGGCTGGCGGTGAAAGCGTACTGTTCGAGCTGAATGCGGTATTCATACTCGAAATACTCGGCATTGCGGATGGGCTGCTGCTCCTGCTGCCGGCTCAGTTGCTGCATGGTTTGCTGAAAATGTTTGGGCAGCTGTTTCTCGCGGTAGGCGCGCGCCAGTTCGATCTTTTGCTGCCGCTCATCGGCCAGTACGGGCTGCAGGGACAGAAATAACTCGATGGCCTTCAACAGCCAGCTCATGGCATAGCGGGCCTGCCGGGCATCGTAGGGGCGCCCCGGGTAGAGGGCCCTGAAGGCCTGCTCTTTGGTGGGGGCCGTTTTCAGCGTAAATACGCGCTCAGCTATGAACTCAAAGAGGCGGGCCACATCCTCCCGCTGGTTGAAAAAGGGCGAGCGGAGAAACCTGCGCAAGTCCCGCACTTCCCTGCTGCCCAGGTTTTCTACCACGGCCATCAGCCGGCTGCCTTTCATTTTTAAATTTATTAAAATTTTAATACGATTGATACCCGGAAGTTATACGCCCTGTAAATATAACCTTTGAAGACATTGGTCCGAAAAAAACGGCTGATAAATGCCCTTTTTTGTTTTTGATATTACCAGGGAGTTCTCCAATCTTTGTAAGGTAATAAACCAGGATCCCTATGAAGATATTCAGACACCTTGCGGTTCTG
>CAZAXA010000152.1:0-12333 GCA_964488965.1 uncultured Phaeodactylibacter sp. | reverse complement strand
GCCGTTGCGGGCTGAGCAGGCGCCGTTCTTCCAGGACGCGCTGCAGTTGGCGCGCCACAGCGGGCGCCGGGTTGATGACGGCAGAACCAGGCCCTGTGATTTTTTCGATAAGCGGTTGAACGAAAGGATAATGGGTGCAGCCCAGTACGAAGGTGTCGGCTCCGGCGTCCAGCATGGGCTGAAGGATGCGGCGCAGAAAACTTTCCGTTCCGGATCCGTTCAATTGGCCGGCCTCGATCCTTTCCACCAGCCCCGTACAGGGATTCTCCAGCAGTACGACATCCCTGGCGAAACGGTGCATGAGGCTGGCGTAACGCTGGCTTTTGAAGGTGCCGGCGGTGGCCAGGATGCCGACTTTGCCACTGCGGGTAGCGAGGGCGCCGGGTTTTACGGCCGGCTCCATGCCGATGAAGGGGATGTCGGGCCAGCGTTCCCGCAGGAAGCTGAGCGCGGCGGCGGTGGCCGTATTACAGGCTATGACGATCGCTTTGCAGCCTTGTTGCAGGAGGAAAGCAGTGATCTCGGCGCTGTAGGCGCGGATAGTTTCCGCCGCCTGCGGGCCGTAGGGGAGACGGGCGTTGTCGCCGTAATAAAGGATTTGCTCCTGAGGGAGCCGTTGGATAATGGCATAGGCAGCCGTCAGGCCGCCTATGCCAGAATCGAAGATGCCAACAGGCTGCCGGTTGGGGGCCAAGTTCAGATTCCGAGTTTTGTTTTGACGAGGGGGCCTACATCCTGAGACTCATCGGCAAAGAGGATGACGCCTTCGTCGAAAATGAACTGCAACCCATTTTCTTTGGCCACATCGGCAATAGCCTGGTTGACCTTCTCCAGGATCGGCTGCAGTTCCTTGTCGCGCTTTTCCTGAAGCTGCTTGACCATGTCCTGCTCAAACTTGGCGATCTCGGCCTGTTTGTCTTCCAGTTTTTTGGCCTCTTCTTCCTGCATCTTGGGAGACAATTCGCCGTTGGCCACTTTTTGCTGTATAGCCTGGTAATCCTGCTGCAGCTGCTGGACCATATTCTGCCCTTTCTTCTGCAACTGCTTCTGCAGGGCGTCCAGGTTGGCTTCCAGTTGTTTTACCTCCGGCATTTCCGCCAGGATAGCCGCCGAGTTGACGTAGCCAAACTTCTGGGCCTGAGCGGAACTCGCTATACCGAAAGCAACCAGCAGCAGGAAGCTTATTTTAACGATACGCTTCATTTGTGTCCGTATTTTTGTTTTTGGTTATCTAATGGTGCAAAATGGCTGCAAAAATAGCTGTTTTTCAGCGAAGTAAAAACCAAATTCCGGATTTACTTCAACTTGTCCATAATGTCGGAGGTCTTGTCGTACTGGGGGTTGGAGAAGATCATGCCGGAAGCGCCCGACTTATCGAAGATGAAATCGTAGCCGCGTTCATTGGCGTATTCTTCAATGGCCGCGTAGACCTTGTCCTGGATAGGGCGAACGAGTTCCTGGCGGCGCCTGAAGAGCTGCCCTTCGGGGCCGAACTTGTCTTTCTGCAGGTCGCGCACCTGCTTCTCCTTCTCCATGATCTCATCCTCCCGCTGCTTGCGGGCCTCCTCACTCAGAAGGACTTGCTCCGCCTGATAACGGTTGTACAGGCCCTTGATCTTATCATACTCCTGAGCGATCTCCTGGCGCCAGGCCGAGGCCAGCTTATCGAGTTCCTGCTGGGCGCCCTGATATTCGGGAATGCTCTCCAGAATGGTATTGACGTCGACGTAGGCAATGCGTTGCGCGTTAGCGGATACGGCCGCGAAGAGGGCCAGGGACAGCATAACCAGGATCTTTTTCATGCTTGTGTTAATCATATGCCTTGCTTTGAATTTGGAATGGTGAAATGTTTGGTTTAAGCCTTTGGTTTTCAAGCTTCAAAATTACAATTTTCTCTTTACCTTTCGTTGGCTTGGACGCTCGCCGCCCATGCGGGCCACTTTAGCCCGTTTGCCTCCGCAGGGGCTGCGCCCCGTCCAACCCACTCTAAACTAACGCCTTATAATACAAAGGTATGCGCTGCCTTTTCACTGGTTTAACGATCATTTAACGGCCATTTACCGTTTTTAACGAAAAGGCAACAAAAACATTTGGCAGAGGGAGGTGTTTCATGGTTTCTGGGTTTCTGGGCCCAATGAAAAAATGCAGCCATGAGTTCAATAACTACCATAACCTTTTTCCGTTACGACACCCTGCCTGCCCGCTGGCGGGCCTTTCGGCGAATGGGCCTGGCAGGAGTTCAACCGGAACATGTGGAGGGCCTGCAGTTTTCCAAAATGCTCGGCAGCGGGGCCGGCAACGGGTTCAGCATCTGGCCCAATTTCAGCGTTTACGGCTTGTTGTGCGTCTGGGAAAAAGAGGAAGCCGCTTCGCACTTTTTTAAGGCACACTCCCTGTTCGAAGAATACCGGCGGCAATGTGCCGGCTGGTGGACTACCTACATGCGGGCCGCCAAAGCGCATGGCGAGTGGGACGGGCAGCAGCCTTTCCCCATCAATGAAACCTACGACGAGCATCGGCTGGTAGGCGTCGTCACCCGTGCCACCATCCGCAGCCGGCGCATCTGGCGCTTCTGGCGCTTCGTACCGGCCGTTAGCCGCTCTATGAGCGATCAGGCCGGCCGCATCTTCTCCATCGGTATCGGAGAACTGCCTCTGGTTCAGCAGGCCACCTTCAGCATCTGGGAAAACAGCAGTGCCATGAAAGCATACGCCTATCGCAGCCGGGAACACCAGGAGGCCATACGCCGCACCCGCCAGCTGGGATGGTATAAGGAGGAACTCTTTGCCCGCTTCCACCCCTACCGGGCCGAAGGAGAGTGGGAGGATGGGGGTACGCCTCTGGACGGGTATCTGGGGGAATGACTAAATTTGTGAAGGAAAGGAGGAGTGAATGGTTTCATTGCCAGTAAAGAATACACGAAAGCACGTACACACGAAAGCACGAATCGCCAACATGATCAACCTCAACCATAAAACCTTCGGCCAGGGCGATCCTGTCGTCATCCTGCACGGCCTGTTCGGAACGATGGACAACTGGCAGACGCTGGGGCGGCAACTGGCCGGACGCCACACCGTCTACCTCGTCGACCAGCGCAACCACGGCCGTTCGCCCCATCACGACGACATCGATTACCCCGGCATGGCGGAAGACCTGCTCTACTTTCTGGAGTCCAACTGGATGTTCAGATCACATCTCATCGGCCATTCCATGGGAGGCAAGGTGGCCATGCAGTTCGCCTTGCTGCACCCCGATATGGTCGATAAGCTGGTAGTCATCGATATCGCCCCCAGGAAATACCCCCCCGGCCACCAGGAGATTTTCGAAGCCCTGCGCAGCCTCGACCTGCGCTCCATCGGCGACCGCAGCGAAGCGGACGAGTTCCTCAAAGGCCGTATTCCCGACTATGCTGTCCGCCAGTTCCTGCTCAAAGGGCTGAGCCGGGGCAAAGACGGCCACTACCGCTGGAAGATGAACCTGGAAAGCCTCTACCGGAACTACGATAACCTGCTCGCCCCCCCGGAGGGCGACGAACCCTACGAGGGCGAGGCCCTCTTCATCCGCGGCGGCAATTCCCCCTACGTGCAGGACGAAGATTTCGGCCTTATCCTCGACTGGTTCCCCAACGCGCGGGTGGAAACGATCGCCGGGGCGGGGCATTGGGTGCATGTGGATAAGGGGGAGGAGTTGCTGGGGTTGATACGGGGGTTTGTTGATTAGGTTGATTGAATTGTAACAACTAAAAAATGCCCAGCATCTACCTACATATCCCCTTCTGCCGGCAGGCCTGCCACTACTGCAACTTCCACTTTTCCACTTCCCTGAAGAACAAGGCGGAGATGGTGGAGGCCATGCTGCGCGAGCTGGAGCTACGGCAGGATTACCTGGCAGATAAAGAACTGGACAGCATCTACTTCGGCGGCGGTACTCCCAGCCTGCTGACAGAGGCCGAACTGATGCGCTTTTTCGAAGCGATCGGCAAGCGCTTTGCCGTAAAGCCCGGCGCCGAAATCACTCTGGAGGCCAACCCGGACGACCTGACAAAGGAAAAAATCCGGGCCCTTCGGCGTACACCCGTCAACCGGCTGAGCATCGGCATACAGTCCTTTTTCGATGAAGACCTGCTTTTTTTCAACCGCGCCCACAACGCCCGCGAAGCCCGCGCCTGCCTGGAGGATGCTCTATCCGCCGGCTTCGCCGGCCTGACCGTCGACCTCATCTACGGCTCGCCCAGCACGAGCGATGCCCACTGGGAGGAAAACCTCAGCACCACTTTTGGCTATGATATCCCTCATGTCTCCTGTTATGCCCTGACGGTGGAGGAGCGCACCGCCCTGCACCATTTCATCAGGGCGGGCAAGGCGCTGCCGGCAGAAGAAGAACACGCTGCCCGCCAGTTCGAAATGCTCATGGCCGCTATGCGGGAACATGGCTACATACAATATGAAATCTCCAATTTCGCCCGGCCCGGCCACTTTGCCGTGCACAACTCCAGCTACTGGCGAGGCGAGCCCTACCTCGGCCTGGGCCCCTCGGCGCACAGCTACAATGGCGAAAGCCGGCAGTGGAATGTGGCGAATAATGCAAAGTACCTCCGCGCCCTCGCGGGCCTGCCCTCCGGCCTTTTCGAGATCGAGCGCCTCACTCCGGCCGACCGTTACAACGAGTATGTCATGACCGGCCTGCGTACCATCTGGGGCGTCGAGCTGCCCCGGCTGCGGCAGATGGGAAAGGAATACGAACGGCATTTTACCGGTCACATCCGGCCTTTTCTCGAAAATGGACAGGCGGAACAGCAGGGAGAAACCATACGCCTGACAGATGCCGGCCGGCTCCTGGCCGATGGGATAGCCGCACAGGTTTTCGTATAGGCAGGGAATTGGACATAAATGTTATAATCTGAAGGTGCAATCTGCGTTATAGGGAAAAGGAATGAATATCTTCAACCCCTAAACTTTGCGATATGCCGCGAAATATCGTCCTGCTGTGCTGTGTGTTTTTTGCACTTGTTTCCTGCCGGAGCAAGGTGGAGGAAGTGGCCAGGGAAGACAGTTATGGATACACCGAGAAGTACGAGCGCAGGAAGTCGGATTTTGCCCGGCATGGCCTTTACGAAAAGTTCAGCAAAGAAGGAGTGAAAGTGGAGGAGGCCCATTACACCAACGACACCCTTGACGGCCTGCGCGTGCTGTACCACGACAACGGCGACACCCAGGTGGTGGAGACCCATCGGATGGGTATCTTCGAAGGGCCCTTCCGGGCGTATTACGACAACGGCCAGTTGGAACAGGAAGGGCAGTACGAGGCCAATGTGATGTACGGCGAATGGAAGCGCTACTACCCCGGCGGAGAATTGATGGAAGTGGTTACCTTTGCGGAAAATGCCGAGAACGGCCCCTTCGTGGAGTATTACCGGAATGGCAGTAAGAAGGCTGAAGGCACTTACCGCAACGGTGAGGAACAGGGCCTGCTGAAAAAATTCAGCCTGGCCGGCGAGCACATCCGCTCCATGAACTGCGAAGACGGCGTCTGCCGGACGATCTGGAAGGCGGAGAAGGCCGATGAGATGGAGGCGGAAGCGGAAGGGGAAAACTAGACAGGATTGACAGGAAGTTTATAAATCTCAGATATGAATAGAAGGTTACGCTCCTGGTTGAATAAAGTTATTCGTTATTGGTTACCGGTTATTGGTGGGCGCCGTCGGCCGTCGGCCGACGGCCATTTGGCTTCATGGTTATGGGGTCAAATGGTTATATTGCCTGGCCCGTCCGCCGTCTGCCGTCCATGGTTCTTTCTAAAACTGTTTGCTCTTGCCATTTTCACCTTGATTCTTTCGATCGGCCCCATATCCGCTCAGATCGGCGGCATCAATACCTACGAATTCCTCAACCTCTCCCCTTCGGCGCGGGTGTCGGCCCTGGGTGGCAACCTGATCACCGTCCGGGACGACGATGCCAACCTGGCCCTGGCCAACCCCGCCCTGCTCAACGAAAGCATGCACCAGCAGCTGGCCTTCAGCCACAGCTTCCACGTGGCGGGCATCAGTCACGGTTACGCCAGCTACGCTCACCACTTCGGGAAGGCGGGCCTGACGGGCCATGCCGGGGTGCAGTACATCAGTTACGGAACCTTCGATCAGACCGATGAGCTGGGGCAAACGCTGGGCGCCTTCAAAGCGGCCGAATACGCCATCAACCTCGGCGCTGCAAGACAAGTTTACGGCCGTCTGGCCGTGGGCGCCAACCTGAAGGCTATCACTTCCCAACTGGAGGGCTATTCCTCCTTCGGCCTGGCGGCCGACCTGGCGGGGGTGTACTTCGACACTTCCCGGAATTTTACCGCCACCATGGTCTTTCGCAACGTCGGAAGGCAGTTGTCCACCTATCAGGAGGACAATCCCGAGCCGCTGCCTTTCGAGATACAAGTGGGCGTTTCCAAGCGCCTGCGCTACCTGCCCTTCCGCTTTTCCATCATCTACCGCCACCTCAACCGCTGGAACATCCTCTACGACGACCCCAACGCGGAGCCCTCCACCCTCTTCTTCGGCGAGGTGGGCACGGAGCGTAGCAAAAGCAGCATCTGGTTCGACAACTTCTTCCGGCATTTCGTCTTCAACGGGGAGTTCCTCTTCGGCAAAAAGGACAACTTCCGCCTGCGGTTCGGCTATAATCATTTCATGCGCAAAGAGCTTTCCGTGGACAACTTCGGCAGCCTGGCCGGCTTTTCCTTCGGCGCAGGCATCAAGGTCAACCGCTTCCGCATCGACTACGGCTACTCGGCCTTCCACCAGGCCGGCGGGCTGAACCATTTCGGGCTGTCGACGAATTTGCAGGAGTTTAAGCGGTAGGAGTTAATGCCAGGATTCCCTTTCCATATAATCATACCATCCGGGGCAATAAGAATTGCAGGATTTTAGAGTTTAGTATAAAAATCATGTTAAACTTTTTATAAAGTGTTAAGGTGTATCTTGTATTGTTAGAATTATCTGTGTATTTTGCCCGAGCATACCAAATCTTGTAAACTCCGGTTATATGAAGCATTCTTTACTCTTCCTTTTTTTATTCGCTTTCAGCCTCACCGTCGCCCATTCTCAAACGAGTTTCAGCGAGCGCCTTTCTGTCAGGACAGTGAGCAAAGAAAAGATCGATCTTCAGGTTTTCCCTAATCCCGCTACGGATTATATTGGCATCACCAGGAATGATGTGGTCAGCACACTGATGATCTATAACCTCGTCGGCCGGCAGATGAAGAGCTTCGAAGCCGTGGACGGGGACAAATACTACGTTGGCGACCTGCCCCGCGGCATGTACCTCATCCAGTTGCTGGATAGCGACAACCAGATCATCACCACCCAGCGGGTAAATAAACGATAAAGGCAGGCTTACTTTTCGTAGTAAGCGGCAAAGAAATCAGGAAGGTGCCTCAGCGCCGCCAGCTCTCTGTACATCGTTCTCGCTTCATCGGCCGGATAACCGAAATACGCTTTCCCCTCTTCCAGGCTTTTGGAAATGCCTGACTTGGCGTGCACTACCACTCTATTGCCTATCTTCACATTATGGGATACCCCTACCTGCCCGTACATGATGACGTCGTCCCCGATAATCGTATTGCCGCCGATGCCGACCTGGGCGGCAAACAGGCAGTTTTTCCCTATCACTACATCGTGGCCTATATGCACCTGGCAATCGATCTTGGTGCCGGCGCCGATGACGGTATCTCCGGAAACACCTTTATTAATGGTGCAGCCCGCGCCGATCCTGACATTATCTCCGATGACCGCCCGGCCGCCAGAGCGCCAGGGCAGGTATCCTTCCTCCGTGCGTTTGAAGTAAAAAGCGTCCGTACCTATGGATGAGCCGGATTGTATCACTACATTCTCTCCTATAATGACGTGTTCGGCGATCGTCACATTGGCCTGAATATAGCTGTTCGCTCCGATCCGTGCATAATGGCCGACCACGACGTTCGGTTCTATGATGGCCGTGGGGTGGATCACTGCCGTTTCACTGATAGCGGCGGTTTGCGGTACGAAAGGCCGGTGTTCCAGGACGATGCTGTTGTAAGCCTGAAAAGGATTTTCGCAGAGCAGAAGCGCTTTTCCCTTCGGGCACTTCGCCTTTTCGTTGAGAATGATGATGGAAGCGTCCGATTTCAGGGATTTGTCGAAGTACTTGGCCACGTCGACGAAGGTAATATCTCCTTTGCGTACCTGATGAATCTCATTGATGCCGGTGGCCAGCAGGTTGCTGTCGCCGATGATCCGGGCGCCGATCTTTTCGGCTATTTCCCTAACGGGAATGGGGTTTGGGAACTGCATGCTGAATAGGTTTTTATGCTGGCCCAAAGGTAGAGTTTTAAGGTGAGGTAAAAAAGAAAGGGAAGCCCGGCAAAAGGGCCAAAATACGATCAATCGCCCAGGTATTCTTCCACGAAGTACATCCGGATATTTTCACCATCCGTTTCGGTAAACTCGTCATGGAAGCGGCAGTAGAAGAGGTTTTGGATGAGCTTGTAGGTGGCTTCGGAAATGTTGACCCGCCCGGCTTCGCTGTAGGTCTCCATGCGGGAGGCCAGGTTGACGGTATTGCCCCAGATGTCGTAGGCGAATTTTTTGATGCCGACGATGCCGGCCACCACCGGGCCGGTATGGATGCCGATGCGCGCTTCGAAAAACGGCCTGCCTTCCAGCTGGCGCTGAATGCCCAGCCCATTCATGAACTCCTGTATCTCCATGGCGGCGAGGGTGACCCGCATGGCCTCATTGCCTTCATCATCGCGGATACCGCCGACGCAGAGATAGGCGTCGCCGACCGTTTTGATCTTCTCCAGGCCATATTTTTCCATGATCTCATCAAAGGCGCGGAAGCAGTAGTCGATCTCTGCCACGAGGTCTTCGGGGTCCATCTGTTCGGAGATGCGGGAAAAGCCCTTGAAGTCGGAGAACATGACCGTGACCAGTTCATGCCGTTTGGCCTTGGCGGCGCCGAACTTCTTGAGTTCCTCGGCCGTTTCGGGCGGCAGTATGTTGAGCAGCAGTTCTTCCGACTTGTGTTTCTCCAGCTCCAGTTCCTGGGTGCGTTCCCGTACCAGTTGCTCCAGTTCTCTTTCACGTTCGCGGGCCAGGTAGATGCGGTAGCGCATGATGCCGAAGAGCCCGCCGGTGAGCATCAGGCCGCACAGCAGCCAGAACCACCAGGTATTGTAAAAGGCTTCTCTGACGACGACTTCGATAGCCAGTTCCCGGCTGTTCCATTCGGGGTTGTTCATGCCGGGTTTGGCTCGCACGTGAAAAGTATAACGGCCGGCAGGGATATTGTTGTAGCGGACGGAGTGGCTCTCACCGGCTGCCGACCAGTCGTTTTCATAACCCTCCAGCCAGTAGCTGAAGACGTTTTCTATGGGTTGGCGATAATCTGCCAGGGCAAATTCGAAAGCGAAGGTGCGGTCCCAGGGAGAGATGGTAATCACCTCGCCGGGGATAAGGCCATAGATGCGGTTGATGAGGTTGCCGCTGCTGCCGTCATATTTGGTGAAGCGGGTGAAAAGGATGGGCGCTTCCTGTTCCTCCTCCTTTTTTTCCAGCAAATGAGGGCCGGGCATGAAGGCATTGACCCCGTCGAGCCCGCCGAAGTACATCCGCCCGTCGCGGGCACGGTGGAAGGATATGCGGTTGAACTCATTGGCAGAGATGCCGTCCTTGACGAAGAAGTTGGTGAACTTCCCGCTTTTGACGCTCAGGCGGCTCAGGCCGTTATCGGTGCTGGCCCAAATGCAGGAATCGCCTTCCGGCAAAATGCCGTTGATGAAGTCGTTGGCCAGGCCGTTCCCGCTGGTATAGGCCCGCAGATCCCCGCTGGCCAGGCTGAGGCAGTGCAGCCCCGCCGAGTTGCCGATCCAGAGCCGCCCCCGGCCGTCCTCGTACAGGGCGTTGACCTGGTTCTCGCGCAGCCGCACAGGGCTGTCCTTTCCGGAATGGTAGTGCTCCAGGCGGCCCTTTTCCTTATCGATCTTGTAGATGCCATTGTCCAGCGTAGCTACCCATATCCAGCCATTGGACTTTCCCTGGTAGAGAAAACTGATATTGCCGGCCAGGCTGTCCCACCTGCCATAACTGTCCTCATATTCCCTCAGTATTTTCTTTTCAGGATCATACTGGTACAGCCAGTTCAGGTAGCCGATCCACAACATGCTGTCCTTATCGACGAGGACGTGGCCCAGGTCTTTGGATGGGTGGCCGAAAAGGGTATCGACCGCCAGGTTTTTCAGGTTGATCCGCCGGCCGTTGCCGGTATAGAGGGCGCCCTTGAAGTAAGTCAGCCCGAAGGGGTAGTTGAAGAAATCACTGGATGGGAAAAGCGGCCGGAGGTTGTTGGTGTTCGGGTCCAGAACGTGTATGGAGTTGTAGTAGGAGATGTAAATATTTCCGTCTTCATCTTCAGTGATGCCCCGTGTGCTGCATTTGACGCTGCTGCAGTATTCGTTCCTGCCGCTCAGATACTGAGTGAAAATGGGTTCGGCCTGGACGATCCGTATAGCCCCGAAGTCGGAAGCCACCCAGATCACCCCGGAGCGGTCCTGGAAGACCTGCCGGAAGGTGCAGGTGGCCCCGGTGATCTCCACGATATCGGGATTGTAGTCGACGGCCTTTCCTTCCCGCCGGCTGTAGTACCGCAACAGGCCTCTGCCTCCGATCCAGATGTCTCC
Source organism: uncultured Phaeodactylibacter sp. (assembly GCA_964488965.1). Taxonomy (GTDB): domain Bacteria; phylum Bacteroidota; class Bacteroidia; order Chitinophagales; family Saprospiraceae; genus JACJXW01. The sequence continues at coordinate 1,629 of CAZAXA010000152.1, read as the reverse complement.
ATCGGGTTCGACGAGCAGGGCGCCGGCCGTTTCAGCCTGGAGGCTCAGAGGGTGCTGCCGGAGCCTGCCGGCCTTCGGTTGGTAGGTGAACAGGGCGCCATCTGCGCAGAGCAGGTAGAGGGAATCCTGAACTACCTGCATATGGCTGACCCGGCGGTCCTTCCCGGGAGGCAGTTCCAGCGCCTCCAGGATATTGCCCCTGGTGTTCAGCTTCCAGGCCACCTGATTGTATGCCCCCACATAAAGCGTATCGCCGATCTGCACAGTGGGGTGTTTGGGATAACGGCCCTCCAGGCGGGTGGCCTGCCGGACGGCCCCCCGGGGTTCCACCACCATCAGGTTGTTGCCGGCCGAATTTTCATCATAGGCGGCCATCCATAGGCGGCCCCTGGGGTCCAGGAACAGGCTCTGAGGAACGATGGCCTCGCGCTCGACGATCGCGCCCTGTTTTATCTTTATTTCCCGGTAATCGTTGGCAGCAGGGTCATATATGGTGATAAAATCCGGGCTGGCCAGCCAGATCCTGTTCCGTTCGTCGATGAGCATGTCCGAGAAAGCGTCATGGGGAAGGTATTGCTCTTCCCCCTTGCTCTTAAAGCGCACAAACTCGTAGCCATCAAAGCGGTTGAGGCCGTCGATGGTGGCAATCCAGAGAAAGCCGGCGGAGTCCTGCAGTATTTTGATGGCCTTGCGGTGGCTCAGCCCCTCATCGGCATCATATACTTTTATCTGCGCGCTGGAAGGCTGGGCCCTAACGTTGCCGGTAAAAGCCAGAAAGCAAATAAGCGGTAGCCAAAACTTGAACATAGCTGTCTGCTGTTTGACAGGAATTACACCCTTGCAAGCTAAGGAATTTCAGGTGGATGTGCCCGGCAGGCCGGGAAAGAATATTGAAAAATAAAAAATTTGTTTTTTTATTTTTAATTTCAAAACAAAAAATTTAAATTTGTCAGGCATTCCGCCTTCGGGCCTTTCTCACTTGTGCCATCATCAGATTTGACATACCCAAGGCTTTTCCCTGAAAATTCATTAACAAAAACCTATAGCCATGAGAGCGCTTAAAACCATCCTGTTTGTCCTGCTGGGCCTGGTAGCTATCTTCCTGATACTGGGCCTTGTTGCTCCCAAAGAAGTCTCCACCAGCCGTTCCATCATCATCAATGCGCCGCAGGAAGTGGCCTTCAACACCGTCAATGACCTTTCTACCTGGGACAGCTGGTCGCCCTGGAAGGAAAACGACCCGACCATTGAGAGCACCATGGGCGAAGTTGCCGTCGGCAAAGGGGCCGCCTCCAGCTGGGTCTCCGAAAATTCCGGCAATGGCAAAATGACGATCACCGACAGCCGGCCGCCGGAGAGCGTTGATGTCGTAGTGGAGTTCGAAGGTATGGGCCAGGCCGACAGCGGCTGGGCCTTCGAGCAAGCTGAAGGGGGCACTAAAGCCACCTGGAGCTTTCGTTCCGAATTCCCCTTCCCCTGGAATGCCATGCTGCTGTTCCAGGATTTTGAAGGCAACATCCACAAGGACTACGACCGCGGCCTGGAACTGCTGAAGGGCATAGTGGAAGAAAAGGCCTTAAGCGGGAGGGTCGCTGACATCGTGGGTCCAGGAGGGATCCTCCGGAGGAA
>CAZAXA010000151.1:0-12421 GCA_964488965.1 uncultured Phaeodactylibacter sp. | reverse complement strand
GGAGTTGTAGGGCGGTTGTCCCGAAGGGATGTGCCTTTGGCATTGGTTGGGAACGGATAACAGACAACCAACAACAGACAACAGACAACCAGCAACGCCCCCGCCCTTTATGCCATATTGGCCCGCGCCTTTCGCCGGGGGGGCTTATTCTCCTTTTTTTTGCTTTCCTTGAGTTCAAAGCTGAAGCCTTTCGCCAGGAACTCTTCGTACTTTTCCTTGTCGAACATGTAGAGGCGCGCCGGCCGGTGGGCAACGCCTTCCTGCGTCTGGCCGAGGTCGATGAGCAGGTCCATGGAAAGGATTTTCTTGCGGAAGTTGCGCTTGTCCAGCTCTGTTTCCAGGATCGCTTCGTAAAGATGCTGCAGCTCGGTGAGCGTGAATTTGGGCGGCAGCAGTTCAAACCCGACAGGGCGGGAGCGCACCAGCCATTTCAGGCGGTTGAAACAGGCGGCCAGGATTTCGTTGTGGTCAAAGGCAAGCTCTTCCACTTTGGCAATGGAATGCCACTTGGCCTTTTGGGCAATGGAAGAAGGCTGAATGGTATAGTGGCTGATCTTGATCAGCGAGAAGTAGGCCACCGTAATGACCCGGCCGAATGGATGCCGGTTGACGGCGCCGAAGGTCTTTACCTGCTCCAGATAGACATTGCGCAGGCCGGTCAGCTCTTCCAGCACCCGTTTGGCGGCAGCGTCCAGGTCTTCATTGGGATAGACAAAGTATCCCGGCAACGCCCATTTCCCCTTGAATGGCTCTTCTCCTCTCTTGATGAGCAATACTTTCAAATCCCCTTCGTCAAAGCCGAAGATGACATTATCAACAGTGAAGGCAGACTTGAAGTATTCATTGAATTCGTTCATTACATATAGGTATCGGCCAGGTATTATGCGGTCGCACGATGTTTCAGCGCTGAAATTAGTTAAATATTCACGTATAACCAATCAAACAGCCATGAATTAGTGTAAGTTGTACACTACCAGGCGCCTTTGTTTAAGCTGTTGGAAGTCAGTGGGAAAGGCGATTCGACAAAATATAAAGGCGCCAGGGGCCGGCGGTTGTGACTGGGCCCTTCGGGCCGGACTGCCTGTCCTTTAACTGCTTACGCTTTGCAATTCCTGAAAAAATGAAGTATTTTTATAGCCATTGCGCATAGAGAGGAACCACATGAAAAAGATTGTCGGACCTTTCAAAACTATGCGTTATGAACTGGCGGGAATACCCCATGGCCCGCCTGTTGCTGCCGCTCGCGCTGGGGATAGGATCAGAGGGAATAGTGCCGGAGCAGCTGCAATGGGCAGTTCTTCTTTCCTTAATGCCGCTCCTGGCCCTGATGGCCCTCTGGCAAACGCCCGGCCGGCGTTTTTCGCAGCGCTGGTGGTTCGGGCTTGCCCTCTATGCTTCCCTCTTTCTTTTTGGCAACCAGTTGGTTTACCTTCACGATGAGCGCCGCCATGCCCGCTACCTGGCGGCAACGGAAGAGGGGCCGCTCCTCCTGGTGGCAAGGGCCTGCGATGTGGAACCTGCCGGCAGCCGGCTGCGCCTGCTGCTGGCTGCCGAGGCCCGGCAAGGCCCTTCCGGCGCCCTGCAACCTGCCGGCGGGCATATCCTGGCCTACTTTGATATCACCTCCAGAAGCCGGGAACTGGAAGCCGGCGACGTGCTGATGCTGTCGGCAAAGTTATCGCCTCCGGCAGCGGCGCTCAACCCCGGGGCTTTTGACTTCCAACGGTATCTGCACTACCGGAATGTCCACCTCCAGGCCTTCGTCGGCGAACAGGACTGGCAACTGCTGGAGCGCCGCCCCAACCTTGCCAGCCATGCCTGGCGGCTGCGCCGGCACTGCCTGCAGGCGCTGGCCCGCTTCCTTCCTTCAGAAAATGAATATGCCGTAGCGGCAGCATTGATCCTGGGGTATAAGGCGGAACTCAGCGATGAGGTCAGGAATGCCTATGCCCATACCGGCGCCATGCATGTGCTGGCGGTATCCGGGCTGCACGTCGGGATCATTCAGATGGTACTTTCCTTCCTGCTGGGGCTGGCCCGCCTGCCCGGGCGATTCTGGCCTCTGGTGCGGGCCATGCTCCTGCTGGCCGGCATCTGGGGATTCGCCCTGCTGACGGGGGCTTCGCCTTCCGTCCTGCGCGCCGCCACCCTTTTTTCTTTCCTCTCTGCCGGGCAGGCCCTGCGGCGGCATGTCAATATCTATAATACGCTGGCAGCTTCGGCCTTTCTGCTGCTGTGCGCCGACCCTTTTCTCTTGTTTAACGTCGGTTTTCAGTTGTCTTACCTCGCCGTCCTTGGTATCGTTTATTTCCAGCCCCTGCTGTACCGGCATTGGTATATTAAGAACAGGGCCGGCGATTATCTGTGGAAGTTGCTTTCTGTTTCCCTGGCAGCTCAGCTTACCACCCTGCCCATAAGCTTGTTCTACTTCCATCAGTTCCCGCTGTACTTCTGGCTGTCGGGGCTCATCGTGGTGCCGGCCGCCGCCCTCATCCTCTCCTCGGGGCTGGCCTTGTTTGCGCTTCAGGCCGTACCGCTGGCGGGAGCAGTTGCCGGCAAATTGCTCTATGGCATAACCTGGACGGTAAATGCCCTCATCTTTCTGGTTCAGCAAATTCCGGGAGGGCTCTTACAAGGCATATGGGCCGGGCCAGAGACTATGATCCTGATGTACCTGCTGCTGCTGGCATTAGTCCTGGCTATAGAAAGCCGCAATTTCAAATGGATACTGGCCGGGCAGCTGGCTTTACTGGGCATTGCCGGCATCTATGCCGCAAAAGCGTTTCAGGTACACAGCCAACGTGCCCTTGCCGTTTATCATATCCCGCGGGGCACCGCCCTGGCCCTTTTTGAAGGGCGGCAGGCGAGCTATTTTCTGAGCGTAGAGGTGTCAGAGCAGCAACTGGATTACGCCGCGCTGAACCACCGCTGGCGCCGTTGGGCCGGCGTGGCAGGCAAAAAGCTGCTGACAGAAAAGGGGCAGGGGCGGCAGTGGCGGTATAAAAGCGGCGCCCTGCAATACGGCCCTCATCGCCTGCTGGTCATCCGGGACCGGTCTGCCCTGCAGGGAAACGGACGGCTGCATGTCAGCCTGGCCCTGCTCTGCGGCGGGGTAGATATCGGCCTGGGCGAACTGCTGGAAAAAGTAAACTTTCGCCTGGCCCTCATCGATGGGTCCAACCCGCCCTGGAAGGCCCGCAAATGGCTCGAAGAGGCCAGGGCCCTGGGGGTGGACGCCCACTATACCGCCGAGAAGGGGGCATGGGAGCAGGAATGGTGAGAAAGGTAAAAATTCACCCGGCTCTGCAAGAGACGGGCGCAAAACCACAATCAACATGAAATCATTTCTCCAGGATTATTTCTACTATAGCCGTGCTGAGCGAAACGGGGCTTTAACGCTGCTTTTGCTCTGTGCCGGCCTGTTCCTTCTGCCTCGCCTGTACCCTCATTTCGTGCGACAGCCGGAAGAGGATTTTGGACAGTATCAGAAAGAATTGCAGGCCTTTTGGGAGGGGGCCGGGGATGAAGAAGAGGCAGTTGCCGGGGCCTTGCTTTTTGCTTTTGACCCGAATACGCTTTCCCGGGACAGCTTCCTGTTGCTGGGCCTGCCCGAACGCACCGTGAATACCATAATCAAGTACCGGGAAAAGGTGAGCCCCTTTTACGAAGCAGAAAGCCTGCGCCGGATTTACACGCTTAGCGATGCAGATTACCGGCGGCTGGCGCCTTATGTGCGCATTGGAAATCCGCCGTCAGGGGCGCCGGCAGCAGTGAAAGGCCCGCCGGCAGCAGAAGGGCCGGCCAGCCCCGCTCTGAAGCCCTTCCCCTTCGACCCCAATACGGCCGGGGAGGAAGAACTCCTGCGCCTGGGCCTGCCGAAGCAACTGGCGCACAATATCCTGAAATACAGGGAAAAAGGAGGGCGCTTCCGGCAACCAGAGGCATTGCGGAAAATATACGGCATGCAGGAGGATATTTACCAGGCCATTGCTCCCTTTATCGAGATAGAGGATACCTCCCCGGCCCTGGCAAAGGCAGTGAAACAAGCGGAGGCCTCGCCCCGGCCCTTTGAACATATCGCCCCGCCGCCGGCGATCATCGATGTCAACCAGGCAAATGAAGAAGAATGGCAGCAACTCAAAGGCATCGGGCCGGGCTATGCCCGCCGCATTACGCGCTTTCGCGATCAACTGGGAGGTTTCGCCAGCATCGGCCAGGTGGGCGAAACCTACGGGCTGCCGGATAGCGTTTTTCAGCAGCTTCGCTCACAGCTAAGGCTTTCCCCGGTTTTCCGTAAACTGGATATCAATGCCGCTGATGCGGAAACCCTCCAGGCCCACCCTTACCTCAACTGGCGGCAGGCCAACGCCATCGTCAACTACCGGGCGCAGCACGGCCCCTTCCGGAATGTGGAGGAGCTGTATAAAGTGAAAGCCCTGCCGGAGGAGGTGGTGGAAAAGATAAGCCCTTACCTCGATGGAGTAATGGAGTGATGCGCACCCAAACACCCAAACACATCCTATGCCTTCTTCAGGTCGATCACGGTCACTTCCGGCAGTATCCCCACCCGGCCGGGATAGCCCAGGTAGCCCAGCCCGCGGTTGACGTAGAGGTACTGCTGCCCCTGCCGGTACAGGCCCGCCCATTGCTTGTAGACGTATTTGATGGGGCTCCACTTGATCCAGCCCGGAATCTCAACGCCGAACTGCATGCCGTGCGTGTGGCCGGAGAAGGTCAGGGCGATATCCTTGTATTTTTTCGTCACCTGCTCCTCCCAGTGGGAGGGGTCGTGGGAGAGCAGCACCTTGAGAGGCGCCGGTTCGGCGCCCTCGTAGGCCTTGTCGAGGTCGCCATATTTGGGGAAACGGGGGTGGGCCGAATAATTCTCCACGCCGATGACCGCCACCTTTTCGCCATTGATGTCGATGAGGCGGTTTTCGTTAAGCAGCAGGTCCCAGCCCATCTGCCGGTGGGCGTCCTTCAGGTTTTCCAGGTTCCGTTCTTTGTCCTCAGGCCGGTCCCACTGATGGTAATCCCCGTAATCGTGGTTGCCGAGAACGGAAAAGACGCCGTACTTGGCTTTGACACCGCTGAATATATCGATGAAAGGCTCCACTTCCCTGGCAACGCTGTTGACCAGGTCGCCGGTGAAGAAAGCCAGGTCCGGTTTTTGCTGGTTGATGAGGCGTATGGCATTTTCTACCGGCTCTTTGAGGAGAAAGCTGCCCGAGTGAATATCGGAAATCTGCACTATCCGCAGGCCATCCAGCACCTCCGGCAGGTTCTTCAGCCGGACCGTTTCCTGAAATACCGTATAGCGGTAGGGGTTGCGGATCATTCCGTAGAGCAGGGAAACAAAGGGGATGCCGCCGGCGAACAGGCTCATCTGGGCCAGGAAGCGGGAGCGGCTGGCATCGTAAGGAGTAGTGGAACTGGAAAAATAATTGTAAGCAACCAGGGCGACGCGGCGCAGGTCGTCGATAAACAGGACGCTGACCACCAGTACTTTGGAGATATAAATGATGAAGAACAAGGTGCGGATCACCGTCAGGGTGTTTTTGCCTAATCCACCGGTGGCCTCATAGGCGGAGGCGGCCATCCATCCGGCCAGTGCCAGGGGAACCAGCCAGTGCAGGGTGTAAACGGTGATACGCAGCATGGAGGGCCAGTTCTGTGCCAGCGTGCGTACTGCCTGAAAGGCGTACAAGTCGAACAGCAATACTAATAAAATGGTGATGAGCAGGCGCATGAAAATTAAGTTAATGAAACATCCTCGCACGCATCCGGGCCGAAGGTCTGCCTCCTGGCGTGCTCTAAACCTTATTAATGTCCTATCTTCTGATTTGGTTGTGGCCGGGCCACAAAAAAGTTGAAAGGACTCCTATGGGGCGGGAGTGGCAAAGAATGCATGGAAGCCTGCCTGGATAGTTACAAAAAATTAGCTTTCCCTCAGGACGGATCGGAGCGTATGATATTGGGAGGAAGGAAAATTTTCAGTAAAGCAGAGATATGAAAATAAATAATTCAAAATATTATTTTAATATAGCAAACAAGTCTATAAAAAATCAAAATTATATTTGCAATAAACTTGAATCCTACCCCCAGGTAGCCTACATTTGTGTTTTACCGGGCCCCCGGGCCTGGCCAGGCGCCCGAATCTGCAAAACAACTAAATAGCGAAATTCCATGAAAAAAATTATGATCCTTCTGGCCCTGATGGTGTTTGGGCTTTCAAGCGTAACCTCACAAACCACCTTTAAGAAAGGCGATGTCGAATTCGCTGCAGGCATCGGCCTGTTCCCCACTTTTGCCAAAGACGAAGTTACCACTGTGGCGCCTCCGGTGAGCGCCCGGGTGAACATCAGGCTGCTGCCGAACTTCAGCCTGGGCGCCTATGCCGCTTATTCCGCTTCCGAGGCGCGTGCGGTGATGCCCGGAGGCGCTTTCCGGGATATTGAAAACCAGTTCTGCCTCTTCGGCCTGCGGGCAGTCGCCCATGCCAACCGCATAGACAACTGGGATATCTACGGAGGCGCTATGCTGGGGTATAATATGCCCAGGGTTTCGGGCAGTATCGGCAAGGAAAAAAGCGAGATCGAAGGGCCTTCCTTCAGCCGCCCGGCAGAAAATACCTTTACCTACAGCGCCTTTGTGGGCGCCAGCTATTACCCGCTAAAAAATGCAGGCCTGTTTGCGGAAGTGGGCTATGGGGTTTCCATTTTCAGCATAGGCGTTAGCGTGAAGCTTTAAATACCTTATCCGGGTAAACTTGCAATTGCATGCCGGAGGTAGTACTTTGCCGGAAAAACAAAAGGCATGAAACTGGAACAAATCCCCCGCCTGAAGAACCTGGACAGCCGGAATTTCTTCCTCATCGCCGGCCCCTGCGCCATCGAAGGGGAGGCCATGGCCTTTGAGATCGCGGAACGCGTGCACGGCCTGTGCCAACGCCTGAGGATTCCATACATCTTTAAAGGCTCATACCGGAAGGCCAACCGTTCCCGGCTGGATTCCTTCACCGGCATAGGCGATGAAAAAGCGCTCAGGATACTGAAAGCCGTAGGCGGGCAATTCGATATTCCGGTAACGACGGACATCCACAGCGAACCGGAAGCTGCCCTGGCGGCACAGTATGCCGACATTCTGCAGATACCTGCTTTCCTTTGCCGGCAGACGAGCCTGCTCATCGCAGCCGCCCAAACCGGTAAAGTGGTGAACGTAAAAAAGGGGCAGTTTGTCAGCCCGGAGGCCATGCGCTTCGCAATGGAAAAGGTGCTGGAGTCGGGCAACGATAAGGTGATCCTGACCGAGCGGGGCGCCACCTTCGGCTACCAGGACCTGGTCATCGATTACCGGGGTATCCCCATTATGCAGTCGTTCGGCGCTACTGTCGTGCTGGATTGTACCCATTCGCTGCAGCAGCCTAACCAGTCGGGCGGAGTGGCCGGCGGCCGCCCTGCCCTGATCGGCGCCGTGGCTCGCGCCGGGGTTGCCATCGGGGTGGATGGCCTGTTCATCGAGACGCACCCCCGGCCTTCAGAGGCTAAATCGGATGGCGCCAATATGCTGCCCCTGGATCAACTGGAACCCCTGCTGGAAAGGCTGGTGCTGATCCGGGAGGCTTGTATTCGTTGATCCGGGGGGCGCAAACATTCAAACACGAATACCCCAGGCAGCGTTTCGGCCCTTTGGGGAATCTTTTGAACAGAAAGAGGGTTGAAAAACAAAACAGTTTCCGGCTGCAGCGCCGGGGGCCCTTTTCAAAGAAAAATTTAATTCCCAATAAACAATAAAAGGAGGTCGCCTATGAGAAACTTTATACTCCAATCTCTTATCCCAACCGCCCTCCTCTTGTTCGTATCCCTTCTGAGTTATGGACAACAGGTGGAGAAAACGCTCGTCAAATCCTTTAACCTGCAAGGGAACCAGGTCGTCGCCATTCAGATGGACGGCCCCGTCGAAGTGAGAACCTGGGACAATGACTTTCTGCGGGTGCAGATGCAGGTGTCCCTTGAGGAAGGCAGCGAAGCGCTTCTGAAGTCCCTGGTGCAGGCCGGCCGCTATAACCTGCGCTATGAGGTCGATGAAGAAACCTACAGGATACTGGCGCCACAGCTGGCCCTGGAGGTAAAGGTGGGTGGCAAACCGCTGAAGGACAAGGTGTCCTACATCGTCTTTGCCCCCGAAAATGTACTCGTAAAAGTGCCGGAAAACAAAAGCCTGGAAGGAGGCGAAGCTACCTCTTCCCTCTGAACAACTTTTGAATAAAGCGGACGTTATAAGGGTGTAATGCCGGCAAGGCGTTACACCCTTTAATTTTGGCGCTTATTAACTGCAATATGAGGATCATAGTTTTCCAGGCTCTGCTGCTGTTGAGCATCCCCTCTACCCACGCCCAACTGGTCAAAATGCTGCATCAGGCTTTTGAGGTGCCGGACAGCGCGACGACGCTGGCCTTCAGCATATATGAAAATGACAAGTTCGAGGTAGTCCCCTGGGCAGGTAATACCATCATGACGGAGAGCAACATCAAGCTGTATTATGCCTCCCGGGGCGTATTCGATTTCTTTCTGGAAAAGGGGCGGTACAATTTCCAGTCGCGGGAAGGAGGAGACACCCTGGTATTGGCCGCCCAGGATACCAAACGGCTCGCCATCAAATCCGGCGATACCCAATGCTATGAAGAGGTGGCCATACGCATTTTCATTCCGGACGATTTCAGCCAGATATCCCCGGGTGTGTGGTTCCGCCCCCGGGAGGAAAAAAGCAAAGAACGCATCGGGACTTTCAAACCCCGGAAAAAACTGGCCAGGGAAAGCGGGACGGTGAGTGAATCGCTGAGAGACGCCGTACAGCCGCTCGCCCCCCCTGCCGACACCCTGGAGGCGCAGCCTGCACTGATGCTGCCCGATTCTACCTGGCGCCGGCAACCATCGGGCGCCGGGCAGCCGCCAAAGGAAGGGAAGAACGGCCAATAAGAACGGAAATGATAAAAGAGGTTGAATTGAAACTGCTGCCACAGGAGGCGGCAGATGAGGAGTTGATACAGCGGCGGGCCATACAAAAGTGCCGCTTCAGGGCAGAGGAGGTACGGGATGTGCGCGTGACCCGCCGTTCCATCGATGCCAGAGGGCCCCGGCCGGTGATCCGGCTGAGGGTGGAAGTTTACGCCGGCGAGGCTTACCGGCCGGAACCCGCCCTCCTGAAAGCCCTACGCCCGGTAGAGGATGCCCCGCCGGTGATCATCGTCGGCGCCGGGCCGGCAGGTTATTTCGCTGCTCTGGAACTGATCGAACTGGGCCTCAAACCGCTGGTTTTTGACCGGGGAAAGGATGTGCAATCCCGAAGGAGGGACCTGCGCGCCATTCAACAGTTCGGGGAAGTCAACCCCCACTCTAATTACTGCTTCGGCGAGGGTGGCGCCGGCGCCTATTCGGATGGCAAGTTATATACCCGTTCTCATAAGCGCGGCGATATCGAAAAGGCCATGCGCCTTCTGGTGGAGCATGGCGCCGACGCGGATATCCTCATCGATGCCCATCCCCACATCGGCTCCAATAAACTGCCGAAGATCGTCGCCAACATACGGGAGACGATACAGCACTATGGAGGCGAGGTTCACTTTGACAGCCCGGTAACCGGCTTCATCATTGATAAAGGGCGGATACAGGGTATAGTGGTGAACGGCAGGGACGAACGCCGGGCAGACGCCGTCATCCTCGCCACCGGCCATTCCGCCCGGGATATTTACTACCTGCTGCACCGGCAGGGCGTCCGGATCGAGGCGAAACCTTTTGCCCTGGGCGTCCGCATCGAACACCCCCAACTGTTGATCGACCGCATTCAGTACGGGCAGTCGCCACGGGAAGAACACCTGCCGGCATCGAGTTACCGCCTGGCCTGCCAGATAGACGGCCGCGGGGTCTTTTCCTTCTGCATGTGCCCGGGCGGCCTGGTCGTGCCGGCAGCAACCGCCCCGGGCGAGATCGTGGTGAACGGCATGTCCATGTCCCGGCGGGATTCCGCCTACGCCAATTCCGGTACGGTGGTTGCCGTGGAACTGGAAGACCTGGCGCCCTTTCAACAGCATGGCGTCTTTGCCGCCCTGGAATTTCAGCGCAGTGTGGAACAGGCCCTCTTCGCCGCCGGGGATGGCAGCCAGAAGGCGCCGGCCCTGCGCCTTACCGACTTTACAGCGGGGCGCTTATCTGCCAGCCTGCCGGGTTCCTCCTATATCCCCGGCCTGTATCCTGCCCCCTTGTATGAACTGTTGCCTCCTTCCATCTACCGGCGCCTGCGGGAAGGCGTCCGGGAATTCGGCAGGAAAATGAAAGGCTATTTTACCGAAGAGGCCAACGTCATCGGCACGGAGAGCCGCACCAGCGCCCCCATCCGCATCCCCCGCAACCGCGATACTTATATGCATGAAGAGGCGCCGGGCCTCTTTCCCGCCGGCGAAGGCGCCGGCTATGCCGGCGGCATCATCTCTGCCGCAATGGATGGCCAGAACGTGGCGCGGGCAGTTGCGAAGTTCCTGAAACGTCAATAGCGCTAAAGGGAAAGCGTCAGCCATTCCCGGAATTGCAGGAACAGCACGATCGCCAGTATGAGCAGGTGGATGACTTCAGCCATGCGGCCGGGCATGCGGATGAAATTGAAGGATAACATGATGCCCAGAGGGGGCGCAGTAATGAGAAGGTGGCCGATCTCGATATCCGACTGGATCAGCAAACTGAGGGCGGTAGTCAGCAAACCCCAGAAGAGAATGTTGATCTTGCGCTGAACCTGCATCGTCTGCTTGAAGATGTAGGAGCGGTAGCTGAACAGCACAACCAGGATCAGAATGCCGAAAATGGCAAGGTCGCGGTAAACCTGCCAGACAGGCGCCGGGACAAAATCCAGGAAGGCAAAGCCGGCGGGCGCCCGCTCCACCCAGAAATCAAAAAATTCATCCCTCCAGAAGAGATGCACGGAGATCAGGAGATAGGGGGTAACGAGCCCCGTAAGCATCATCAGCCGTTCCCGGAGTTTAAAACCCTTCAGAATGTTCAACCCTACAAACCCCAGAACGAAAAGGAACAGATAGGAAGGGTAAAACAAGGAACCTACTCCCGTCCAGAAACCGATATTGAAGATGCGGTCCGCACAATCGGTTTTTTTAAAGGTGGCGTAAATCTCGGCCAGGACGATCAGAAAGAAAGTATTGGCCATGAGGAGGGGAGAAAGGTGCAGGAATTCCGGCAATATGCTGCTGGCCAGAATATAGAACAGCCCCGGGAAAAGGCTTACTTCGCTGGCCAGCCGGTGTTCGCTGATGAAAAAGTTCAGGTAAAAGGCCTGCGCCAGCAACAGCGCCATGGCCGCGATATCTGCCGTCTGCCCGCTGGAACCGATCCAGCCATAAATCCATTCCGCCAGCGGGCCGTAACCGGAAGGCTCCCATTTTGACGGCGCCACCCATACAGAGGCCCGCGCCAGCAAAATGTAGAAAGCGAGCAGTATGCTCGCAAATATTTGATTGGTCCGAAATATCGCTAACACCAGATAATGCTCGTTTTGCCTGGGCTGCCAATAAGCCCGGCCATCGGTTCTGCTAAGCAAAGCCCAAAATTACCAAAAAAATTGCCTTCCCGTACAAATTTCGCCGGCAGCTCTTTTGTTTTCAAGGTGTTTTTAATCAGTTGCATACAAATGCAAAATAAAAAAATGCTTAAATAGCTAAAGATTTTTTGTGGAATCGGGCCCTCCCTTCGCTCTTTATACTGAAACCGGAAAAAATAAACCTGAAACCCTTTGAATACAGCCGGTTTCTCCGTTCGATAAACAAAGCCAGGGGTCAATTCCCAAACCCTGTATTATCCCAAATCACCTTAAAGCCCCGGAAACCAAACCCCAATTAGCCGCAGGACATGAAGCAGAGCGCCCCCGCTCGCTTCATGGCCGGTTTTAACGGCCCCAATCAACCTTATAACTCCTGATTCGTTCTCTTACCCTTGCCCGTTCCACTCCGCATAACTGGAATCGGGCTTTTTTTTACGGCTGAAGCAGATGTTTTTTCAGGAACTGAATGCTGATATCGACCAACGCTCTGGCGTGTTCCGGCAGGGCGCCGCCTGAATAAGGGTGGCTGCCTCCGAAGACGTGGCCGCCCCCTTCGATGATGTGCAATTGGGAACCCGCATTCCAGGAATGCAGCTGCCAGGCGGCTTCTACCGGCACGGAAAGGTCTTCAGAACCATGGGCGATCAGCAGCGGCTTGCCGAGCCGGCGAATGGCCTGTTCCACATCAAAGGTTTCCGCTTTGGCGGCATAATCCCGGTACATCTGGAAAAAAACCGGCATGCGCTGGCCGGTGCGCCCATTGAGCACGTGGTAGACGCCCTGCCGCTCCCATTCCTTCATGAGCCGGGGGTCCTGCCAG
>CAZAXA010000150.1:0-12474 GCA_964488965.1 uncultured Phaeodactylibacter sp. | reverse complement strand
TAAGGTTCTCAAACCGGGCTATTTTAAAGCATCTTTAATTGCCCTTTCCACCATAGGTTCCATTATCATATACCCTTCCAGGGTAGGATGTACTCCGTCTTCGGCCAGGGAAGGGGGCAGCCCGTTCTTTTCATCCTTCATAGCGCTGTGGTAATCGAGGTAAACGCAGCCGTTGCCGTCGGCGTATGCCTTCAGCATGGCGTTCAGGCGGATGATCTTCTCTGCCGGCCCGAGGCCCGGGGCCCAGGGGTAGTCGCTCACCGGCAGCACGGAGGAGAGTACGACGCGGATGTTATTGGCTCTGGCTATTTCCACCATGGAAACGATATTGTCGAAAATGGCCTCCAGGGTGGTGGGGCCGGTATTGCCGGCAATATCGTTGGTACCGGCCAGGATGACGACGGCTGCCGGCCTGAGGGCCACGACATCCTGCCGGAAGCGTACCAGCATCTGCGCGGTAGTCTGCCCGCCGATGCCTCTGTTCACGTAGGGTTTGCCGGCGAAGAAGTCCGGGTGAGCGCCGATCCAGCCTTCGGTGATGGAGTTGCCAAAAAATACGACGCGTTTTTCATCTTTTCCTGTCGGCATAAGTTGTTGGTTTGCTTCGCGATATCTGTTCAGCCCGCCGAAATCGGCACGGATCATTTCGTCCCAGAAGCGGCGCCAGCGCCAGTTGCCCGCAAGGTCGGTTTTTTCGGCCCGTTCGGGAGTGAGGAGCAGCCCCTGCCGTTCGAGCCACTGCAGGTACCGGTCCGTCCACAGGTCGGCCGGCAGGCCCTGCTGCCGGAGGGCAAAACCGTGGCCGCCCTGCGGGTAGATGTGCAGCTCGGCGGGGCGGCCGGCATTGCGCCATTGCTCATACAGGCCGGGGTTGCCGTTGGCGATGGGGTCGTCGCCGGCCAGGGCCATAAAGAGGGGCGGGGCGTCTTCCGGGACGCCTTCTCCCAGTATCGCTCCGCAGTAAGCATAAAGCAGGGCGATGAAATCGGGCCGGCTTTCGGCATCGCAGGTTCGGGCGACGGAGGCGATGAGCGTGCCGCCCGCCGAGAAGCCCAGCATGCCGATGCGGTTGGGAGCGATCCCGAATTCAGCGGCGCGCCGGCGCAGCAGCTTTACCGCCTCCCTGCCGTCGGCGACGGCCAGCGGCACAAAGGGCGCATTGATGGAATCTATCCTGGCAGAATTGCCGGTGCTGAGGTCGCGGCCAAGCCAGGGGTCAAAATCTTCCGGGGCGTTGACGGTGCGGTATTTCAATACAAAGGCGGTGATGCCTTTTGAATTGAGCCAGCGCGCTACTTCGGCGCCTTCCTTATCGATGGCCAGGCCGCGGAAGGCGCCGCCCGGGCAGACTATAACGGCGGTCTTGTTTTTTAGCGCTGCGGGTTGAAAAACCGTTAAGGTGGGTTGTGAGATGTTACGTACAAAGGCCACATCTTCCCACTCCTTAATGGTGTCTGTCTGTTCCGGGTATTTCCAGTGTTCCGAACCGGGGGCAAGGCCGTCGTAGAGCGGGATAACTTCCTGGCCGAAGACAGTACCGGACGAAAAGAAAAGAATAAAGGCGGTGATAAAGAGGTGTCTCATATCAGCATGTTTTTCGCTTGTTTCAATCAGGCTTCGGGATGATATATCCTGCCTCAAAGGTAAGATAAGTATTCAGCTAAATTAAGCGGGCCGCCGGCCGCAAAACTTTATCCGGCTCTGCAAGAGACGGGCGCAAAACTCCCTTTTGTCAACCATAAGGTCAATTTTAACCGCCGCCGGATTGTAGAGAAGGATCTGAAAATCTATCTTGGAGGCGTTTTAAACGGACGGCACACAAACTTTTGGAGAAAAAAACTATCTTTCGGGCCTATAGCAAATTACCATCACCCAAAAGCAGGACCAATTAAAATACCGACTCTATGAAGCTGATCAAACTTCTACTCTTTATCCTCTTGACAGCCATACTGGAAACACTACCGGCACAAGACATCCACTTCACCCTCTTCAATATGTCGCCCCTGACGCTTAACCCCGCCACTACGGGCGCTTTCCTGGGCACCGCGCGGGTGGGGGGCATTTACCGCGGCCAGTGGTACAACGTCTCCGGCGCCGACGGCTACACGACGCCTTCCTTTTACGTGGACGCGCCCATACTGCGCGGCTTCCGCGAACAGGACTGGATCGGGGTGGGCGGCATGATCTACAACGACGAGGCGGGCAGGTCGAAGCTGCAGACCAATGCCACTATGATCTCCGCTTCCTACCACCTGGGGCTGGATAAAGACGGCAAGTCGGTACTGACCCTCGGCCTGCAGGGCGGCAGGGTGCAACGGCGATACGATTCAAAAAATATCACCGTCTTCCAGGGTTTTCCCGAGCCCGACCCGGACGCCTATAACCCCGGCCTGGTCGGGGATCCTTTGATATCGGGCGACGGCAACGGCAGAACCAATAAAGATTTCCTCGATTTTGCCGCCGGCCTGCTGTACCGCAACCAGATCAGCGAGCAGAGCAATTTCGAGCTGGGCGTCGCCGGTGTGCACATCACGCAGCCTAAATACCTGTTCGGTTCGTTGACCGAAAACCAGGACTCCATCAACGTGGATGGCGCCGATAAGCGCCCCATGCGCATTACCGCGCATACCAGGTATGAATGGGCGCTGGCGGAGCGCTGGTCGGCAGCCCCGACCGCCATGTTCCAGGTGTCGAAGGGCGCCACGGAGGTGAGCCTGCAGGCCTGGGCAGGTTATATGGTCAACCCCGAAATGCAGGTGAAGCTGAACTTCGGCCTGGGTTACCGCTTCGGCGACGCCGCCAAGGTGCTGCTGGGGCTGGATTACAAAGACCTGCGCGTGGCCGCCGCCTATGATGTGAACGTTTCCCAGTTGAACGACGCCACCAGGTACCAGGGCGCCTTCGAGGTCGCCGCCTGGTATATCATTAAGATTTATAAAGACCCGGAGATCAAGCAGGCGATCCTCTGCCCGAAATTCTAGTAATATTTGTGTATCCTTAACAGATCCTTTAGCAAGAAAAAGCTGTTTTTGACGTTGAGAAAACGTGGCCAATTCATGAAGCTTATGAAAAACATATCCATACTAAGCCTCTTATTCCTGCTGAGTTGCGGCGTCCTGACGGCGCAGCCGATCCGCAAGTCCTCCTACGAGCAAACCCTGCGGGCTGCCCGCGAGTCCTATGCCAACCGCAACTACGTCTACGCCCTGGAGCGCTACGAGGAAGCCTACGAAGATAAGGAAGACCGCGCTCTGATCGACACCATTGCCTGGCTGAACTTCCAAATCCGCGATTACAGCCGGGCGGAGCGCTGGTTCTCCCGCATACTGCGCCGCGCCGAAGAAGGGCAACTCAATGAGTACCGCTACATCTACGGGCAGGTGCTTAAGATGAACGAGAAGTACGATGAAGCGATCGAAGAGCTCCAGAAATTCCTGGCCAGTTCCTCCAGCGACAGCCTGAATACGCTGGCTAAAAACGCCATCACCGGCGCCGAACTGGCCAAAGAGCTGCCCCAGACCATGAAAGGGGTGGCGGTGGAGAACGCCGGGCGCGACCTCAATAAAAAGGTGTCGGAATATTCGCCGGCCCTGTCTCCCAACGGGCAGGAAGTGTACTTCGCCACCTTCGACGCCGACGATGTCATCTACGTCGATGAGAAAAACAAGGACGAATCCTACGCCCTTATCTACAAGGCCATGCGGGATGACAACGGATGGGAAAAGCCCACGGCCCTGGGCGGCGAGATCAACCGCCCCGAGTTCCACAATACCAACGTCGCCCTGGATAAGGACGGCCGCACGATGTACTTCACCCGGGCCCAACTGGAAGGCAATACCTTGTCGGAAAGTAAGATTTTCTTCAGCACCGGGGGCAGCGAAGGCTGGAAAGGCGCCCAGGAAGTACAGGGCGTCAACGGCGACTACATCGCCAAGCACCCTGCCGTGGGCGAACTGTTCGGCAGGCAGGTGCTCTTCTTCGTGGCCGATATGCCGGGCGGTTACGGCGGTTTCGACATTTACTACGCCACCCGGACGGGCGAGGGCGCCTACAGCGACCCGGTCAACCTGGGTTCGGTGATCAATACGGCAGGCGACGAAGAGACGCCCTATTACCGTGACGGTACCCTTTACTTCAGCTCTACCGGCCATCCGGGCCTGGGCGGCTTCGACATTTTCTATTCCACCTGGGATGGCGCCAAATGGAGCGGCCCGGCCAACATGGGCCGCGGCTTTAATACCAGTGTGGACGACCAGAGCCTGACCCTCGACAGCGAAGGCTACTTCGGCCTGCTGGCCTCCAACCGGGAAGGCGGGCGCTCGGCCTACGGCCGCACCTGTTGCAACGACCTTTACACGGTCAGCATCGCCAGGTTGTATGCCGACCTGGTCACCGGCTTGTTCACCATCGATAAGAAGCCGCTTCCCGGCGGAACCGTGTACCTCATTCCCACCCAGAATAACAGGCCCGGCACGCCGGACAGCAAGACCAGCGAAGGCGGCAACCGCTTCGATTTCGACCTGGAGCTGGATATGCCCTATATGGTCATCGCCACCCATCCGGACTACTTCCCGGATACCATGCAGTTCAACACCGTGGGGCTGACCGATTCGAAGACCTTCCAGCATTTCTTCTACCTGAAGCCCAGGCCGGTGGTCCCGGAATATGACACCATCACCATTGAAGAACCGATCGTTCTGGAAAATATCCTTTACGATTTCGACGACGACCGCATCCGCACGGAAGCCGAGAGCGACCTGGAAGTCGTATATGAACTGATGACGGAATACCCGGATATGAAGATCGAGCTCAGTTCCCATACCGATAACCGGGGCAATGACCAGTACAATGAAGACCTCTCCCAGCGCCGCGCCGAGTCGGCCCGCCGCTGGCTGGTCCGCAAAGGTTTAGCCCGCGAGCGCATCGAGGCCAAAGGCTACGGAGAGGGCCAGCCGCAGACCGTCAGCGCCCGCGTGGCGGCCCTGCATGGCTTCCTGAAAGAAGGGGATGTGCTAACCAAGGAATTCATCGATGCCCTCAAGGACGAAAACCAGCAGGAGGTGGCCCACGAACTCAACCGGCGCACCGAATTCAAAATCCTGGAGGGCCCGAAGAGCATCACCATCAAGAGCACCCGCCTGCGGAAGAAGGAAACTACCAAGCCGGGCGCCGACCGCCAGAGCCTGATCGGCGGCCTTCCGGCAGATACCGTCAAGGTCAATATGCTGTCTTCCCTGTATGGCAAGAAAAACCTGAAGGGGCTGCCCATCATGCAGTTCAAGCACCGGGTTTTCGAACTGGGAACCGTAAAAAAAGGAGAAAAGCGCCGCTTTACCTATGAATTTATCAATGCCGGCAGCGCCCCGCTGACCATCTCCCTCATCTCGGCCTGCGACTGCACCACCATCGAGAACGACCCCACCGGCGATTCTTACCGCCCGGGCGAAAAGGGCGCCATCGAGGTGCTCTTTGACAGCTCGGAAAAGGATGAGGCCGAAGAGATCGATATCGACATCTTCCTGGAGGAGAGCGATAATGAGGGTATTCCCATCCGGGAGACGGTACAGTACCGGTTTGATATCAAGAAGTAGCAGCCCTGTAAGTGGGGTGAAGGAACGCGGATGGCGCGGATTGAACGGATCACCGCAGATTGCCCTTTGCCAGGAAATCCGCGGTAATTCGCCAGATTCGCGCCATCCGCGTTCTGTTTTTTCCTTAAACCTCCGCGTTATGTTCCGAACCATCCTCGCCGAAGCCGCCGCCCTCAGCTGGGTGGACTGGGTGGTGGCCGCCACGGCCCTAATCTATGTCGTGCTGGCGGCCCGCAGGCAGGTGTGGTGCTGGTTCTGGGGTATCATCAGCTGCAGCCTGTGGGCTTACGCCTCTTTTGCCTTTTACGATCTGTACCTGGATGCGTTGCTGCAGCTCTTCTATGTGGCCATGGCCGTTGTCGGTATCTACCAGTGGAAGTACGGCGGCCAAAGCGGGGAGGGGGCGCCCATCAGCCGGCTCAGCGGCCGGCAGCACCTTGTCATCCTGGCTGGCGGCAGCCTGGCCTCCCTGCTGTTCGGCTATTTCTTCGACGAGTACACCCCCGCCGCGGCCACCTACTGGGACGCCTTCACCACCGTCTTTTCCGTCATCGCCACCCTCATCCTCGTCCGCAAGGTGCTGGACAACTGGGCCTACTGGATCATTACCGACCTCATCTACGTGGGCCTGTACTACAGCCGGGGCGCCTATCTGTTTGCACTGGTGATGGTGGTGTATGTGGCCATTGCTGCTTTTGCACTGCTGGGGTGGTGGAGGGCGTACAGGGAGTTACGATTGGGTTGATTTGCCGGTGATTCGAGTAACTACTTTTAGGGGTATTACGGTATTTTGGCGTTATGGTATTGCGGCCAGCCTGATGCCAGCCCACTGTAAAACCGCAGGGCCTGAATAGTTGAGGAGAAGAAGTTATTCCTGCCGTTTTCCCCCCCTGCCTGCCTGCAAATGTTCTTTTCCCGCCTTTATAACTCCCTGAAAACAAAGGAATATTACTTCTTATTTAGATGAGGTCTAAATAATTTTTGCCCATGAACATTAGTAAAAGCAAGCTTCTTTATTAACTGAAAAGCTTTATATCTTTGCCGTGTTTTTCGAAAAGCCTGATTATGCCTGGCTGTCACAGGTTTATACCTCGGCCCCGGGCATTAACTAATGAAAGAACGAATGATTAACACAACGAGCAAGGCAGCTTTAACCATCGCTACACTGCTCTCCGCAAATGTCGCCTGGGCGCAGGCAGAGGGCAGCAGCTCAGGATACGGAACTTATTTCATCTACGGCCTGATCGCTGTGGCCGTTCTGGTATTCTTCATGATCCTCGTACAGGTGGCGGACAACCTGATGGTCATCGAAGCAAAGCAATCGGGCGTTGCCACTGCCGACGCCAGCTTTTCCCTTTTTCCCAACTGGAAGGAGCTTTTCTCTCCCCGCCTGCCCGATTTTCTGCGGGGCAAGCCGGTAACCATCCTCCGCCGGGGCCATAATATCATGCTGGAAGGCGAAGCGCAGAAAGTGGTGGATGATTCCGTAACCGCCCGGACTTTTGCCTTACAGCCTTCCAATTTCATGGGGATTTCCCCGATACCGAAGGTGCTGGTGGAAGTAGGCGATGAGGTTAGGGCCGGCGACCATTTGTTCTTTGATAAAAAGCGGCCGGAGATCATATACGTGGCGCCGGTAAGCGGCGAGGTGATCGCCATCAACCGCGGCGCCAAACGCGCCATTACGGAAGTGGTCATTTTGGCGGATAAAGAGATAAAATACCGCGAGTTGCCGGCCTTCGACCTGGAGAGAGGCAGCCGGGAAGAACTGGCCAGGTTCCTGCTCGATGCCGGCCTGTGGCCTCTCATCCGGCAACGGCCCTTCGATACCGTGGCAGAACACGATCAGGCGCCCCGCGATATTTTCATTTCCACCTTCGATACCGCTCCTCTGGCGCCCGACCTCAACTTCGTCATCGAGGGGCAGGAGGCGGCTTTCCAGAAAGGCCTGGATGTGCTCAACCGCCTGACGGACGGCAAAGTCTACCTCGGGCTGGACGGCCGCGGCAAGGCCCGGCCTCATCCGGCATTTGAAGAAGCCAGAGGGGTGGAAATCCGCTATTTCAACGGCAAGCACCCGGCGGGCAATGTCGGCGTACAAATCCACCATACCCGGCCTATCGCCTCCGGCGATAAGGTATGGACCCTTGGCGTTCAGGATGTGGCGTCCATTGGCAAGGCATTCACCGAGCGGCGTTTCGATGCCCGGCGCATAGTGGCTGTGGCCGGCGCCGAGCTCAGGGAGCCCAAATACGTGCGCACTTACATTGGCGCCAATATCGGCGACCTGGTTAAAGGCAACCTTGCCCACGAGCATGTCCGCTTTATCTCCGGCGATGTGCTTTCCGGCAAGAAAAAAACGGCGGATGATTTCCTTAACATCTACGACGACCAGTTGACGGTGGTTCAGGAAGGCGATGATTACCAGCTCTTCGGCTGGCTGATCCCCTCTGTTAATACGCCCAGCATTTCTCCGACGCTCCCTTCGGCACTGTTCCCGAATATGAAGGTCAGGGCGGAAACCAATACGCACGGCGAAAAGCGCGCCTTCGTAGTGACCGGCGCCTATGAATCGGTCTTACCTATGGATATCTATCCGCAGGCACTCATGAAGTCCATCCTGGTCGGCGATTTCGAAAAAATGGAGGGCCTGGGCATCTTTGAGCTGAGCGAGGAAGATGTGGCGCTTTGTGAGTTCGCCTGCGTTTCCAAGCAGCCCTTGCAGCATATTTTGCGCCAGGGGCTGAACATGATGCGCGAACAGGGGTAAGCATTCCATTTAACCACAACCGGTAATCTCACTATACAGAGATATGAAAAAAGCATTATTGAATTTTTTACACAGGATCGAGCCGGACAAGAAGAAGTCCCCTTTCCTGCATACGGTCTTCGACGGCTTTTTCACCTTCGCCTTTACGCCCAATACGGTGACCAAAGGCGGCGTCCACATCCGCGACGGGATGGACCTCAAGCGCCTGATGGTGCAGGTGGTTCTCGCCCTTCAGGTCCTTTACCTGTTCGGCACCTACAATATCGGGCACCAGCACTTTGTGGCCCTGGGCGAATACACGGGCTTCCTGCAGGGAGTGCACCTCAAACTGGCCTACGGCCTCATTCAGATCATTCCCATCTTTTTGGTAACCCATTTGGTGGGCCTGGGAATAGAATTTTTCTACGCCTATAAAAAAGGCCACGGTATCGAGGAAGGCTTCCTCGTTTCCGGCGCGCTGATCCCTCTTATTATGCCGCCGGATATTCCGCTCTGGATTCTGGCCATCTCGGTGGCTTTCGCCGTCTGGATCGGCAAGGAGGCCTTCGGCGGCACGGGCATGAACGTGCTCAACATCGCCCTGCTGTCGCGCGTGTTCGTTTTCTTTGCTTATCCGACCTATATTTCCGGCGACGAAGTATGGGTTGCCGGCCTGTCGGGCCTGGCGCCCGGCGCGGCGGCGGACTATGGCTGGATACACCTCAATGTTTTCAACCCGCTCTTCGAGGCGCTCAACCTGCCGGGGTATAATCCGGCCTCCACAGTGGTGGACGGCTATACCGGGGCTACGCCGCTGAGCCTGGCCTATCAGAAAGGATGGGAGGGAGTCACGGGAGTATATTCTTCCTCTCAGATGCTGTGGGGGACTATTCCCGGGTCAATAGGAGAGACGTCCAAGCCGCTCATCATACTTGGCGCGCTGTACCTGGCGGTTACGAAGATCGCCGACTGGCGGATCATGTTCTCCGCCTTTGTCGGCGCCGCTGTAATGTCGGTATTGTTCAATGCCTGGGGCGCTACGCTTTTCATGCAGGTGCCCTGGCATTATCAGTTCTACATGGGCAGTTTCTGGTTCGCCATGGCCTTCATGGCCACCGACCCGGTGACGGCCTCGTCGACCCCTGCCGGCAAGTGGATTTACGGCTTCCTGATCGGCATGATCGGCATGATCATCCGGGTGATGAACCCCGCTTATCCGGAAGGCTGGATGCTGGCCATTCTGTTCATGAACGTATTTGCCCCGCTGATCGACCACTACGTGATGCAGGCTAACATCAACCGGCGGCTCAAGCGGGCCAGGGCCGCGGCCTGAGGTTTGAATATTCCTATTTTCCGGACATAAAAACCACTGAAGTGTTTACAACCAGATATATCATCATCTTCATCCTCGTCCTCACCGCTTCGGTTGCCGTCGGTTTGACCGGCCTGCGGGAGGTTACCAAAAACAAGGCTGCTCAGAACGAGGACATTTTCAACAAGCGGGCCATCCTTTCTGCAGTCGAAGATTATCTGCCCGACGGCAAAAAGGTGAGCGGCCTCTCCGACCAGGAGGTTGCCGCCATCTTCGCCGAAATGGAACAGCCCGTGCTGAATATGGAGGGCGAAGTGGTAGAGGGCATGCAGGCAGAAAAGGTCGATATGGCCAAGGAGCGCAAAAAACCGGAAGCCGAGCGCCTGCTTCCTCTGTTCATCTATGAGCATAACGGAGAGAAATTCTACATCCTCTCCGTGCGCGGCAAAGGCCTGTGGGACGAAATCTGGGGCAATGTCGCCCTGAAGAACGATGGCAATACCATAGCGGGCGCCGCTTTTGACCACAAGGGCGAGACGCCGGGCCTGGGCGCCGAGATCAAGGATAATCCTGCTTTTCCCGGGCAATTCGAGGGAAAGAAGATTTACGAAAATGGAGAATACGTTTCGGTGAAGGTCCGCAAGGGCGGCGCCAAAGACGATGACGAGCACGGAGTGGACGCCATCTCCGGGGCTACCGTGACTTCCGATGGGGTGACCGAGATGCTCTACCGGGGCATCAAATACTATCAGCCCTATCTGAAAGAAATACAGCAATCCGATAAGACGCAGGGAATGCTCCGTAAATAAATGACACCCAGGCGCCTGCTTACCTGCCGGGCGCCCTAAAACAGAAAAACAATGGCTGAAACTGCTGTTAAAGAAAAGGAACCAATACTGGAGTTCGGAAAAAAAGAGCGCCAGCTCCTTACCGACCCGCTCAATGATAACAACCCGATCACCGTGCAGGTGCTGGGAATCTGTTCCGCCCTGGCCGTAACCTCGCTGGTGTACCCGTCTGTCGTCATGGCCATCGCCGTGACCCTGGTGACGGCGTTTTCCAACATGTTCACGTCCATGCTGCGAAGCTACATCCCCCGGCAGGTGCGGATGATCGTGCAACTCGTCATCATCGCCGCGCTGGTTACGGTGGTGGAGTTGTTGCTGAAGTACTTCAACTATCCCATTTACAAGCAATTATCCGTCTATATCGGCCTGATCATCACCAACTGCATCGTGATGGGGCGGCTGGAAGCTTTCGCTATGGCAAACAAGCCGTGGCGTTCCTTCCTGGACGGTATCGGCAACGGCCTGGGCTACGGCGCTATCCTGGTCATCGTGGGCGTCATCCGGGAGCTCTTCGGCAAGGGCAGCCTTTTTGCCGGCAGCCCCATCGAACTGAAGATCATCGGCCCGACAGCGGATTACTTTATCAACACTACACAGAGCGCCCTCTTCGGATGGTATGCCAACAACAACCTGATGGTGTTGCCCGCCGCCGCCATGTTCATCATCGGCATCCTGATATGGTTACAGCGCAGCCGCAACACCAAACTGGTCGATGTATCTTAACCCTTTTTCGTTAGTTAACCAACAACTAACAACTAACAACCAACAACCAAGACATGGAATTCGTAAACATATTCATCAAGACCGCCTTCATCGAGAACCTGGTACTGGCCTACTTCCTGGGCATGTGTTCTTACCTGGCGGTTTCCAAGAGTGTCAATACGGCCTTCGGCCTGGGCCTGGCGGTGATCTTCGTGCTCGGCATTACCATGCCGATCAACTGGTTGATCAGCGAGTACCTGCTGAGCGAGAACGGCATTTTCGGCGTCGACCTGACCTTCCTGCGCTTCATCCTGTTCATCGCCGTGATCGCTTCCATGGTGCAGTTGGTAGAGATGGTGGTGGAGAAGTTTTCCCCCGGCCTGTACGCGGCCCTGGGTATCTTCCTTCCGCTGATCACGGTGAACTGCGCCATCCTGGGCGGATCCCTGTTTATGGTGTCCAGGGAATATAACTTAACGCAATCCATCGCTTATGCGCTGGGAGGGGGCTTCGGCTGGTTTCTGGCCATCATCGCCATCGCGGCTATCCGGGAGAAGATTCGCTATTCCAACGTGCCGCCGGCCCTGCGCGGCCTGGGCATGGCCTTCATCCTCACCGGCCTGATGGGCATCGCCTTCATGAGCCTCATGGGGATCGACCCGGCGGCTTTTGCGGCTAAGTAAGGGGCAGGTTATTGGTTAATCCCGTTACTGGTTATTAAACGGCCAGCACCGCCGTAAATAACCAATAACCAATAACCAATAACCCCCTTCCCCCCCTGCCAAAAGATTTTGAAATTAAAATTACTCAGATACAATGACTATCATCATATTAGCCGTACTGGTCTTCAGCCTTGTGATCCTGGCGCTGGCTTTCATGCTGATCTACGCGCGAAAGCGGCTGGTGCCGCAGGGCGATGTCAAGATCGTCATTAACGGAGATGAGCAGAACCCGTTGCTGGTGCAGCCGGGCTCTTCCCTCCTGTCCTCCCTCTCCGACAAGAACATCTTTCTGCCTTCCGCCTGTGGCGGCGGCGGCACCTGCGCCATGTGCGAATGCCATGTTGACGAGGGCGGCGGCGATGTGCTGCCCACCGAGCTCAACCACCTGACGCGCCGCGAAGTGGCCGAGCGCAAGCGCCTGGCCTGCCAGGTGAAAGTGCGGCAGGATATGCGCATCCGCGTGCCGGAAGAGATCTTCGGCATTAAGAAGTGGGAGTGCGAAGTGGTATCCAACTACAACGTGGCTTCCTTCATCAAGGAGTTCGTGGTC
>CAZAXA010000149.1:4935-12494 GCA_964488965.1 uncultured Phaeodactylibacter sp. | reverse complement strand
AGCAAAAAATTGACACTTTTTGTCTCCAAAAGCGGCCTCCAAACATGCTCTAAAGTAGAACTAAACCTGTCCGGCCCTGCCTTTTCCAAAGAGAAGCAAAAAGGATGCCATAGCATTTTTTCGTAATGTGAGAGCGGTTCCTTACCCTGTGGCGATCGCTTTCTTGATGCGCTTCACCAGGCCGGGGCCTTCATAGACCAGCCCGGTATAGGCCTGCACCAGCGAGGCGCCGGCGCGGATTTTATCCATGGCGTCTTCCGGGCTGCTGATCCCGCCTGCCCCGATGATGAGCAACTGATGGCCGGAACGCTCGCTCAGATAGCGGATAACCTCGGTGGAACGCTGCCGGAGAGGCCTGCCGCTGAGGCCGCCGGCGCCGATGGCTTCCACCTCTGCCGGGGGCGTGGACAGGCCGCCCCGCCCGATAGTAGTATTGGTGGCGATCACACCATCGATGCCGGTGCTTTCCGCAATTTCAATGATGTCATCCAACTGGCCGTCGGTAAGGTCCGGGGCTATCTTGAGCAGGATCGGCCGCGGCCTGGGCTTCTGCCGGTTAAGCGATTGCAGGTGATCCAGGAGGCGGGACAGAGGCTCCTTGTCCTGCAGGCCGCGCAGGCCAGGCGTATTGGGCGAGCTGACGTTGACGGCGAAGTAATCGACATAGGGATGGAGCGCCTCGAAACAGCGGGCGTAGTCCTGTTCCGCCGTTTCGTTGGGGGTGTCTTTGTTCTTGCCGATATTGCCGCCGATGACCAGCCCCCGTGGTTTTCCCTTTTTCAGGCGCTCCACGAGCGCTTCCACTCCTTCGTTATTGAACCCCATGCGGTTGATGAGGGCTTCGTCCTGCGGCAGGCGGAAAAGGCGAGGCTGAGGGTTGCCGCCCTGCGCCCGGGGCGTCACCGTACCGATTTCGATAAAGCCGAAGCCCAGGCTGGCCATGGCGCGGAAGTGGCGGCCGTCTTTGTCGAAGCCGGCGGCCAGCCCTATGGGGTTTTCGAAAGTGAGGCCGAAGAGTTCCCGGCGCAACGACGGGTGCTCATAGCGGTAAATGGCCCGGAACAGATGGCTGATGCCCGGAATGGCCAGGGCCAGCCTGAGCAAAAAGAGGGTGAGGTGATGCGCCCGCTCGGGCGGGAAGAGGAAGAAGAAAGGCTTGAGGAGGATCTTGTACACTTTTTGGCGTAAAAATAAAGCGTTATGCTTATCGGGCAAAAAAAAAAGGCCAGGTAGCTAATGCCTACCCAGCCGGAATCATAATCCCAAAAACTATTTTTATGTTTACTCTCTGCAGAAGAGAGAAATACATTCAAAATGATAATCGTAGGACAAATATACTTATTTGATTTTTTTATGCAAAAAATATTTGGCCAACAAAATAAAAATATTTGAAAAAAATTAAATCACGGGGGCTAAAAGCCGTTTTTCGGCGCCGGTTTATGGTTCAGGGGCATCGGGAAAGCTCTTTGCCCCCCAAATCAAAAACCCATCACGCCTCCTCCTCCGCCTTGACCAGCAGTTGAAAGCCGTTGCCGTGGATGTTGACGATCTCGATATTTTCGTCGTTCTTCAGGTATTTGCGGAGTTTGGTCACAAAAACGTCCATGCTGCGGGCGGTGAAGTAATTATCTTCGCCCCAGATTTTATTCAGGGCTTCGGAGCGCGGCAGGATATCGTTCATATAGATGGCGAACATGCGCAACAGTTGCGCCTCTTTGGGAGAGAGCTTGTTCTTTTCCTCATCTTCTTCGCCAAGGTTGTAGGACAATATGCGGAGCGGGTAATTGAAGTGGTACTTGCCGATGGTGAACTCCTTGACCTCTTCCCGGGGGTCGGCTTTGGTTTGGCTTCGCTTCAGGATGGCCTGTATGCGGTACAGCAGTTCCTCGGAATTGAAGGGTTTGGTGATGTAGTCGTCGGCGCCGATCTTGAAGCCTTCCAGGACGTCGTTTTTCATCGTCTTGGCGGTCAGGAAGATGATGGGCATGCTCTGGTCCTGTTCGCGGATTTCCCTGGCCAGGGTGAAGCCGTCTTTTTTGGGCATCATCACGTCGAATATACACAGGTCGAATTCGCCCTGCTTATAGCTTTCCAGGCCCTGGACACCATCGGTGGCCAGCGTCACATCGTAATCGTGCATTTCCAGATAAGACCGAAGCACATCGCCGAAATTCTGATCATCTTCAACCAATAGGATCCTATTATTTGCCATAATCCGTTGTTTTCTTTTCCGTTCTGGAGTTGGTATATTATTGTTTGAAGGGGAAAGACAGGATAAATGTGCTGCCCTTGCCCAGTTCACTTTTTACATCTATAGCGCCTTTGTGGGCGGTCATGATCGCTTTGACATAACTCAGCCCCAGGCCGAAGCCTTTTACATCGTGCAGGTTGCCGGTATGCACCCGGTAGAACTTGTCGAAGATATGCTTGCGCTGCTCCTTGTTCATGCCGATGCCTTTATCCGTGACGGCCACTTCGACGCCATTGGGCACGTTTCGGGTGTGGACTTCTATTTCCGGTTTTTCCGGCGAGTACTTGTTGGCGTTGTCCAGCAAGTTATTAATGATATTGGAAATATGGGTCACATCGCCTTCGATGACGGGGTTGGCCGCTTCCAGCCGGGCCATTGCCGTGCCATCCTTTTTTTCCACCTGCAGGTTGATGTTCTCGATAGCATGGCTGATGACATCGTGCAGGTTGATCTCCGAAAGCTTCAGGGAGAAGTCCCGCTTATCGATCAGGGCCATCTGCAGAACTTTTTCCACCTGACTATTCATACGTTTATTTTCCTGTTTTATTATGTTGGCAAAGCGGGTAACCTTATCCGGGTTGCTGGCGATGATGGGGCTGGTGATGGAATCCGCGGCCAGGGAGATAGTGGCGATCGGCGTCTTGAATTCGTGGGTCATATTGTTGATGAAGTCGGTTTTCATCTCCGACACCTTTTTCTGGCGGAAGATCACGTTGATGGTGTAGGCAAAGCAAAACAGGATCAGGCTGGTGAAGATGATGGAGCCGAGAAAGTTCATCCACAGGGAGCGCCAGACGAAGCTGGCCCGTTCCGGGAAGTGGATCATGAGCAGGCCGGGGGAGGGCACATCTTCGGGAAAGAGGTCTACTTTATAGGGCGAATTGTAAATGGTGCGGTAACCCGGAAGGATTTCCTTGGGCTGGGCGTCTTCCACCACGTAGTGGCCGTCCACAATGATGAAGCTCTTTTTATCGCGGGAGAAAACGCCATAATTGAATTCCGTTTCGATACCCCGGTTGGCCAGTTCCTGTTTCACCACCCCGTCCAGGTGTTGAAGCTTGATGCGCTGTTCCAGGGGGAATTCCCGGGTGTTCTGCTGGAAGTAGACCATGAGGGAGCGGTAGGTATTGTCCTTGCGCGCCATGCACTGGGAGCAGGTGCATGGGTTGGCGAACTCCGCCATCAGTTCATCCAGCAGGTTGCTGTGGTTCGCCAGGGAAGGCGTAGCGTCAGGGGCTTCATTCATGGGATAACCCTCTGCTTCGCCGCCCTCGTGCTGTACTTCCTGGTAATAGGTAGTCATAAAACCATTGATCGAATGGTTGAAGACCTCCCGGTTCTCTTCGGCTTCCAGCCGGCGCACCACCGAACTCAGAGCGGCGTAAACGTTCTTTTCAAAACGCTCCTCGTTGACGTGCACCGCCGTCCGGATGAGGTCCATCTGTAACACTACCACGCCGATAACGGCGGCGCTCATCAACCCTATAATGGCCCAAATTGCCTTCTTATTCATTTGCCAGGACTGGTTTTCGCTTATATAACCCCGTTAAAAGGGAAATATTTCAACAGGGATACAACAAAATTAGGCAATCTGCACACGCCAGGCAGCAGTTTAACAGTCTTTTAACTTCAGCCTACATTGTGCACTGTGGTTTGGCTGCAAAAGAGTTATCAATTGTTAATTTTTAAATTTATGAACCCTGCCCAATGCCCCCGGCGGCCTTGACGGAAGGCGTTTTCCCGCTCGCCGGCGCGGGCGCGGCCCGTATTTTTCCCGTTGCACACAGCATCCCCCCTGTGTATGGGGCCACAGGTTTTGCAATTTAACTGACATTTTTTCAACAGGCCCGAAAATCCGGCCTTGTAAGATATAATTTCGGATTTGGACTTTTATCCGGCACAGAAATTTTATTTATCGCCAAAAAAGGCAAACATTTTCATTCTTTTAAAAAAGGCGGCATTTTCACGCTTCCCGAATGAAATATTTTCATATATCCTAAAGTAAAAAAATAATTTCTCAGAACTTTGACTATTTGGTATATTTGTCCTCCGGGTACAAAAACTCCTGACACGCTCTCCTTCTGATACCGGTGTGTGAAAAATAACATCCCAACTACCACTCCCGAAGACCTGAAAGATTTTGATTCTTTGACAAATCCTGTGATCTGGCGACAGTGCGCAATACGAAATCCCCGCCCTTTCTTGTCGCAGGGTTTTCGTATTGCGCACTGTCCACAGGATTTGTCAAAGAAAAAAGATTGTCAACACTATTCATGATTGTGCAATAAAATCGAGCATGAAGAAAATTCTACTATTACTCCTTTCCTTGTTTGCCGCTGAAATCGCACTGGCACAACAACCGCCGGGGTCATGTCCGAACAATATGGCGCCGCTGGCCCCTTTCTGCTCTCAGGCCTGTGTGCTCTGTGACATCGACGGTTACATAGGAATGAATGCCAACCAGCCGCAATGGGAAGCGCCCCCCCAGTTCTGTGCTCCACAGTTCCACAGTATCCAGTGGATAGGCTTTGTGGCGGGTTCTCCCAGTATCAGTTTCCAGATATCCACTACGACCTGCCAGGTCGGCAACGGCCTGCAGGCCGAAATCTACCAGACGGTCGACTGCACCAGCTGGGTTTCGGTATCCAACTGCGACCCCGGTTTTAACACGACCGTACTCAACGCCAGCGGCCTGGTGCCCGGCAATACCTACTTCTTCGTCATCGATGGCAACGCAGGCGACGTCTGTGAATTCCAGATCGACGTGCTCAGCGGTTCCGCCACCGCCCCCCCGGTAGTCGGCACCCCTATCATCGCCGGGCCTACCAACCTGTGCACGGGCGGGTCGGCCACCTATATCGCCAACGGCGTTACCGGGGCCGCTTCCTATACCTGGACGCTGGACGGCACCATCGTCGACTATGACCAACAGACGCAGATAGGCGGCCTGCCCACCGGCAGCTACGAACTGTGTGTACAGCCGGCCAACCCCTGTTTCGGCACGGGTAATCAGAGCTGTACCACCATCAATATCGGGCCTCTCCCTCCGGAGATCGTGAACCGCACGGTCTGTGAAGAAGACCTGCCCTTCATCTACCGGGGCATGGCCTTTACTACTCCCGGCCTGCACACCTTCTCCTACAATCGCCCCGATGGTTGTGAACAGCCCGTGCGGCTGACCCTGAATGTCATCCCGCCGGTCCCCGACACCGAAGTCTCGGCAGATATCTGCTTCGGCGAGGAAGCCTATTTCTTCGGCAACCGCTTCTATACCAATACCGGCTACTATTCTCATACTTTCACCACTCCTCAGGGGTGCGACAGCGTCGTTAACTTAACCCTGACCGCCCACCAGCCCAGTTTCACCCAGCTCGG
This sequence comes from uncultured Phaeodactylibacter sp., assembly GCA_964488965.1. GTDB lineage: Bacteria > Bacteroidota > Bacteroidia > Chitinophagales > Saprospiraceae > JACJXW01. The sequence continues at coordinate 6,868 of CAZAXA010000149.1, read as the reverse complement.
CTATATTAACCACTGTGAACTGCTCGGGCCCTATTACGTCGGCGATATGCCGCTCTCAACCAGCGGGGATTTCAGCTTCACCCTGCCCGACTATTACGGCTGCGACAGCATCGTGGCGGGCTACCTCAACATCACCAGCCCCGACGTGTTGTACGTCGATACCGTCATCTGCCAGGGGCGCTTCGTACAGATCGGGAATTATCTCTATAACACCACCGGCGCTTATTCCGAATCCTATACCGAGCCCGGAGGCTGCGAGAGTTCCTTCAACCTCAACCTGCTCGTCTACAACCCTCAGACTACCATCGACACCGTGATCTGCCCGGGCGAAACGATCACCGTCGGAAACAGCACCTATTCCACTACGGGCTCCTACACCAAAATACTGCCGGCGCGGTATATGAACCTGGGCTGCGACAGCACGGTGCGGCTCAACCTGACGGTGCGCGCGCCCATCCTCACCAATATACAGGCCTCCATCTGCGAAGGGGAATCCTACTCCTTCGGAGGTTCCTCCTATACTACTGCCGGCGCCTACACAGCGGTGTTCGACGCCGCCAACGGCTGCGACAGCACCGTCCGCCTCACGCTGTCAGTATATCCTGATGTGGAGACTACCATCAATACGGATGTTTGCTTCGGCGATACCTACACCGTAGGCGATTCCACCTTTGCCCAGAGCGGCTCCTACGAAGTATTGCTGGAGTCTTTCCGTGGTTGCGACAGCACGGTCTTCCTCAACCTGAATGTGAAAAATGCCATCGTCACTACACTCGATGAAGAGGTATGTGACGGCAGTACCTTTACCGTGGGCGGTATGGACTTCGGCATCATGGGAACCTATGAGGTCGTGCTGATGGCAGCCGACGGCTGCGACAGTACCGTCATCCTCAACCTGGGGGTGCTGGACAACCCGCAGACCACCCTCGATGAAGAAATCTGCCTGGGGCAATCTTACCAGGTCGGCACTTCCACCTACAATACATCCGGCGCCTATACCGATGTGCTCACGGCCGCCAATGGATGTGACAGCACCGTTACGCTGAACCTGAATGTCATCGGCCCTATCGTCAATGACATTACCCGCAGGATTTGTACCGGCCAGACCTACACGGTGGGCGCCTCTACCTACGGGCAGGCGGGTTACTACACCGATACCCTTACCAACTACATCGGCTGTGACAGTATCGTCAACCTTACCCTTACGATCGAAGACGTCATCCGCGATACGCTGGCGACTTCTATCTGTGAAGGGGAAAGCTATGTCGTTGCCGGCACACCTTACACCGCCACCGGCTTCTATGACCAGGACTTCGTGACCGCCAGCGGCTGTGACAGTGTTTTCTACCTGGACCTCACCGTCGTACCCATCCGCCATACTACCCTGGATCAGACAATCTGCAGCGGGGAAAGCTTTACAGTCGGCCCCAGCACATACACTGCTACCGGTAATTACCAGAACGTCCTGACTTCGGCAGAAACCGGCTGCGACAGCGTAGTCAGCCTCAGCCTCCAGGTGCTCAACGTGCCCCGGACCAACCTGGTGGAATCCATCTGTGACGGAGAGGTATATACCGTCGGGGCCTCCGATTATACTGCCACCGGCAACTATACGGACACCCTGGTGGCCGCCAATGGCTGCGACAGCATCATTACGCTGGCCCTGGCCGTCCTGGATGTTCCGGAAACCAACCTGGTGGAAGAGATTTGTGATGGCGAGGTGTACACGGTCGGCGCCTCGGATTATACAACCACGGGTTCCTACACGGATGTGCTTACGGCCGCCAACGGCTGCGACAGTATCGTCTACCTCGCCCTGACGGTGAAAAACGTACCCGAAACCTTCCTCACCCGGGAGATTTGCCAGTACGAAACCGTCACGGTCGGCGCCTCGGATTATACAACCACGGGTTCCTACACGGATGTGCTTACG
>CAZAXA010000149.1:0-4835 GCA_964488965.1 uncultured Phaeodactylibacter sp. | reverse complement strand
GCCGCCAACGGCTGCGACAGCATCGTCTACCTCGACCTGACCGTCTTCCCGGAAAAAACCAGGGCGCTGAACATCAGCATTTGTAATGGTTCTTCTTATACGGTCGGCGCCTCCACTTACAACCAGGCAGGCGTCTATGTCGACACCCTCGCCGCCGCCTTTACCGGCTGTGACAGTATCGTGACCCTCAACCTGCAGGTAACGGATTTCTACGAGATCAACCTGGTGGAAAACATCTGTGAATTTGAAAGCTATACGGTTGGGGCGAGTGTGTACACCCAGACAGGCCAGTACACCGATATGTTCATCAGCAGCGACGGTTGCGACAGTATTGTAAACCTCGACCTGACCGTCATTCCTCTGCCGCGCACCATCATCGACAGCACGATCTGCGAGGGCGAGGTGGTCACCGTCGGAGGAATAGATTATATGATGACCGGCGCCCACCGGGATACGCTCACTTCTTCCGTCTCGGGCTGCGACAGTGTGATCGTCCTCAACCTGCTGGTGGAAGAGGTCTTCGAAACCGACCTCATTGAAGAGATTTGCGATGGGGACATCTACATGGTCGGCGCTTCTCCATACACCGAGAGCGGCCAGTACCAGGACCGGCTCACGGCTTCCAACGGCTGCGACAGCGTGGTCAACCTCAACCTGACGGTTCATCCCATCCCGGAAACCAGCCTGGCGGAGACGATCTGTTTCGGCGACACCTATTCGGTGGGATCCTCCATCTACAACAGCAGCGGCCAGTATCAGGATATACTCTCATCGGCGATTACCGGTTGCGACAGTATCGTTTACCTCGACCTCACTGTGCGGGAAGAGATCACTACCAGCCTGACAGAGGTGGCCTGTTTCGGCGGAGACTTCACGGTGGGCAATTCCACCTACGGCGCTTCCGGAACCTACCGGGATACTTTAGTTTCGGCAACCGGTTGCGACAGCATTATCACCCTCAACCTGACCGTTCGCCAGGAGATTCGCACCTACCTGGACCCCGAGATTTGCGATGGGGAAACCTATACGGTGGGGCCCTCTGCTTATACCACCGCCGGCATCTTTGCCGATACGCTCGTTTCTCTGGCCACAGGCTGTGACAGTATCGTAACGCTGGACCTGACGGTTCATCCCATCCCGGTGACCAACCTGGTGGAGGAGATTTGCGACGGGGAAATTTACGAGGTCGGCCCTTCTGATTATGCTGCTTCCGGGGCCTATCAGGATGTACTCACTTCGGTGATCACCGGCTGCGACAGCATCGTCAACCTCGACCTGACCGTACACCCCATCCCGGCCACCAACCTCACCGAGGTGGTTTGCTTCGGGGGCAGCGTAACGGTCGGGGCCAGCACCTACGGCGCCACTGGCGCCTATCAGGATGTGCTCTCCTCCGTAGTTACCGGTTGCGACAGTATCGTCAACCTCAACCTGACCGTACGGGAAGAAATCCGCACCGCTCTGGGCCGGGAAATCTGTGACGGGGAAACTTACACCGTAGGGGCTTCCGTTTATACCGCCTCCGGCATCTACATCGATACCCTGGCCTCGGCAGCCACGGGCTGCGACAGTATTGTGACTCTCGACCTGACCGTGTATCCCATCCCGGTGACCAACCTGGTGGAGGAGATTTGCGACGGGGAAATTTACGAGGTCGGCTCTTCCGATTATACAGTTTCCGGAACCTATCAGGATGTACTCACTTCGGTGGCCACCGGCTGCGACAGTATCGTCAACCTCGGCCTGACCGTACACCCCATCCCGGTCACCAACCTGGTGGAAGAAATCTGTGCGGGGGAAACTTACGAGGTCGGGCCTTCCGAATATGCCGCTTCCGGCGCCTACCAGGATGTGCTCACTTCGGTGGCCACCGGCTGCGACAGCATCGTTAACCTCGACCTGACGGTTCACCCCATCCCGGTGACTAACCTGGCAGAGGAGATCTGCGACGGGGAAATTTACGAGGTCGGCCCTTCCGATTATGCTACTTCCGGAACCTATCAGGATGTGCTCACTTCGGTGGTTACCGGTTGTGACAGTATCGTCAACCTCGACCTGACCGTACACCCCATTCCGGTGACCAACCTTGCCGAGGCCATCTGCAACGGGGAGTCCTATACGGTGGGGGCTTCCAGCTACACCACTACCGGCGTCTATCAGGATATACTCACTTCGGTAGCGACCGGCTGCGACAGCATCGTCAACCTCGACCTGACCGTCAATGAGGTTTATGACATAGTCTTATTCGAAGACATCTGTGACGGCAACACTTTCCCGATAGGGGACACCGATTATGCAGAACCCGGCGTCTATTCGCAGGTACTCGTTTCCCGTGAGGGCTGTGACAGCGTGGTGACCCTGAACCTCTCGGTCTATCCCTGCGAGCTGGTTTACAAACGCGAGGTTGAGCATGTAAGCTGCAATGGATTTTCCGACGGCAATTTCACCTTCGAGCTCACTGTCGGCACGCCGCCTTACCAGTACACCTGGCAGCCGGTTACCGGCGCCGGCCCCAGTGGATCCGGCACGCTGGATGCCAACGGGCTGGAGGCCCTGATCGAAGGCCTGCCTGCCGGCGCCTACCGCATTGATGTGGTCGATAGTTCGCCATTCCTGGTGAGCGCCAGCTTCACGGTATCCATCACCCAGCCGACGGCATTGAGTATCGGCATGGACCTTTCGGAATACAACAACTACAATACCAGTTGCCATGACGAGCAGGATGGGTATATCGATGCCACGGTCAGCGGCGGCACGCCGCCCTACAGTTACCTGTGGAATACCGGCGGCCGCAGCGAAGACATCGACAACCTGGCCGCCGGCTTCTACGGCCTGACCGTTACGGACCAGAACCTGTGCCCGGATTCTGCCAGCACCATGCTGACAGCGCCGGAGCCTATCGAGGCCCGCCTGGCCGTTACCGACCCGCTCTGCTTCGGCGATGAGCAGGGCATCATCAGGGTTAACGATGTAAACGGCGGGGTAAGCCCCTATCTGTACGGCATCGACGCCCGTCCGCTGAGCACCGTCTCGCAGTTTACCAACCTGCCCATCGGGCCCCATATGGTACAGGTGCAGGACGCCAACGGCTGTATGTGGGAAGAGCAGGAAATGGTCAACCAGCCTGAAGAGCTGATCGTAAACCTGAGTACCGCTGAAGAAGAGATCAAGCTCGGCGACAGCGTACAGCTCTTTGCCCAGACCACCTACCCGGTTGAGTTTTTCAACTGGTCTTCGCCGGTGGATATCAGCTGCGAGAACTGCCCGGACCCCTTCGTGCGGCCTTTCGAGTCTTCGGCCTTTGCCGTCACTGTAATTGACTCCAATGGCTGCCGGGCCACCGACCGCCTCACCATCTTTGTGAACCGGAAGCGGGATGTTTACATTCCCAATGTCTTCTCTCCCAACAACGACGGGCAGAACGACATCTTCCTCATCTTTGCCGGCGACGAGGCGATCCGGATCAAATCGTTCTACGTCTTCAACCGATGGGGAGAGCCCATGTTCGAGTTGTTCGGCTTCCAGCCCAATGACCCCACCTACGGGTGGGACGGCACCCATCGCGGGGAACTGATGAATGGCGGCGTGTATGTCTATATGGCCGAGATCGAATTCGTGGACGGCGTCACCGAGTTGTTCAAAGGAGATGTGCTGCTGATGCGATAGGCAGGCTTTTTAGATATTCGCAATCCGTTTCAAACCTGGAGCCATGAAACAGATAATCTTCCTCCTCACTGTCCTTACATTGATATTATTCTCATGCCAGCCGCCCGTTGGCGGGCCGGCCGAAGGCACTTTCTGGAAGCTCGTTTATATGAACGGGGAAATTCCCGAAGGCATGGAGATCAGCGCTGTCTTCAAAGACGGAAAAGTAACGGGCAAAGGAGTATGCAACCGTTATTTTGCCGATTACGAGATCAATGGCGGCGAACTGAAGGTTGGGCCGGTAGGCGCTACCAAGATGGCATGCCCGGAACATGCCATGCTGGAAAGCCAGTATTTCGGCATCCTGCCCCAGGCCCGGTCCTTTTCAGTCAAAGGCGAAACCCTGAGCATAAGCTGCGAGGGGGCGAAGCTGCGCTTTGTGAAAGGAGAGGAAGGCGATGCAAGCTGATGGCCCGGCGATGAAGGCGTAACGCCTACAAATGCCGCTCCGCATGGTAGCTCGACCTCACCAGCGGCGCGCTCTCCACAAAAGCGAAGCCTTTCGACAACCCCACCTCCTTATACTCGGCGAACTTATCGGGATGCACATATTCCACCACCTCCAGGTGCATTTTGGTGGGTTGCAGGTACTGGCCTATGGTCAGCACGTCGCAGCCATGGGCCAGCAGGTCGTCCATGGCCTTATAGACCTGCTCGCCGGTCTCGCCCAGGCCGACCATGATGCCGGATTTGGTGCGTTTTCCGAAGTCCTTGGTGCGCCGTATCTGTTCCAGGCTGCGGTGGTATTTCGCCTGGGGGCGCACCTTGCGGTAGAGGGCCTCTACAGTTTCCATATTGTGGGAGACGACCTCCTGCCCGGCGCTGATCATGCGCTCCAGGGCCCACCAGGTGGCCCGCACGTCGGGGATGAGGGTCTCGATGGTCACCTGAGGGGTGCGTTCCTTGACGGCGCGCACCGTCCGGTACCAGATTTCGGCGCCCCGGTCCTGGCGTTCATCGCGGTTGACGGAGGTGATGACGGCGTGCCTGACGCCCATCAGCTCGATAGCCTCGGCTACGCGGCGCGGTTCGTCTTCATCGTATTCCGGCGGGCGGCCTGTCTTGACGGCACAAAAGGAGCAGGAGCGGGTGCAGGTATTGCCCAGGATCATGAAGGTAGCTGTGCCGGC
>CAZAXA010000148.1:0-12540 GCA_964488965.1 uncultured Phaeodactylibacter sp. | reverse complement strand
GAGCTGGCCGCCCTGCGCAAACAGGCCGCCGAGTTCGACACCCGCCTGCAGAAGGCCGTCGCGGAAACCGAAAAGGCCGTCAGCCAGCGCCTCACCCGCGAATTCGAGTACAACCAGAAACTCCAGGCCAAAGACCTGGAAGCCGAGCTCAAGCTCAGCCGGCAGGAAGTGGAAAGCCTGCGCGGCAAGATCAAGGAACAGCAGGAACTCATCGCCAGCCTCAGTTCCAAAAGCGACACCGCCACCCAGCAGGTTAAAGACATCGCCCTGAAGGCCATCGAAAATGCAGGGGCCCGGCAGTTCCAGAGCTACCCGCCGGAACGGAGGGGGGGAGAAGGAGTGAAGAAGGAGTGAAGTGGTTTAGCCCTTTTTGCTTCATTCATCCTGGCAAGAACACTTACCCAGTTAAACTTCATTGAACATTATAAGCCCAAAGAAGCCTGGGGGATCAACCCCGGGCTTCAGGGGAAAATACAGATAGGCCCCACTACCGTTTTTTTCCGGCCGTGGTACGAATTGCTTTAATGCCAAATTCTCCCTCAAAACAACAACAAAACCCCCGCCCCTCCCGTATCAGGAAACAACAGCTGAAAGATTGTGCTAACTTTGTAAAAAACTGAAACCACAAACCATGAACAACAAAAATACTTATGTAGCCATCATGGCGGGAGGCATCGGCAGCCGCTTCTGGCCCGCCAGCCGCACTGCCCGCCCCAAGCAGTTCCTCGACATCCTCGGCGTCGGCAAATCGCTGATCCGGCTGACCTTTGAGCGCTTCCTGCACCTCTGCCCGGCAGAGAACATCTTCATCGTCACCAACAAACAGTACGCCGGACTGGTGAAGGAACACCTGCCCGAACTGAGCGACAACCAAATCCTGACCGAGCCCTCGCGCAACAATACGGCGCCCTGCATCGCTTATACGGCCTTCAAGCTGCAGGCCCTCAACCCCGATGCCAATCTGGTAGTGGCCCCCAGCGACCACGTCATCCTCCAGGAAAAGAAATTCATCGAAACCCTGGAAAGCGCCCTGGCCTTCACCGCCGAAAACGACGCCCTCGTTACCCTCGGTATCAAACCCTCCCGGCCGGATACGGGCTACGGGTATATCGAAGTGGGAAATGGAAAGGCGGAAATCAAAAATCAAAAATCCCAAATCAAAAATCAAAAATCAGAAGACGGCGGAGTGGCGACGAGCGTCAGCCCCGCTTACAAGGTGGCCTCCTTTCGCGAGAAGCCGGGCCGGGCGGTGGCCGAGCAGTATGTGGCCAGCGGCAACTACTTCTGGAATGCAGGCATCTTCATCTGGCGGGTGGAGAGCCTGCTGAAGGCCTTCGAAGAACACGCCGGCGACATCTACCGCATCCTGGCGGCCGGCGCCGGGCAGTACAATACCGCCGATGAGCAGGCTTTCATCGACCAGGCCTACCCCACTACTCCCTCCATCAGCGTCGACTACGCTATCATGGAGAAGGCAGCCAACGTCTATACCATCCCTTCCAGCTTCGGCTGGTCGGATCTCGGCACCTGGGCTTCCCTGCATGCCGAAAGTGACAAAGATGAGGACGGCAACGTCATACAAGGAGAAAAAGTGATGGCCTACGGCGTCAAAGACAGCCTCATCCGCCTGCCCAAAGACAAGCTGGCCGTACTCGGCGGGCTGGAAGATTATATCGTCGTAGACGAAGGAGACGTGCTGCTCGTCTGGCCCAAGAGCCGCGAGCAGGAGATCAAGAAGGTGACGGGGGAGATCGGGGAGGAGCGGTTCTTGTAGAGAATAGGACGGGTTCGGAGTTCGATGGTGAACCCCGAACTGCCAACTGCCAACAATTATTACCTTTGTGAATGCCCCTGATAGAAAAAAAACTACTGATCATAGCCTATAAATTCCCCCCGGTCCGGTCGATCGGGGCGATCAGGAACTACAATGTAGCCCGGGAATTCTCGCGGCATTTTCAGAAAGTAAAGGTACTGACCACCCGAAATCGATCCTTCCTTTCGGAGCAGCCTCTTCCCTGTTATACCAGCTTCGACACAGACACGGCCTTCACGCTGGACTATCGGGCGCTTACACACCTCTTTACCCACAAGCAACGCCTGTTTACCGGCGACATTAACGAGCGTGGGCTGCTGTCCTTCCTGGCCAAACTCAAGGACTCCTTTCCGTTCAACCTCCTGCTGGACGAAGGCGCCCTGGCTTACATCCTATCTGCAACCTGGCGGGCTTATCGCATCATGAAGGAAGAAGATGTTCAATACCTCTACTCCTCCTTCCGCCCCTACGCCGACCATATCGTGGCATGGATTCTAAAAAACCTCTTCCCCCGGGCTCACTGGATTGCTGATTTCCGGGACCCTCACGTCGACCTCAACCGCAATAACGTCTTCTTTCCCGGCTTGCAGCACTGGTTCAACCGCTGCATCATTGCACGGGCAGATACCGTCACCACTGTCTCGCAGGGCCTGGCCGATTACCTGGGCCGCTACGGCAAAACTGTGGTGGTACTCCGCAACGGCATCAACCCCAGCCTGAACCGAATGGGCGGCCACAACCGGCCCGATAAGTTCACCATCGCCTACACGGGCTCCATCTACCGGGATAAGCAAACGCCCGAACCTCTCCTGGCAACGCTCCGGGCCTTGCTGGATGCGGAAAAGATAAGCCCGGAGAAAATCCGCCTGCGCTATACCGGCAAAGACAAACCCATCTGGGACAAGCTGATGATGGATTATGGCCTGGCCGGCATTTCCGGCAGCACCGGCATCGTCCCCCTCGAACAGTCGATAGAGATACAGAACAGCAGCCACATTAACCTGCTCCTGTCATGGTCCGGCCCCTACATCAAGGGCATCCTGACCGGCAAGCTGTACGAATACCTGGCGGCAGGCAAACCCATCCTGGCCATCATCAACGGCAGCCGGGACGAAGAGATGGAGGGCATTCTCCAGGGGCTCGACGCGGGCAAGGTGTTCTACACGCCTGCCAACGGCGCCGAAGCCCGCGCCCTGGCCAGCTTCGTGCTCTCCAATTACAGCCATTGGGAGAAGAACGGGGATACCCAGGCCTTGGCGGCCTATTCCAAAGACATACAGGAGTTTTACTGGAATGTACAGATGGACAGGTTTGTGGAAATTCTCGGACAGGATTAAACGGGATGTCCAGGATTTACAGGTTCTTCTGAGCGGGTGCGACACGAGGCAGGCTACCTTTCCTGTTAATCCTGTCTGCTTTCCCAATCCTGTACTTCCTGTCTGTTTTCGTTGCGCTACGACCTTCACATTCCTGAAATAAAGCCAGCTAAAAAAGGCGCGCTCCACCGATCGCCGAAAAAGGAAAAGGCCAGGGCATATTCTGCCCCCGGGTTGTATTTATTCCGGATATGAAAGCCATTGTTGGCAAAGCCTCCGTCGATGGCGCTTGGAGGGATGCCTTTCCTGAGCAGTTGCTGGTACTCCTGATGTACGGCCCTGTTCCAGCTGAGGTAATCCCGGTGGCCGCCACCGGGAAGAACAGGAAGGCGGGCAGCGCTATTCCTGAAAAAAATGGTAAAAACCCTTCAACCATCTGTTCTTTGCTTTGAAAAGCTGATAATAACTCTGCTGCTGAGCGCCAAACTTTCTCCTTACCTCCTCCACATTTTTGATCATACTGCCTTGAAAATCGAACGAACTCAAATTCAATACATTTTTTGCGAATTTTATCGCTTCCCAAACAATCAGAAAACCGGCTCCGCTTCTTCTCAGGGCCGGGTCGTCTCCCGATAAATGATAATAGGCGGTATCCTGATCCCAGATCAAATATCCCACGGCATGAATTCGTTCTCCCGAGTCAATACCGAAAAACAGTCTGCGGCAGTTATTTCGCTCAAAGGCTTGATCCCGCCAGAGGAAATCCCTTAAGGAATAAGGGGGTTTTACCCCCTGGCGCATGAAGGCCAACTGGTTGGCATTGTAGAATTCCTCTGCTGTCCTGTCAGATACGACCCTCATCTGTTGTTCCGCTTTTTTAATGTTCCTTCGAACATTTCGGCTGAAGGCGGAAAAAAGCCTGCCTTCCGGGGTATTCAGATTCAAATGGTAAGTGTACCGGACGGTACATTGAAACCCTTGCCAATAGAAAGGCAGGCAATTTGTCAGCCGATGATCACACTTAAGCCGGATGAAATGAGCCATGGGCAGCTGAAGGGCCAGGCCTGAAAGCACTTCTTTTTCAAAGTAATGCCTCCTCTCCTGTTTAATGCCTTCAGGATATTTCAACAGCGGCCCGCTATGCAGTGTGAGCGGCGGCGTCTCGATCCATTTGAATCCTTTTCTTTTAAAAATGCCATAGGGAAGCGCGCCAATGACATCTCCTCCCTTATTAAAAGACAGGGCTACCGCCCAATTTTCCTCTCCCGCGGTAACATCCAACCACCACGGCCGGAGAAAAAGCGGCAGCCCAGGTTGTTCTTCCGCCCATTGCCTGTAGATTTCTTTATTATTTTCGTTGTCCATATCCGGGAAGAGCTTGTCTGTTTTTTCTTATCCCCGAAAAACCGGCAATAATGCCCAGGCCAAACCACAGATGCCTGAGATTCAGGATATCCATAGCCATAGCTTCTACTGCGAGCATCATGAAAAAGGCCGTAACCCCAGTGATCAAAGCCCCCTCCTCGCCTTTCCAGGCCAATCGTTCTTTCCAGGAAAAATACCCGGCTTTGATCCAGAAGAGGATAAAAAGGGAAAAACCGATCATGCCATACTCCGCCAGGACGCCTAAGTAAGTGGAATGCGGATCGTAAACAGGCAGGCCGGAGGGATACCGGCCACGTTCCTGCTGTTTTTTCAAAAATGCCGGGAAATTGCCTCCTCCAATACCCCAGAGCCTGTCTTGCCGGAAGGCATCCAAAGCGTTCCTCTTCAATGCCATATGCGTAGTCTCATACAATTGATATCCTTCAGTTTCTTTGACCAAATGGCCGGAAAAGTAAGTCTGTTGCCATATCTCTTCCTGAACAATACCCCCCTTTTTAACGACCAGAAAATTCGTCCCAAACACATAGGCCAGGGCCAGAACCAAAGCTCCGGAATAAAAAAAGGTAGCCCTGGCCGCCCGTCCTCCTGAATACATGCCGGATAGAACAAGGCAGGCGGCGGCAAATATCATTATTGATTTTGAAAAAGTGCTTGCCAAAGCAAGCAGCAACCCCAAATCCAGCCAATCGAGCCTGAACCCTTGCTTTTTCCTGTACAGTATCCGGCTGAACCGGCAAAGCAGGCAAAAGGAAAGGAAGCTCGCCAGCATATTGGGGCTGGCCGTAAAAGCTTCGGCCCTGAGCAAATATCCTGTCCCTGGCATGTACTTAGGTTCTAAAAGTTCGGCGCCTAAAGGAATCTGAAAGAAATAATTACTCCAGCTAAAACAAACCGTAAGAAGAAGGCATATGCTGAAAACCTTGATTGTGGAATAAAGAAAACCTGCCGGATTTTCCAGATGCGCCATTATCCATGCCGTTACCTGATAAACCATGAATAAATAAACGAGCCCTAAAAGATTTAACCAGGCTGTTATGCCGGGGCGTATAAAGGTGATCGCTGTCAATCCCAGGATAAATATTACTATATACGGGCTGAACCCCTGCCATGTATTTATTTCTCTGATCCATTTCCAGGGTTTGGCCGCTATAAATAAAAAAGGGAAAATCAGTTCCGGAAGCTGTATTTTACTGCCGAAACATGGGAACACCAGAATGAATGAGAAACAAAACGAAAGCACATATGCTTTAAACAGAAGTGTATCAGTTACTTTTTCCATACCCTTTGAATAAACGGATTTTTCGGAATGTAGGTATCGTGCTGAGTGGAAACGCCGTTTCACAGGCGATCTTCTTTATCGCCACTATTTTTCTAACACGCCTTTATTCGCCGGCAGCATTCGGGGCTTTTGCAATATTTCTGGCCTGGACAAATATAATTGGTTTGCTGCTTACCGCCCGGTATGAAACTGTAATTCCCCTGCCAGTTTCTTCAATTGAGGCCAACCATATTCTTTGGGGAGCCCTGGCCATCTCTTTGGGCCTGTTTTTATCTGGAAGTGTTTCCAGTTTATTTATCTGTTTTTTTTTCAGGGCAGGGCCGGAGTTCCACCCGTTTTTGATTATCCTCAGCGCCTATTTCCTCGGCGCCATGAGCTTGATTCACTTCTTGTTGATCCGATGGGAACATTTTGCAATGCTATCAGGTATCCGCATCCTGATGGCAATTGGAGTTTCGGGGATTCAACTGGGCCTGTATGCCATTGCCCCCGGCATAGGCATGGTCACGGGTTATTTGTGGGGAAGCGGGCTTACGCTCCTTATTTCTGTTTTACTGATCTTCAAAAAGCCAATTGAACGGCCTAGTCCCGGACAAATAAAAGCAACAATAAAAAAATACTATCCTATAATTCAATGGAGCCTGCCCAGCGGGCTGCTCAATACTGTTTCCAATAACGTTCAACCGCTCCTGATCGGCCTGGCCTTCGGAAACAGGGAGGCAGGTTTATTCTTTCTGTCCTATAAAGTATTGGGGGCCCCAATAATACTGATAAGTGGTTCTATAGCTCAGGTTTTCCTTAAAGAGGCGGCCGTCGCATTACAAAAAAATGATAAGCAGTTGCTGTTGACGCTTCTGAAGAATATCTCCGCTTTCATGTCCATTAGCATCTTCCTTTTTTTTGCTGCCTTTTTCTTTATGGCCGGGCCTCTTTTTACCTATTTATTCGGCGAAGAATGGATCCGCTCCTCCCTCATGGCCATCTGGCTGATCCCTTATTTCTGGGGCAAAGGCATTTTCCACCCGGTCAGCTTTTTAGCCGAGGCCCTTAACAGGACAAAACTGGAAATGCAATTCAGCCTGGTATCTTTACTCATCATGATAGCAGCCATCCTCATCGGTTGCTATTTCGACAGCATTAAGGTTTTTATCCTTATCTTTTCTATCGGTACTGGAATGGCCTACCTGTTCCTGTGGGTTGTTTTCTACCAAATTATACTAAGTGGAAATTATGAAAGAAAAGTATAAACCCATACTGTACAAGATAGATGCATTTTTATTGGGCTGGCTGGTAAACTTCCTGTACTCCGGATATTACAGGCCGGAATATTATTATCCCAATGCCCTCCTTCTTATCAGATATGCTGTCGCTCAGAAACTATTCAGGATCAATGCCGGCTCTCCCTGGCCTGTACACTTTACTTCAAAAGTTATTCACCCCGAAAATATTAAAAAGGGAATCCTGGCAGATCCCGGCGATGCCCCCGGCTGTTATATCAATGCAAAAAACGGGATCGAATTCGGCTCAAATATTGAAATTGGCCCCGGCGTTAAAATCCTTTCTTCCAATCATGATCCGGATGATTATTCCAAATCTACAAAAAACACTCCCATTTCAATTGGCAACCACGTTTGGATCGGGGCCAACGCCGTCATTCTTCCGGGAGTTCGAATTGGCGATAATGTTATCATCGGGGCCGGGTCGGTAGTAACAAAAAATATTCCCCCAAATGTTATTGCAGTTGGAGTGCCCTGCCTTCCCAAAAAGCAGAAGGCGCCCTATCCGGTTGATATATGGAAGATCAAACTCAACCGGAAATTTAAAGAGGCCGCCTCAACTACCTCAATATCACGATCTTCCCAATACCCTGTTTAAAATAACGGCCGATCGCCTCATTTTCATAAATTTCAAAATCATCTCCATTGGCTTCCTTCGTTATGACCTGATAAAGATAAACGCCATTTGAAAGGCGGCCTCCAAAATTGTCTGTTCCATCCCATTCGAAATCCGATAAGTGTGTGCCTATTTTCATAGGCCCGAACTCCTCTTTTGTGACCTCCCTGACGACACGGCCGGAAATTGTCATAATGCGGATCAGCAGTTGATCCGGCTCCTGGTTTCCGGTAAGCGTGTACAAAAAACGGGTCGAAGTGGTAAATGGATTGGGGTAAGGTATTAACTGGGAAATGCTTTTCCTGTTGATCACCTCAAACTGAATGCTGTAATCAAATGCGCCGGAACTGTTTCCGCTGGCATCCCGCCCCCTTACAGTCAATTTATATTGCCCGCTTTCTTCAAAGCGTGGTTGCCACTCAACGGCCGCACGGTTGCGCCTGCCGGGTTCGGCCGGAAAGAAAACCAGCTCTTCGTCATTGAAATTTACAGGGCGTTCTATCCCTGAAGGGAACTGCAGCCGTAGCTGAAAAAGGCTCGTGTCTTCAAGCGCGAGGAATTCATTCTCATCCTGCAGGCTGATGGCGATAAAGGGAGTGGAAGACACCAGGTCTCCATTAATAATATGCTGGCCATCAAAGGTGATGTCGAGAACCGGGGGAAGTTTATCCCGTTCTACGTAAAATAAAGTCCCGCCCACATTATTTTGATAATTCCGTTCCGGGAGGGATTTTTCCGGGTTAAGCTCAATAAACAGCCGGTTGAGACCGGCCAGAGATTCCGTGCTTTTTGACAGGGCCAGAGTTATGGTGTCCTGCCCTTCGATGGGCCCGATGATTTCTTCCCAGGCCACCTGCCGGTTGGTATTTGTAAGGATGGTATACCGAACCTTCACGCTGTCTACCTGCCGGGCAGAAAGATTGGCCACAGCCAGTCGCATCTGGAATTTTTCCCCTTCCTGCAGGGTGTCTTTTATGGCCCCGCCGGGGTCAAGAGCAAGATCGGCCGCCGGCTCATAGCTGATCGACCACCTTTCCAGTTGAGGAGCCAGCCGCTTCAGGGTATCGCGACTACTGAACTGCAGTTGAAGATAAGGATATTGCTTTGCAACGAGGGGGCTTAAATCAAGGGAATATCCTGATTCGCTATCCATACCGGAAGTGAGCCGAAGCCTGAGAAGCTCTGGTTCCGCCCGCTCATCGCTCAGGCCCCAGAGGCTCAAATTTATAGAGTCAGGCTGTGTAACTCCCTTCCTGAGGTAATAATCCCAATTCAGTTCTTTCCATTCCACGGCCGGGCCTATGAGTCCGGATTTGACCGAACCCTCGTCTCCGGGCACGGGAAAATTGAAAAGAATATTGGCGTTTTCCCCTCCCGGCGGCGCGAGGTCTTCCGCAATGGGGCCAACGCCCTTTTGAAAAGCAAAAATATAAGGGCTTGGGCCCTGATCATAGAGATGATCCACCAGTACCGCCCCCTCCTTACGCAGGACACTGGCTATGTTATCCCCGAAGTCAACGGAATCCTGCGCCCATTCTTCCAGGCTGAAACTCTGCCCGGGGGAATGAAAGGTCAATGCAACGGCCCAGTACCCCTCGGGAATGCTATCTCTCAAAAAACTGATCGCAGCGCCCCGCGCCGGGTTGTTGCCGCTGAGGCGAAATGCTTTTGACCGCCAGATTTTTCCGGCCAGCGGCTCAAAAACTATAGTATTAATTGAAGGGTTGACAGAAGCGTTCACCACTCTGTCAGAATTCAGGAAAACCCTCGACCTGGTGTCATTCGTCGGAGAAATGACGACAGCCCTGCCTATAACGTTAAAGAATACCTTTGAATAGGCATACTGCCGGCTCTCCTCAAGCCGGACACGGTCAAATTCATTGTCCAGAAACTGGAAATAATGCGACTGGTTCCAGCCTCCTTCATGGCCGGGAAGATAGACAAAGGAACTTGATTCCCAGATGCGTGCGCTATCAACGGTATTGAGGCTGTCCTGGCTGACCCGCCAGTAGTAAACTGTACTATCCAGCAAGCTGATATGAGGCGCCCACCGGATCACTCCGCCATCTGCAGTGATCCGGGCCTGTTGTTTCAGAAGGCTGTTGAAAAGCCGGGTAGTATCGATCTCAAACAGATATTCTTTCTTCGCAGCAAAGGCATCCGAACTGGAGGCGATAAGCTCCAGGCCTGTTTGTTCGCCTGCAATCCCGAAATCCGGAGGATAAACCGGTTTAACTGTATTGTCAAACACAAAAAAAGAAAGCTTGTCTTCCCCGCCCGCCCCGATCAGCTTGTTATTCTGCTCAGCTTCCGGATCGGGAAGTTCAGCTATCCTGTTATCCGAATCGATGCTGATCGACAGGTAATTGATCCCGGCTGTCCTCTTTTCTGACAGGGGCAGGGTGGATTTGGCATGGGTGAAAGAACCGGTAGTATAAACGGAGTCGATATAGTAGTGGGTTTCTCCATCCGGCTGTTGGTGTTCATATTTGATCAAAAGAAGCGTATCTTCCGGATGGGCCCCGATATTGACGATGTCAAAGCTTATATTCAACTCGTCGGTTAACGTATTGACGACTGCCGGTTCGATGCGGGCCGACTTGAAATCGACGGTATAATCCGGAGCGTCGATATCGTTGACCCTTACAGCCGGGTCGCCATGCAGATGCAGTTGGTCAGTCAATGCCTTTGTCCAGGGCGCAGGGTCGTTTTCAAAAGAGGCCCGTACTTCTTTCATGATCTCGCCAATCCCCCTTCCGTACATATCTCCGCCGGCCAGAGCATAAAATTTTTCAGAAAGTTTTTCCAGAGAAGTTGAAACGCCATATCCTGACGAGGCGATGTAGGCAATCCCACCCCGGCCCGGAGTCAGCATAAAGGCTTCGCTGACACTGTTTTGAGGCGTAAATACATTGCCGGTAAGACACCCAAGCGAAAAAATAAGAGGGTACCGCGGGGCATTGTCAAAAATTTCCGGGTCATCAATTGCAAAATCGGTATTGACGACCCCCCCATGCCCCATGAAGGTTTTGATTAATACGCCCTCCTCCACTGCCTGAATGACGGCATTGTTGACCGAGCCTGCAATCGGGTCTGTAGACTCTTTTTTGAAAGTGGAAACAGAAGCGCCGATCTTATTTTTTTCAATTTCATTCTCCATTAGCCCCAATAAAAAACCGACAGTTTGCTGTTGCTGCCCATCGGCTCCTGCCAGGTGTAACACGCGTTTCTTCCAGGCATAATTATCGGAAGTCCGTGGCAAACGCCACCCGGCTTCATAGGTTTCCACCTTATGCAGGTACTCCCTGACTTCTGCCTTGGATTTTGCAGCGAGCCGGCCTACTGCAAATCTTGGCTCGCTTGCCCCGGGAGGCGCAAAAAGAAGATTGTCGGAACCCGGTAAGCCGAAAACGGGCGCCAGGTTTATTGCCCGATATGCATTTCCCGGAGCGCGCAGGTAAGGGTATTCGTATCCTTTTCCTATGATAAATACGAACCGGAGATTTGGCCATTCCCGCTCTATCTGAGCGCTGAAATTCCTGATCGCAAGAAAGTGCTGGTTTATGCCGTAGGCATATTGTTCATACAGTTTACCGACAGGCACAATGGCAACGCCAAACCCTCCGCCGGCGCCAGAAGCCCGGAAGTCCGCATATTCCTGCACCGGATTGCCGCCAGGCGAGCTAATATCCATCAATTCGGAATTCGTCAGTATTAAATACGACGCGTCAAGCCCGGAATAATCTTCAAAAACAACTTCTTCCAAAGCGCTAACAGGTATTACCACGCTGCTTTCCGCATTCACTAACACCAGGGTAGTCCGCTTATTCCGGGGAGGCAATACAAATTTACTGACAGCTCCTTCCGCTACTAATTCGATCCTCTGCGCATTATCCACATCGTATGCCAAAGGGCGCCCTTCCGCCAGCACCGGGTTGGCAATTTCAAAATACCTGCGGCTTGCGCCAGGGGGGAGGCCAATCCTGGTCAGCAAGGAAGAAAAAGTATAATTCCGCGGATATATTAGCTCGATGCCGGCAATTGCATACCTGTCTGTAAAATCAGATGAAAATCCGTTAACCTGAATATTTATCTCATTCTGTAAAATGCTGTTATCGACGGGAATCTCAATAGTACTGAGATGGTAAGGCTCATCTTCGTAACGAACATCGCCATTAACCATTATCTTAAGATGATGCTGGTCCTTCCAGGAGGCCAGCCGGATTCTGAGAATTCCCCCGATGCCATTATTTGCCGGCTCTTCCGGAAGCATCTGAAAGGCATGGTCTCTGGCTACAAGGCTGGCATACCCCTTTCCTTCATCAAAAGAGGAGTAAGCGATCAGGGCCTGGTTATCATATTTTTTTGAGAACAAAGCATTGGAAAATACCTGGCGAATAGTATCCATGAACCACTCCTCCCGCCCCGGCAAATCCACCAGCTCATTCTCCACCTCTTCATACCGCAGCGCCGGCTCCCCGGCCTCCACCCACGTCAGAAAATAAGCCGCCGTATCGGTGATCAGGCTGTACCAGGGGTTGAGCATCTCATTATCCGGATCGCGGAACAGGTGGCGGTCCAGCTCCGAGCGGTTCTTCTGCCCGTAGAACTCGATGAAACCGCCGGGGGCCAGCGGGCCGGGCTGGCTGACGTACAGGGGTTGCTCCTCGCCCAGATGCCAGAGCTGGTAGCGGCTGCCGTCGATGGCGCCCACGGGCAGGCCGCCGGCTGACAATGTTTCGTAGGGGATGCGGTAGAGGCCGTCTTCCGCCACCATAATTTTGAAGTACTGCCGGTCGTAGCGAATCCATTCGTTGCCGTAAAGGGTGTCCGCGCCGTTCCACATCTGGGCG
>CAZAXA010000147.1:5608-12564 GCA_964488965.1 uncultured Phaeodactylibacter sp. | reverse complement strand
GGTCACAGAACATGCCCTGGTACGGCGGCGCCACCCTGCTCTACTACCTGGAAAACGTCCACATCGGCAGCGACCACAACTTCATCGACTGCCGCTTCCCGGTGCAGTATGTCGTGCGCCCCAATACGGATGAATTCCACGACTACCGGGGCTATGCCGGCCGGGTGGCCGGAGGCGTTTTCAAAAAGGGAGATAAGGTCATGCTGCTGCCCTCGGGCTTTACGAGCGCCATCGCCAAGATAGACAGCTATGACGGAGAACTGGAGGAAGCCTACGCCCCCATGTCCGTAACCATCCTGCTGGAAGACGAGCTCGACCTCAGCCGCGGCGACATGATCGTCCGCGAGAATAACCACCCCGAATCCGGGCAGGACCTGGAGGCCATGGTCTGCTGGTTCAATGAACGCCCCCTGCAACTGCGCGGCAAGTACGCCATCATGCACACCACACAGGAGGCTCGCTGCATCATTAAGGAAATCCGCTATAAACTGGATATCAACACCCTGCACCGCAATATGGAAGATAAGAACATCGGGATGAACGACATCGCCCGGGTAGTGATCCGCACCACAAAGCCCTTGTTCTATGACAGCTACCGTAAGAACCGCATCACGGGCAGTATTATCCTGGTGGATGAGGGGACGAACGAGACAGTGGGCGCGGGGATGATTATTTGATTTGGCGTCTCAAATGCCTCCCCTACTGCATCTCCTCCTCCCGCACATACCCGCTCACCGGCGCGTTGTTCTGCCCGAAGAGCAGCAACCGGCGGCCGTCCTGATCAAAGGAGAGGATATGGCGCACATCGCCCCGAATGCGGAAGCCGGAGCTGTGCTGAGGCACATACTCCCAGTTGCCATCGCCCCGGTTGAGCAGCAGTTGCCCGTAATTGGCGTCGAAGCGGCCCCAGTTGGCACGGGT
The DNA here is from genome assembly GCA_964488965.1 of uncultured Phaeodactylibacter sp. Classification (GTDB taxonomy): domain Bacteria; phylum Bacteroidota; class Bacteroidia; order Chitinophagales; family Saprospiraceae; genus JACJXW01. Next base: position 11,643 of record CAZAXA010000147.1, on the reverse strand, counting down.
GCGCTCGTGGTTGCCGGCCAGGAGGAGGTCCATCCTGCCGTCGCCGTCGGCATCCAGAGGCTGGATGGCGTACACCGGAGCCGCCTGGGCGATAGCCGGTAAAGGATGCAGCGCCCATCGCCCCCCTTCTTTGTTTTCCAGCCAAACACTTCGCAGTTCCACAGCTTCCAGCCGGCTGGCTTTTTCCAACTGTTCCGGGCTGAGGAGATCCTCGATCCCGGCATCGGCGTAGGAGGTATAATCCGTGAACTTCTTCTTCAGGGAAACCAGTTGAGAGAACATTTCATCACGGCTGAAGGCCGGATAAGGCTTACCCTGGATGTAGTAGGTGAGAATGGGGTCGACGGCCCCGTTATCATCGAAGTCGGCATAGTATAAGGCTACCGGCTCTGCCGGGCTGGCCTTCATCTGGCTGTTGAGGCCGAAGTTGCCGGCGATGAGGTCTTCGTCACCGTCGCCGTCGAGGTCGGCGGGAGCCAGGGCGCACCACAGGCCGGAGCTGGGCGCTTCCAGTGCCTGGGCGCTGACATTTTTGTAGGCGCCGCCTTCCTTGCGGAAAAAGGTGAGGGGCATCCACTCTCCGGCGATGGCCAGCAGGCGGCCGCCGTCCAGCCAGCAGGCGGCGGTCACCATACCGATACCGGCCAGCCCCGGCGCCAGCTCATCGGTGGCGATCCGGAACCGCCCCCTGCCGTCGTTGAGCAGCAGGTAGCTCGCCGGCGTTTTCGGATATTCCCCCGGCACGAGCCGGCCGCCCACAAAGAGGTCGGGGGAGCCGTCGCCATCGGCATCGGCAACAGCCACGCAGGCCCCGCTGCTGCGCATCAACGGCAGGGCCTCGCCGGCGCGGGCGAACCCTCCCTTGCCGTCGTTCAGGTACAGGCGGTCCTGCAGGGCCAGGTCTTCCGGCAGATAATCATAGCCCCCGCTTACGACGTAGAGGTCGAGGTCGCCGTCCTGATCCGCATCGAAGAAAGCGGCGTCGACGTCTTCGTGGATCAGGTCCTTACGCAGGGCTTCCTGCCCGCTGGCGCGGAACGAGCCATCGGCCTGCTGCAGGAAAATATCGCCGGCCTGCAATTTGGCGCCGCCCACGAAGGCGTCTTCCCGGCCGTCGCCGTTCACATCGCCCCTGGCCATGGCAGGCCCCTGGCCGGTCAGCATGTAAGGCAGCAGGGCCTGCCGCTTAAAGTCTACCGTTGGCTTCTGAACGTGGGTGAACGGCAGGGGCGGCGGCACGGCTTTGAACAGGACAGGAGCTTCCCGCCGGGCCGCCGGGCTGCCGGCATCGGCCTCTTTTAGCGTCAGGAGCCGGTTGCCGTCCACTCCGGCAAGCCGTTGCTCCCGGCCGCCGGGCCAGCGCACCAGCAGGCTGTCCGCACCGGCAGCGCTGCCCAGGCCGAAGTGCAGCGGCGTATGCATGGAAGACTGGAAGCCGCGGGTGGGCATGAATTCCTGCATCATCACCTGCCCGCCGGCATAGACTTCCACCCGGGCGCCGATGCCGAAGCGGTTGCCGCCGCTTCCTTCCAGTTGCACCTTGAGGTAATTGCCCCTCGGGCTCTTGTTCTCGTAAACCGCCGCCGGTTCATTGACGTTGTTGAGCACCAGGTCGAGGTCGCCGTCATTGTCGAGGTCGGCGTAGGCGGCGCCGTTGGTCAGCATGGGCGTTTCGAACCCCCAGTTCTTTACCTGGTTGCTGAACTGCAGGTTGCCTTCATTGCGGAAAATATAGTTGTGCGTTTTGGTCGACTCCATATGGCCGATGATCGCCATTAGCGCCTCGGAAGTTTCGCCCCGGGCCTCTTTGATCCGTTCGGCGGCATAGTACGACATGAAATCGCGATTGGTGTAATCGCGAAGGTATCCGTTGGAGATAAAGAGGTCTTTCCAGCCGTCATTGTCAAAATCGGCAAGCAGGGCCGCCCAGCTCCAGTCGGTATTGGAAACGCCCGCCAGTTGGCCTACCTCGCTGAAAGAGCCGTCGCCATTATTCAGCTGCAGCATATTGCGCATGACCTGGTGGTAGAAGCCGTTGCGCAGTTGCGACTGGAATTTTTCGTATTCGTCCGGGCCGTAGAGGAGTTTCTGCCGGCGGTTGTCCTCGGGCAACATATCCAGGGCCATGATATCGGGCAGGGCGTCGTTGTTGAAATCGGCAATATCGTTACCCATGGAGAAGTTGGGGATATGCCCCAGGCAATGCTGAAGATTTTCCCGAAAGGCGCCGTCGCCCTTGTTCATATAGAGGTAATCCTCCTCGGTATAGTCGTTGCTGACGTAGAGATCCAGCCAGCCGTCGCCATCGAGGTCGGAAGCGGCTACGCCCAGGCCGAAGCCAAGAGGGTTGTTGCGGATGCCGGCGGCTTTGGTAACTTCAGTAAAACGCCCGTTGTCGTTGCGGAACAATTTATCCCCTGCGTATATGTCCGTCATTTTCTTGACAAAGGCAGCATCGAAGTTCTGGAACTCATCGATGGAATGGTTGAGCAGATAACAATCCAGGTCGCCGTCGCGGTCGTAATCGAAGAACAGGCTGTGGGTGGTATAGGCGGGGTCGGCCAGGCCATACTCGGCGGCCTTTTCGGTAAAGGCCGGGATGGTTAGCCCCTCTCCGGGGGACTTTCCTCCTTCCCCTTTGGGGGAGGCTGGGAGGGAGCTGCCATTATTGATGTACAATTCGTTACGGCGCAATTCCTCAGGCTTGTCGCCGGAATAGGCCAGGTAGAGGTCGAGCCGGCCGTCGGCGTTGATGTCGACGAAATTCACGCCCGTATTCCATCCGTTGGGGCGCCCGGCCAGGCCGGCTTTTTCGGTGATATCCTCAAACTGCAGGTTCCCTTTATTGAGATACAGTTTATTGGGCGTCATATTGCCGGAGAAGTACAGGTCGGGAAGGCCGTCGTTGTTGATATCCCCTACGGCAACCCCGCCGCCGTTGTAGAAGTATTCATAAGACAGTACGTTGAGTTCCTCGGTTTCCGTCAGTTGGTTGGTGAAGGTGATGCCGGTTTTGGCAGGTTCCAGGCGCTGGAAACAGGTGGCGCCCTGTGGCGGGGACGCTTCCTCTCCTGTTTTTTTCCCACAGCCGCCCCAGGCCAGCAGCAAGGCGGGAAGCCAGTAGTTGGCAAAATACTTTTTTCCGGTTTTGGGATGATTGGGCTGAGATTTCATAACAACTTTTCTTTCAATGTTTTATGCTTGTTCTTTCCTTAGAGCAATCCGGCGCCTTCCCCTATCGGGATGGGAAATTAGGGAATTCCTGCCCAAATCGGCAAGATATTTTCTAAATTCATCCGGCATATATATATATAACTACATACCATGCAGCTACCAAGATCAGCCCTCCGGCAAAGCGCCCCGCTGTGCTTTTCCTTACTGCTTGCTTTCTCCCTGTCCGCCCAGGAGCCGGCGGATTTGGTGAACCCCTTCATCGGCGCCTCCAACTACGGCGCCACCCATCCCGGGCCGGTGTTGCCGGCGGGGCTGGCCTCGGCCTGCCCTTTTAATGTCGCCTACAAAAAGGGAGAGGGCAATGTTTTCGAAAAAGACAGCGAGTGGCATTCCCGCCCTTACGTTCATGAGAACAGCTTCCTGACCGGCTACAGCCACGTGAACCTCAGCGGTGTGGGCTGCCCCGACCTGGGCGCCATCCTGCTGATGCCCACCACCGGCGAACCCGTTTTCGACCCCGAACAATACGGCAGCAGCTATCAGGGCGAGCAGGCCAGCCCCGGCTACTACAGCCATACGCTGGACAAGTACGGCGTGCGGGTGGAACTGTCGGCCACCCTCCGCAGCGGTATCAGCCGTTACACCTTCCCCGCCGGGCAGGCCAACGTGCTGCTCAACCTGGGCCTGGGGCTGACCAACGAAACCGGCGCCATGCTGCGCATCATTTCTGATCAGGAAGTGGAAGGCTTCAAAATGATCGGCGACTTTTGCTACAACCCGGAAGATGTGCGGCCGGTGTACTTCGTGGCGCGCCTCAGCAGGCCCGCCGCCCAATACGGCGCCTGGAAAAAAATGCCGAAATACAAGGAGGCCGAGGCCGGCTGGGCCAAGTACGACGACGCTTACAAGCCCTACCCCGCCTTCGGCCAGGAGATCGCCGGCGACAACATCGGCGCCTGCTTCTCCTACGAGTTGCCGGAAGGCGGCATTGTTGAAGTGAAAGTGGGCGTCTCCTATACCAGCATCGAAAACGCGCGGCTGAACCTGGAAGCCGAGCAGCCGGGTTTTGACTTCAAAGGTACGCGCGCCGATGCCCGCCAGGCGTGGAATGAACTGCTGAGCCGCATCGAAGTGAAAGGAGGAAGCCCGGAAGACAGGGCCATCTTCTATACGGCCCTTTACCATCTGCTGCTGCACCCCAGCATCTTTCAGGACGCCAATGGCGACTACCGGGCCATGGAGAGCGGAGCGGTTAAAAATACCGGCGGCAAAAACCGCTACACCGTCTTCTCCCTCTGGGATACCTACCGCAATGTACACCCCTTCCTCAGCCTGGTTTATCCGGAGCTTCAACTCGATATGGTGCGCAGTATGGTGGAGATGTACCGCGAGAGCGGCTGGCTGCCCAAATGGGAACTGCTGAGCATGGAAACCGGCGTGATGGTGGGCGACCCCGCCACCCCGGCCATTGCCGATACCTGGCTGCGGGGATTGAGGGATTTTGACATAGAGGCCGCCTACGAAGCGGCCCGCAAAGCGGCCACTCAATTGCAGGGCAACAAACTCCGCCCGGGGCTGCTCTATTACGACTCGCTGGGCTACATTCCGGAGAACAGCCCGGCCAGCATCGGAGGAACGGTCTCCACCACCCTGGAATACAACATCGCCGACTGGAACCTGGCTCAACTGGCCAAAGCGCTGGGCAGGAACGAGGACTACCACCGCTTCCTCCGCCGCTCCTATTCTTACCGCAGCTATTTCGACCTGCAGACGGGCATGCTGCGCCCCCGCATGGAAGACGGCGCCTGGCTGGACCCTTTCAACCCCGAGGCCGGCAAGAATTTCGAGCCTGTCATCGGTTTTGTGGAAGGCAATGCCTGGCAATACCGCTTTTACGCGCCCCATGACATTAAAGGCCTGAAGGCGCTGCTCGGAGGGGATGAGGCTTTCTTCCGGGCGCTGAAGGCCTGCTTCGATACCGGCAACTACGACATGGCCAACGAGCCGGACATCACCTACCCTTTCCTTTTCAATTACATACCGGGAAAGGAACACTTCACCCAGCAAACCGTGCGGCGCCTGATGCGGCAGTATTACTTCAACGCTCCCGCCGGCCTGCCCGGCAACGATGACACAGGCACGCTCTCGGCCTGGCTGCTCTTCAGCATGATGGGTATCTATCCGGCCTGCCCCGGCGATATGGACTTCGCCATCTGCAGCCCCGTTTTCGACGAAGTGAAAATCCGCCTCGACCCAAAATATTACCCCGGAAAAGAACTGGTTATCGAAGCGGTAAATGCCAAAGGGGACGAAAACCTGCTTATCGATAAGGTGGAGTGGAACGGGAAGCGGCATCAATCCTGGTTCATCAGCCATCAGGAGTTGGTGAAGGGGGGGAGGTTGAGGGTCTTTCTGAAATGAGAGGATGCAGAATCCGCGCGGCCGGCATCGAGGCAGTCTCGCCACAGATATTCAACAGGAGCCCTCTGCCATTTCCCACCAAAACCGGCGTAAAATCTGGCAAAAAACTGCTGCTTTCTGCTGGATTTTATGCATAGAACCCGCCAATATCTGCATCAGGAAAGTGAAAGTAAATTTTAAATAAATAATGCGGAATGGAAGAATTGCTAAACAAAAGATGTTTATACAAAATTTTACGCGGAAAATTCACAGCGTGAAGGAAAGCTGCCATAGCTGAACCACCACCATAATTTGCGTGTTTTTGCCGGTTTTTTTATTCGATCTGGAAAAAGTTTCTGTAAATTTGTCAATATTCAATCATCACTTCATACTAAATTCGGTCCTAACTATGGAGAAGAGATTATTACTCTTTACATCACTAGTTCTCTTCCTCTCTATGC
>CAZAXA010000147.1:0-5598 GCA_964488965.1 uncultured Phaeodactylibacter sp. | reverse complement strand
TATGCAGGCCTGGGCTCAGAAGACAGTCACAGGCAAGGTCATAGACGATAAGGGAGAAGCCCTGATCGGGGTAAACGTACTGGAGGCCGGCACCAGCAATGGTACGATCACCGATATTGACGGAATGTACAGCCTGGAAGTAAAAGAAGGCGCAAGCATTCAGTTTTCCCTCATCGGCTATTCCTCCCAAACGGTGGCAGTAGGCGCTCAGAGCACCATTGACATCACGCTGGAGGAAGGGGTACAGCTCGACGAGGTGGTCGTAACGGCACTGGGTATCGAACGGGAAAAAAAAGCCCTGGGATACTCCGTCACTGAAATCGAGGGCGAAGACTTCACGGAAGCCCGTGAGATCAACGTCGCCAACGCACTGGCCGGCAAAGTAGCCGGGGTGAATGTGAGCAACCTCGCCACCGGGCCGGGCGGTTCCAGCCGCGTGGTCATCCGGGGCAATAGTTCGCTCACGGGCAACAACCAACCGCTCTATGTCGTCGACGGCATTCCCATTGACAACTCCAACCTCGGCAATGCCGGGATGTGGGGCGGCCAGGACTGGGGCGACGGCATTTCCAGCATCAGCCCGGACGATATCGAGACCATGACGGTACTGAAAGGCAACACGGCCGCCGCCCTTTATGGCGCCCGCGCTTCCAACGGCGTCATCCTCATCACTACCAAGTCCGGCGCCAAGCGCAAGGGCATTGGCGTGGAAGTGAGCAGCAACTACACCTTCGAGAACATCATCAACACCTACGATTTTCAAAACCAGTATGGTTCCGGCGACCGCGGCGTCAAGCCCGCCAGTGCCTCCGAGGCCCAGGCTTTTGGCCTGTACGCCTGGGGCGATCAGCTGGACGGGTCGCAGGTAATTCAGTGGGACGGCGTGGCCCGCACCTATTCCGACGTGGGCAGCAACCTCGACCGTTTCTACCGCACGGGCAATACCTGGACCAACTCCATGAGCCTCAGCGGCGGCGACGAGAACTACAACTTCCGCATCGGCGTGACCAACCTGCAGAACGAAGGCATCGTGCCCAATTCCGGCCTGGACCGGAACAACTTCACCGGCAAGATCAACGCCAGGTTCTTTGACCGCCTTTCGGCCACCCTGAGCGGTTCCTACATCAAGGAAGATGTGAAAAACCGCCCGCGCCTGTCCGACTCGCCGGGTAACGCCAACTACACCGCCTGGTCGATGCCCGCCAACGTCAACATCGAAACGCTGGAAGGCCCCAATGGCGACGGCAGCGACGATACCGGCGGGGAGAACGATTTTAACGACAATGTTTTTGTGACCAACCCCTACTGGGCGGCCCACCGCTTCCGGTCCGACAACAACAAAGACCGCCTGCTGGGCAACCTGACCCTGCGCTACGACGTCTTCGACTGGCTGTTCATCCAGGGCCGCATCGGCATGGATACCTACAACGAGCGCCGCACCGCCCTGGAGCCATACGGCACCAACTACATTCCGCTGGGGGCGATCACAGAACGCAGCTACGACTTCACGGAAACCAATAAGGACTTCATGGTGGGCGTCAACAAGAATTTCGGCGCCATCGGCCTTAATGCCTTCGTCGGCGGTAACCAGATGAAGCAGAATACCGAACTGGTCGGCGGCTCCGGAAGCCAGTTCAACATTCCCTTCCTGGAGGAGATCACCAATACCCAAAACCGCAGCGTGAGCTATGATGTTTCCGAAGAACAGATCAACTCGCTCTACGGCTCGGTGGAACTGTCGTATAACAACTACCTGTACCTGACCGGTACGGCCCGCCAGGACTGGTGGTCTACGCTGCCGGAAAATGACAACAGCCTGCTCTACCCCTCGGTGGGCCTGAGCTTCGTCCTCTCCGACGCTATGCGCCTGCCGCAGGCGGTCACCTTCGCCAAACTGCGGGCTTCCTGGGCACAGGTGGGCGGCGACACCGACCCCTACCAGTTGCTGCTGTCCTACGGCCTGTTCGGCCAGGGCCACCTCGGCCAACCCCTGGGCGGCATCACTTCCGACAGGATACCCAATACGGCCCTTACGCCTTTGACCAATACCGAGATCGAATTCGGCTTCGACCTGCGCCTGTTCAACAACCGCGTTGGGGTGGATTTCTCCTACTATGACCGCAAAACGGAAAATGATATCCTCAATGCCGGGGTTTCCAGCACCTCCGGCTTCGGCACCAAGGTGGTCAACGTAGGAGAACTGACCAACAAGGGCGTCGAACTGCTGCTGTCCGTCGCGCCGGTTCGCACCAATACGCTCCGCTGGGATGTATCGTTCAACCTGGCCTACAACCAGAGCGAGGTCGTGAGCCTGCTCGACCCGGATAACGACGAGGAACTGCTCTTCCAGGATGAAAGCCGTACGCGTACGGCCTATATCTATCAGCAGGAAGGCCAGCCCTACAGCATCATCCGCGGTTATACCTACGCCCGCGACGACAACGGCAACATCATCCTGGACGGCGACGGCCTGCCGACGCGGGGCGACATCGAGACCCTGGGCGAAGGCATCCACCCGCTGACCCTCGGCCTGCGCAACACCCTCGGATACAAGAACTTCAACTTCAGCTTCCTGCTCGACGGCAAGTTCGGAGGCGATATCTACGCCGCCACCAATTCCTTCGCTTACCTGCGCGGCCTGCACCAGAACACGCTGGAAGGCCGCGAGAACGGCGAGATCGTCATGCCGGACGGCAACATCGCCAAGCTGGAGCCGCAGAACGTTCAGGACTACTGGGGGCGCGTATCCGGCATTGCTGAAGAGTTCGTCGAAGACGCCAGCTTCATCAAGCTGCGCCAGTTCACCCTGGCCTACAGCCTGCCCAGGACGCTCATCGACAAAACGCCGTTCTCCGCGATCAGCATAGGCCTGGTCGGCCGCAACCTGGCCATCCTGTACAAGAAGGTCGACAATATCGACCCGGAATCCACCTATACCAATGCCAATGCCCAGGGCCTGGAAATGTTCGGCGTTCCCCAGACCCGCAGCTTCGGCTTTGACCTGAATGTGAGGTTCTAAACCAGGTTTCAGGTTTTGGGGCAGGGGTTGCTGCGCCTGTTGCCCAAAACCCAATTTTTATAAAAAACAGACAACAGACAATGAAATACATATTAAAAAGACTGTTCCTCTCCGTGCTGGCGATCACCTTTGCCCTGCAATCCTGCAGCGACTTCGGTGATACCAACATCGACCCGCTGGCGGCAAATGAGATCAACCCCGACTTCCAGTTCTCTTTCCTGCAGCTCCGCGTTTCCGGTGAGCGCTACGAGAACTGGCGGACGGTGCTGATCTATTCCTCTACCATGATCCAGCACCTGGCCGCCCTGCCGGAATACTGGTCGGGCGATAAGTACCTCTACAACGCTCAATATTCCGGTTCCCTTATGGAACGCTGCTATCAGCAGCAGGTACTACAGTCCGTCGACCTGATCAATACGCTGGAGAAGATGCAGGCCGAGGGCCAGCCCGTGGCCAACAAGCTGGCTGCCGCCCGCATCTGGAGGGTGGCCATGTTCCATCGCATCACCGACCTGTACGGCGACATTCCCTACTCCGAGGCAGGCAAGGGCTTCCTGGAAGGCCTCGACCAGCCGAAGTACGACCCGCAGTCGGAGATCTACTTCGACATGCTGAAGGAACTGGAAGAGGCTACCGCTCAGCTGAACAGCAGCGACCCGACCTTTGGCAGCGCCGATTTCATCTACGGCGGCAATGTCGACCAGTGGAAAAAATACGGTTACTCCCTGATGCTTCGCCTGGGCATGCGCCTGACCAAGGTGGACATTGCTTCGGCTGAAGCATGGGTGAAGAAGGCCATCGCCGGCGGCGTGATGGCCAGCCAGGATGATTCCGCCAAAGTGCCCCATACCGACGGCCCCGAAGGCATCAACCGCAACGGTATCGGCGAGGTATGGCTGGCCGACGCCAGCCAGCATCTGAGCGCTACCTTCGTCAACTGGATGAAGGATCACGGCGACCCGCGCCTCGGCGTCCTCAGCGTTGTACCCAGCGGCGCCGAGCACAAGGGGCTGCCCAATGGCTACAACGCCACCACCATTAAGGAATACCTGGGCCTTGACCCGACCGATGAGGTGGACATGAACCAGTTCAGCGACGTGAACCCGGTTCTGGTCACCACCGCTTCCCCGATGATCTTCATGTATTACTCGGAAGTGGAGTTCCTGCTGGCGGAAGCCGCCGTACGCGGCTGGGCTACCGATGCGGAAGGCCACTACAATGCCGGTGTGCGCGCCGCCATGAAGCAATACGGCGACCTCTTCGACCCCGGCGCCGCCGTTGACGACGCGGCTGTCGACACCTACCTGGCCGCCAACCCCTTCGACGGCTCCCTCAGGATGATCGGCGAGCAGCACTGGGCCGCCAACTTCATGAACGAATATGAGGCCTACGCCAACTGGCGCCGCACCGGCTACCCGGAACTGACGCCGGTGAATTATCCGGGTAACGTCACCGGCGGCCAGATTCCGCGCCGCCTGGCTTACTTCGAAGGAGAAGCTGCCAGCAACCTGACGCAACTGAATGAAGCGCTGCAGCGCCAGGGCATGCCCTCCGACTTCACTCAGATGCTGAAAGTGCCCATGTGGTGGGATAAGCAGTAGACAGGTAAGTTATTTTCATACACTTTGACGAGGCGCCCCAAAGAACTCACTTTGGGGCGCTCTCATTTGTGGTTAAAAACGAACCGGCCAGGCCAGCCCCTCCATCTTTCCTGTTATTTTTTTATATTGACTTCCGATACCCAAAACCTGGCTGTTATGAATCCATTGTACGTCCTCCTCTTATCCGTGCTGCCTTTTTCCCTCGCCTATGGCCAACAGGCCAATATAGACGATTTCAACCTCGCCGGCGACGCGATCAAAACCGGGGCCAACTGCATACGCCTGACGCCCGACCAAATCTGGTCCGGAGGTTCGGCATGGTACAGGCAGGCTATTGACCTCAGCCAGCCTTTCGAGATGGAACTGCAGATCATGATGGGCTGCAAGGACGGCTCCGGCGCCGACGGCATCGTCTTCGTCTTTCACCCGCATGCCAGCCGCACCGGCTATCAGGGCGAAGGTATGGGCTTCGCCGGGCTGGAACCCTCGCTGGGCATCGAGATCGACACCTGGCTCAACGAGCACCTGGGCGACCCGCCGCAGGATCACATCGCCCTGCTGCGCGACGGGCACGTTCACCACGGCTACAGCCTGGCCGGGCCGGCGCGCATCTCCAATGTTGAAGACTGCCGGGAGCACCCGCTGAAGGTGAGCTGGTCGCCTTCCGGCAAACGGCTGGCGATCCTGCTCGACGGCAGGCAGGCGCTTTCTTACAGCGGCGATATCGTCGGGGAAGTCTTTCGGGGCAACAGCAAGGTTTACTGGGGCGTCACCGCCGCCACCGGCGCCTACAACAACCGCCATGAGGTCTGCTTCGAAAAGCTGGAATTTACTGCCGTCGAAGAACCCAAACCGCTGGAGATCGACGGGCCCAAAGGCCGGGAACTGCTCAAAGGGGAGACCATCTCGCTGGATAACCTGCAGTTCGAAAGCGGCAGCGCCACCCTGCTGCCTTCTTCCAAAAAGGAGCTGAAGCGC
>CAZAXA010000146.1:0-12650 GCA_964488965.1 uncultured Phaeodactylibacter sp. | reverse complement strand
TATCATGGCAGGGGTCATTGCCCGGCTTGTATTGCGCAATCTGGCCTGGTACCCCTTTGGCTTGTTGTTGTGGGGCGCGCTGGTCTTTTTTATTGACCGTCTTATGCTCGGCAGCAGGCAGGGCAGAATAGCCCAGGCTTTTCGACTGGCATCAGCATTGGTTTTTGCATCATTGCATATGCTACTGCTGGGCCTTTGGCTTTTTAAGCCCGACATACAACGGGCTATACAGGCGGATCACCTTAACGCGAAAATGAAAGGCCAAAAACAATTCACCCTGCACAGGGATGCTCTCCGGCGGGAGGCCAAAACCCTGGATAGCTTGATCGTTGCTGAAAACCAGCGTCTTATAGAAGCTAACGAGAACCTTAAACGGGAAGCAGACGGTACCGGCGGCAGTTTTCAGCGCGGCATTGCCGGGATTTACCGGCGCAAGGAACAATTGGAACAGTATTCGCGTGCAAGGTCATTGGCGGCTATAGGGATTTACCAGCGTGCCATCCGGAAAACCGAACAGGAAATGCAGCGGCTTGAAGAGCAGGAAAAGGCATGGCTGCTTCAGCTTCCTGCCTCCGGGGCCAGCGGCCCCATCGAGCAATTGCGCGTTATGCATAGCCTCCTCTTTGAGGAGGGCGCTGGACATAAACTATTGATGTATATACTGCTGTTCCTTTGCTGTTGCTGCTTCGAAGGCTTGCCGCTGATCGCGAGGTATGCCTATCCGCTGGAGAACTACCATCTTCTGGAGGTAGCCGAAGAACAGATCAATGCAGCCTTTGAGGAGTTGGGGCGGCAGGCCAGGAGCGGCCTTCAGCAGGAAATAGTCATTGCGGCTTTCGAAAAGGGGCGTTATGAAATCCAAAGCCGCATCGCCATTGAAAAGCTAAAGGAAAGCCTGCTGCGCATCCGTGAAGAACTGGACGAAAAGGAGCGTTTTCTGGAATGGCTGGCCGCAAAAAAAACACAGTTGCAACAACATTTCCCGGATTATGGGCGCCAGGTGGAATACCTTGTCGGCCAGGCTATGCAGAGCTTCGAAGAGGTGGCTTGACCCGCCTCTGTTTTCATTCGTGCCTTGCTCAGCCACAAACCATTCTGAATGGCCCGGCAAGCCTGGCGCCGGCTGATGGGAGAGGGGCAACCGAGAGACGCCCTGGGCTTATCGGCAGAACATTTTTTCAACTGGAAAGCGCGTGGTGGAAGAAACCCCAACCCCACCCTCAATCCACCGGTACCGGCGCCGCCCCTGTTTCCAGGCTGTTGGGAGCCAGGGAGATGATGGGTAACCTCAGGCCGAAGAACCAATAGGGCGCCTCTCCGGTGATGTTGTAGCCTGCGCCGGCCTGTATCCAGTCATTGATCCCGGAGACCGCGAGGCTCAGGGCGATGTCGGGCGCCTCATCCAGGCTCAGGTCGGGCGAGGCGACATTCAGGCCGATCCCCGGCCGCAGGAACTGGTTGAAGGACACCCTGTTCCGGCTGCCCCATTTGAACAGTACGCTATAAGAGGGGGCGAGCTGGAACTGCTTCCGCTCATCCTTCATTTTGGCCAGGTGGTCGACGAAAGCCATGGAGGCCTTCATTTCGATGAAGGATTGGATTCGGTAGAGGAGCAGGTCGCGACGTTCCAGTTCATTGCCCAAAGGCTCGTCCCTGCTGCTTATTTCTATGCGAATAACCAGCAAATCGCCTTCTTCGCGCGGGCCGGTATGGAGAAGGGAGAAACGGGTTTGAGAGGGTAAGGGCCTTAGCCCATGTTTGATGACCCCATCGTCGTATTTTTTTGATATAATTTTTCCCATTTACACTATAAACAACGAATTCCCCTTTGCATATTGTAATTGTCATTATTATCCCCTACCTTTGCCGTGCATTAGGAACTCCGAAAGGCTGAGCAGTTCATAAGTTGGCCCGCGAATTTCGAATCTTCTTTCCTCACCGTTAGCAGATCTAAAATTCTCCCGCTTACCTCGATATGCTTCCTTTATGGTTCAGGCATTTCTCCGCATGTATGGAGAGGCGCGGCGGCCCGGAGTTCTGATTTTTTACTCTTTAATTTTTTTTCAAATGAACATTTTTGTTGCAAAACTCAACTTTGACACTCAAAGTGAGGACCTTAGAGAAGCTTTTGAAGCATTCGGCGAAGTAAGCTCCGCCAAAGTGATCGACGACAAGTACACCGGTAAGTCCCGCGGCTTCGGCTTTGTGGAGATGGACAATGATGATGAAGCTTTGGCAGCCATTAACGAACTCAACGATTCCGTACTGGACGGCAACACCATCGTCGTTAAAAAAGCGGAACCCCGCGGCGAGCGCGGCGGTGACCGCGGCGGCAACCGCGGCGGCGGGTTCAACCGTGGCGGCGGCAACCGCGGCGGCGGCGGCGGCTACAACCGCAACGACCGCTGGTAATCCGCAATAACTGAGGAAAAAACCGAAGGGCGGGGGATGTTTTCCCTCGCCCTTTGTATTTTGCAGGCCGGCGAAAAGCTTCTGATCTGTTCCGAAAAAATATCGGAAGTTTGCGTTACAAAAAGCCGTTATCAGCGTTTAATACAGGCTATGCGAGAAAAACTTTCAACCGTCCTGGCGTTTCTGACGGCCCGCTGGCGCCGCTTCGCCCAAAACTGGCCGCGTTTTTCGCGGGTGGTAAAGTGGGGAGGGCTGGCCGGCCTCAGCGGGCTGGCGCTCCTGTTCCTGGGCTGGATAACTGTGCTGCTGACCATACCTACAGTGCGGGAACTACGGCAGGTGCGCACCCAGATCGCTTCCGATATCTACACTTCCGACAGCCTGCTGCTGGGCCGTTATTACAACGAATACCGCACGGTGGTCCCCCTCGAGGAAATCCCCCAGCATGTAATGGATGCGCTGGTGGCCACCGAAGATGAACGTTTTTTCCAGCATGGCGGCATCGATTACCGCAGTTGGGCCCGGGTGCTCGTCAAGACCATCCTGCAGGGCGACGAATCCAGTGGCGGAGGGAGCACCATCAGCCAGCAACTGGCCAAGAACCTCTTCCCGCGCAGGGATTACGCGGTACTGTCCCTCCCGGTCAATAAGGTGCGGGAGGTGGCCATCGCCCGGCGGCTGGAGCGCGCCTACACCAAAAAGGAACTGCTGGCCCTCTACCTCAATACCGTCCCTTTTCCGGAAAATGTCTTTGGCATTGACGTTGCCGCCCGCCGTTTCTTCAATAAGCCGCCGGCGGAACTGCTGCTGGAAGAAGGCGCCACCCTGGTGGGCACTCTGCGGGCGACCACCTATTACAACCCCATTCGCTTTGCGGAGCGGGCGCAGCAGCGCCGCAACGTGGTGCTGGGGCAGATGGTACGCAACGGCTATCTGGAAAAGGCCGTGGGCGATTCGCTGCAGGCACTGCCCCTTAACCTGTCCTATAACCCCTATATCCGCAACGAAGATATTGCTCCCTACTTTCTGGCCTACGCCCGAAAGGAACTGGAGCGTCTGCTGGCCGATATCCGCAAGCCCAACGGCGAGCCCTACAACCTGTTCACCGACGGGCTGAAAGTGTACACCACCCTGAACGGCGATATGCAGCGCATCGCTGAAGCAGCCGTGGCCGAGCACCTCTCCGAAATGCAGGGCCGCTTCGATGAACACTGGAAGGACAGGACCGCCCCATGGATGGACGTCCGCACCGTCGACCGCGCCATGAAGCAGTCGCGCCGCTACCAACTCATGGAGGAGAAGGGCCTGCCCGAAGAGCAGATCCGGCAGGCCTTCGAGCAGCCGGATTCCATGACCATCTTCACCTGGGAAGGGCCGAAGCGGGTATGGATGAGCCCGCTGGACAGTATCCGCCATCAGATGGGCCTGCTGCAGGTAGGCTTCATCGCCCTGGAGCCTTATACCGGCTATGTGCGCGCCTGGGTGGGCGGTATCGATTTCGATTTCTTCCAGTATGACCACGTCACTGCCCGCCGGCAGGCCGGGTCGGTCTTCAAACCCGTCGTGTACACCCAGGCGTTGCGCAGCGGCATCGAGCCCTGCGAGCAGATACCCAATGAACTGGTGGTCTACCATGAATACGCCAAAGGCGACTGGGCGGTCAAGGACTGGCGCCGCGACGACCCCGAGCCCCACTTCAGCCCGGATGGCAAAGACGAAGACGACTGGATACCTCAGAACGCGGACGGCATCTACGGCGGCTCCTACAGCCTGGAGGGCGCCCTGGTCAACTCCGTCAATACCGTTACGGTGAAGCTCATCATGCAGATGGGCGTGGCGCCGGTCGTCAGCCTGGCACAGCAGATGGGCATCACTTCGGAGATTCCGCCGGAGCCTTCCATCGCGCTGGGCACGGCGGAGGTGTCTCTCCTCGATATGTCTGCCGTTTTTGCCACCCTGGCCAGCCAGGGAAGGAAGGTGCGCCCCCGCATCATCAGCCGCATAGAAACCCACGACGGACAGGTGCTGGCCGATTTCAGCGACATCCGCGTGGAGCAGGCGGTCGATTCGGCACAGGCCGTCATGGTGACCCGCATGCTGGAATCGGTGGCCACCGTCGGCACTGCCAGCCGCCTGCGCTGGCGCTATGGCCTTCACGACGTGCCCCTGGCCGGCAAAACGGGTACTTCCCAGAACCATGCCGACGGCTGGTTCATCGGCTATACTCCCAAGCTGGTAGCCGGGGCCTGGGTGGGCGGCGACTCCCCCCTGGTGCGCTTCCGCAATTTCGAGAACGGCCAGGGCGCCGCTACGGCCCTGCCGGTATGCGCCATTTTCCTGCGGCGGGTGCTCGACGAGCCCGGGCTGGAGCAATGGCATGGCGGGGAGTTTACCAAACTGCCGCCCGAAGAGCTGCGAAGGCTGGCCTGCCCCCTGCGCATCAAATCTCCCGAAGAACTGCTGCGGGACTCCCTGATGGCGGATTCCCTCTTCCGCGATTCCCTGCGCCTGGCGGACTCGTTGCTGCTGGAAACGCCTTTGCTGGAGACGGGGGGGTAGGGTTGTTTCGTTGTTTGTTGTTTTATGGCCCTCCCTTTAAATACCTCACGATCAGCTGCGCGGCCCGTCGCGACGCCCCCGGCCGGCCCAGCCGCTCCCGGATCAACGCATAGCCCTCTTTGATTCGTTGGCGGGTTTCAGGTTGCAGCAATTTTCTCAGCTCGGCCTTCAGATTGCGGGCATTGTATTCATCCTGTATCAATTCCTTCACCACTTCTCTGCCGGCGATGAGGTTGGCCAGGGAGATGAATGCTACATTGACCAGGCGCCGGGCGATAAGGTAGGACAGCCGGCCGCCCTTATAGCAGACCACCTGCGGGACGCCGAAGAGGGCCGTCTCCAGGGTGGCTGTACCGGAGGTGGCCAGCGCCGCTTCGGCATGGCGGAGCAGGGCATAGGCCTGGTTGCTCACCAGTTTTACACGGGCGGCGCCGGGGCCTGCATTATCCAGGATTTTCCGGTATAAGCTTTCCGGCTGGGCCGGCGCGCCGGCGATGACGAACTGGTATTCCGGAAAATCGGGCGTCACGGAGAGCATTACTTCCAGCATGCGTTCGATCTCCTGGCGGCGGCTACCCGGCAGCAGAGCTATGATGGGCCGCTCGTCCAGGCCGTTGTCTTCCCGGAAGTTCTCCTTTTCCGGTTGCTCATCGACTACGTCCATCAGCGGATGCCCGACGAAATCCACCTCGTAGCCGTAACGGCGGTAGAATGCCGGCTCGAAAGGCAGGATAACCAACATGCGGTCGACGCTTTCCCTGATGCCATGCACCCGGCTGCTGTGCCAGGCCCAGACCTGGGGAGAAATATAGTAGAACACCTTCAGCCCCTGCGCTTTAGCCCATTTGGCGATGCGCAGGTTGAAGCCCGGGTAGTCGATCAGGATAAGGGCGTCGGGCTGAAAGGCCAGGATATCCTGCTTGCAGAATTTGAGGTTGCCCAGGATAGTTCGGATGTTCATCAATACCTCCGCGAAGCCCATGAAAGCCAGGCCGCGGTAGTGCTTCACCAGTTGGCTGCCGGCGGCCTCCATCTTGTCGCCGCCCCAGGCGCGGCATTGGGCCTGCGCATCTTCCGCGCGAAGGCCCCGAATGAGGTTGGCGCCGTGGAGGTCGCCGGAAGCTTCGCCGGCGATGATGTAGTATTTCATAGTATGAACTTTCCGAAATACACTACCCAGGCGATGACGTACAGCACGGTGGCCAGCACGACGCCCCGCATGGAGTTGATGGCCCGCCGTTTCTGGAAGGCGTTGAGGGGAATGAGGTTGAGGCAGATGGCGATAATGCCGGCGGTGCGTTCCCGGAACTTCGGGGAAAACCCCTCTTCGCTGACGATACCCAGCAGGTCGAGCTGGTTGTACAACAGCATGAGCAGCCCGTAGGCTGCCAGCGGGATGGCGAGGCCGATGAGGAGGCCGGCGGGGATAGTGTTTCTGTTCCACATAGGTCAGAAGGTTTTTTCCATGTTTTCAATCGCTTTCAGGCTTTTCATAGCGCGGTAGTTGGTCAGGTCGTGCATCGACGGCACTACGGAGATGTAGCCGTTCTGCAGGGCCCATATATCGGTGTCTTCCCCTTTGTCTTCGTTGACGAAGCGGCCGGTGAGCCAGTAGTACTTCTGGCCGCGGGGGTCGGCGGCTTCCATAAAATCTTCGTCCCAGCGGGCATCGGCCTGCCGGCAGACGCGCATGCCTTTGATCTGGCCCTGTTCCAGGTTAGGGATGTTGACGTTGAGCAGGCTGCCTTCCTCCAGGCCCTTGGCCAGGACGTGTTCCATCAGTATTTTGACGAAGGGCTTGCAGTGTTCGAAATTGGCGTCGTACGAATAGTCCAGCAGCGAGAAACCGATGGAGGGGACGCCTTCGAGCGAAGCCTCCATGGCCGCCGACAGGGTGCCGGAGTATATGATGTTGATGGAGGCATTGGAGCCGTGGTTGATGCCGGAAACACAAAGGCCGGGTTTGCGGTCTTTCAATACGATATGCCTGGCCAGTTTAACGCAGTCGGCCGGCGTGCCCGAACATTCATAGGCTTCAATTCCGTCAAACACCTTCGCGGGGTGAAGGCGTATGGGTGTATTGACGGTAATGGCGTGGCCCATGCCGGATTGCGGCGAGTCCGGCGCCACCACTACCACCTCGCCCAGTTCGCGGGCTACGCTTACCAGGGCGCGGATGCCGGGAGCCGTAATGCCGTCATCGTTGGTAACAAGGATCAGGGGCTTTTTCATAGGAGCTGCTTTGAATGAGCGCCAAAATTAAGGAATAATGCCACAGTTTGCCAGAAAATGAAGCTTTCGGCCATAATTCTTCTACGCCCTTTTCCATGTGGCCGAAATACACAAACTTTCCTATCTTCCCTCCATGAATCGCATCAATCACTGGCGCCTTGCCGGCAAAACCTTCAACTGGAACGGCCACCGCATCTTTTACCGCGAAGGGGGCAGGGGAGAGGCGCTTCTCCTGCTGCACGGCTTCCCCACCGCATCCTGGGACTGGCATAGGGTTTGGCCTCTCCTGGAGGGGCAGTTTCACCTCGCCGCTCCGGATTTCCTGGGCTTCGGCTTTTCCGACAAGCCCAGGAAGTATGATTATACCATCGCCCGGCAGGCAGATATGGCGGAGGAACTGCTGGGTTGCCTCGGCATCCGGAATTTTCACATTCTGGCCCACAATTACGGCGATACGGTGGCGCAGGAGCTTCTGGCCCGCCATAACGGCAGGGAGGGAGGCTTTGGGAGCGGGCTTTCCATCCGATCCCTATGCCTGCTCAACGGCGGCCTGTTCCCGGAGGCCCATGCCCCGCGGCTGGTGCAGCGCCTCATGGCCTCGCCGGCCGGGTGGCTGCTGGCGCCTTTTTTATCCAGGCGGACGCTGGCCCGCAATTTCAACGCCATCTTCGGGCCGGATACGCCGCCCACAGAGGAGGAAATAGGCGAATTCTGGTCGCTGATCACTTACAACAAAGGCAAAGGCGTGATGCACCGGCTGATCCGCTACATGGACGAGCGCCGCCGCCACCGCGAGCGCTGGGTGGGCGCCCTGCGGCAGGCGGACATCCCTCTGCGCCTGATCGACGGCACGGCCGACCCCATCTCCGGCCGCCGCCTGGCCGAACGCTATCAGCAGCTCGTTCCCGACCCGGACGTCGTTTTGCTGGAGGGTGTCGGGCATTACCCGCAGGTGGAGGCGCCGGAACTGGTGGCCAGGCATTTTCTGGAATTCCTGGAACCCCAGGTTTGAGAACCTTCAGCCCGGCCCTTCAGGGATAGGTTCTTAAACCTGGGGTTGCCACCGCCCCAGCCGGAGCTTTAAGAAACTTGCAGCCGCGGGCAGGGGGAAGTTTCTCAAAGCGGCTGCCGGGGTGGGGCGCCCCAAGCAAAGGTTTGAGAACCTTCAGCCCGGCCCTTCAGGGATAGGTTCTTAAACCTGGGGCCAGGAAAGCCAGCCAGCCGGAGCTTTAAGAAACTACCGGCCGGGGGCTGGATGGAAGTTTCTCAAAGCGGCTGCCGGTTTAAACCTGCATCCAAATTGTTACCTTTACAAAAAACTACCGTCGTGGAGTTCGATCATATACTGAAAGAGCTGAAGAGCAAGCAATACCGCCCCGTCTATTTCCTGCATGGGCTGGAGTCCTATTTCATTGATGAGCTTTCGGGCTACATCGAGAAAAATGTGCTCACAGAGGCCGAGCGTGCTTTCAACCAGACAGTCTTTTACGGCAAGGATGTAGATCACATGGTCATCCTGGATACGGCCCGCCGCTATCCGATGATGTCCTCCCATCAGGTTGTCCTCCTCAAGGAAGCTCAGGATATGAAGACGCTGGATAAGCTGCAGGGCTATATCGAAAACCCTATGAAGACGACCCTGCTGGTGATCTGCTACAAACACAAGCGCTTCAGCTTCAACTCCAAATTCGGAAAGGCGCTTAAGGAGCATGCCCTGGCCTTCGAGTCGAAACCCCTTTATGACAACCAGGCGCCGGCCTGGATCAGCGCTTACCTCAAAGGGAAAAAACTGAAGATAACCCCCAAGGCCTCAGAACTGATCGCCGAGTACCTGGGCGCTGAGCTGTCCAAAGTGGCCAACGAACTGGATAAGCTGGCCATCAACCTGCCGCCGGGGACGGAAGTCAACGACAGTCATATAGAGGCCCATATCGGGATCAGCAAGGATTATAACATCTTCGAACTGCAGCGCGCCCTGGGCGAACGGGATGTGCTCAGGGCGAACCGGATCGTCAATTATTTTGCCGCCAACCCGAAGAAGAACCCCATGCCGGTGATCATCAGCGCCCTGTATTCCTACTTCAGCAAGGTGTACCTGTACCATGCCGCTAAACATCTGCCGGAAAAGGAATTGCTGAACACCTTGCAGCTCCGCTCCAGCTGGTTCCTGAAAGAATATCTGGCGGCAGCCCGGAGCTTCCCGCCCGGCCATACAGAAAATGCCATAAGCCTGCTGAGGGAATACGACCTGAAGTCTAAAGGCGTCGGATACAACAATACTGGCAAGCCTGAAGGGGAACTGCTGAGGGAAATGGTGTGGCGCATCCTGCATTGAGTAGCATTAATTACAGCTTTTTCAAAAAGAGGGTTGCTTTTTTGAAAACAATCCCTTTATCTTTGATGTGCCCCAGGCCAAAAATTTTACCCGGCTCGAAGAGATTTATCCGGCTGACTAGACGGACGAGCCCAAATCAAAAATCAAAAATCAATGCTTTGCGTTCAGCATACAAACAACTGGTGGTGGCACAGTCATTCGGGAGCCCGGGTGAGATGACACGCCATGGTTTGAACTGAACAAAAATCCATACAAAAGCGGCTTGTCGATCACTCGGCAAGCCGCTTTTGTTTTTGCACAACACGGCCTTTCCAAATAGAAATATCATGCAGCTCACAACCGAAAAAAAGATCAGTATCCGAACGATAGCCCGCCGCTACCTGTCCGACACCGTGACGCCGGTGACTCTTTTCCTCAAGGCGCGCGACCACTTTACGGAGCCTGTCCTCCTGGAAAACAACGATTTCCGTAGTAAGGAGGATTGTTATTCCTTCCTCGGTTTCGACGTGCTGGCCAGCTTTCAGGTGGAGGAGGGGCGTATCCGGGAATCCCTGCCGGGAGGAGCTGCCCGGGAGCGCGCCGTCGAGAATATGTTCACCGTGCCGGAGGCCCTGCGGGAGTTCGTACAGGCCTTCGATGTCAGTTATGAGGCGCCATACAGCGGCTTCAATGGCCTGATCGGCTATACCGGCTTCGACGGGGCGCAGTATTTTGACAGCCTGAAATTCGACCCTGCCAAACGGAAGATGCGGCTGCCGGATATCCGCTACAACCTGTACCGCTTCATCCTGGCCATTAACCACTTTCGCGACGAGCTCGTCGTGCTGGAGAACCTTCCGGAAGGGGAGGCTTCCCGCATGGACGAGATGGATCGGCTGATCCGCAGCCAGAAATTCGCCACCCATGAATTTCGCATAGCGGGTACGGAACAGAGCAACCTCACCGATGAAGAGTTCATGGAACTGGTTACTATCGGCAAGCGCCATTGCCAGTTGGGCGACGTCTTCCAGGTCGTCTTCAGCCGGCAGTTCTCCCAACGCTTCTCAGGCGATGATTTTACAGCCTACCGGGCCTTGCGTTCCATCAACCCCTCTCCGTATCTGTTCTACGCCGATTATGGCAGTTACCGCATCTTCGGCTCTTCGCCGGAAACCCAGATGGCCATCCGCGGCGGAGTGGCCAGCGTCAACCCTATTGCCGGCACTTATCACCGCAGCGGCGACAACATAGAGGATGCCCGGAAGGCAATGGAACTGTCGGAAGACCCCAAGGAAAATGCCGAACACATCATGCTGGTCGACCTGGCCCGCAATGACCTTGGCCGCCATGCCGTCAATGTGGAGGTCAAAGAGCTTAAGGACATACATTTCTTCAGCCATGTGATCCATCTGGTCTCCAAAGTGGCCGGCGAACTGGAACCCGGCGTCAACCCCATTCAGGTCTTCGGCGATACCTTCCCGGCAGGCACCCTTTCCGGAGCGCCCAAGTACCGGGCCATTGAGCTGATCAACCAATACGAAAACCAGAACCGCAGTTTCTACGGCGGCGCTCTGGGCTACATCAATTTCAACGGTGAAATGAACAAGGCCATCATCATTCGCTCCTTCCTCAGCCGGGATAATACGCTGTACTACCAGGCCGGCGCCGGCATCGTGGCCGCCAGCGTCGAAGAGAAGGAACTGCAGGAAGTCAACAACAAGCTGGGGGCTCTGAAAAGGGCCCTTACAGAAGCGGAAAAACTGCCCTGATGGCCCCACCCAAACACTTACACACTTACACACTTATAACATATGAACATCCTCGTCCTCGACAACTACGATTCCTTCACCTTCAACCTGGTACAGTACATTCAGGAAATACTGGGGCAGAAGGTGGACGTTTTCCGCAACGACGCCATCGCCCTGGAAGCAGCGGCGGTTTATGATGCCATCGTCCTTTCTCCGGGCCCGGGCCTGCCGTCGGAAGCCGGCATCATGCCGGAACTTCTCAATCGTTTTGCGCCGGAGAAGGCCATTCTGGGGGTATGCCTGGGCCATCAGGCCATCGGCGAAGCGTTCGGCGCTCAGCTGGAAAACCTCGCCCAGGTTTATCACGGCGTAGAAACACCCATAACGGTCGCCGATCCGGAAGAACCCCTGTTCCTGGACATCCCCGGGCAGTTCCAGGCCGGCCGCTACCATTCCTGGGTGGTCCGGCGCGAGACTTTGCCGGAAAGCCTGCTGGTGACGGCAGTGGATAGCCAGGGCGCCATCATGGCCATGCGGCACCGGGAGTACAACGTCAGAGGCGTTCAGTTCCATCCCGAATCCATTATGACCGCTTACGGCCGGAAGATGCTGGAGAACTTTTTTGCCTGCTGTGTGCCCGGGGTAGTTGAGGCCGCAAAACCGTAAAACCATGAAAAACCTCCTTTCCCGCCTTTACGAACACGAGCGCCTCAGCCGGGAGGAAGCCCGCGAGGTGTTGCTCCGCATTTCCCGCGGCGAATACAACCATCTGCAGGTCGCCAGTTTCATCACCGTTTTTCAGATGCGGCCGGTGGCCATCCAGGAATTGCAGGGCTTCCGCGACGCCTTACTGGAGCTGTGCGTCCCGCTCCGGCTGAACGGCATGGAAGCCATCGATATCGTGGGAACCGGGGGCGACCATAAAAATACCTTCAACGTCTCCACCATTTCAGCGGTAGTGGTGGCGGGCGCCGGCTACAAGGTGGCCAAACACGGCAGCTACGGCGTCTCTTCGGCGGTGGGTTCCTCCAATGTGCTGATGGCGATGGGGTACGAGTTTACCAGCGATGAAGAAAAGCTTCGCCGGCAACTGGAGCGGGCCAATATCTGTTTCCTGCACGCGCCGCTGTTCCATCCGGCCATGAAGGAAGTGGTTCCGGTCAGAAAACAGTTGGGGGTTAAGACATTTTTTAATATGTTAGGGCCGCTGGTGAACCCGGCGCAGCCCAGCCATCAGCTTTTTGGCGCCTTCAGCCTGGAACTGGCCCGCATGTACCAGTACATCATGCAGGAAACGGGGCGCCGTTTTGCTATCGTTTATTCATTGGACGGCTACGACGAGGTTTCCCTTACCGGCCCGTTCAAGCTGCGTACCAATGAGCGCG
>CAZAXA010000145.1:0-12652 GCA_964488965.1 uncultured Phaeodactylibacter sp. | reverse complement strand
GCCTACTCGCCGGCCGCGCTGTTGTATGCGCATGTGGCGAAGGGGCCGTCCGTACCGAACACATCCCAGAATTTCAGGCCGTGGTAGCCTTCGGAGGGTTCCGTAAACTGAGGGAACTTGCCGTTGCCCCAGTTGAAGTTGCCCCCGTCGATGATCACCCCTCCGATGGAAGTGCCGTGGCCGCCGATCCACTTGGTAGCAGACTGCACCACCACATTGGCGCCATGCTCCAGCGGGCGGAAGAGATAACCACAGGCGCCAAAGGTATTGTCGACCACCAGGGGGATATCATATTTGCGGGCTACCGCAGCGATGCCCTCGAAGTCGGCCACGTTGAAGCTCGGGTTGCCGATAGTTTCCAGGAAAAGAGCCCTTGTATTCCCGTCGATCAGCTTTTCATAAGCTGCCGGCGTCTCGTCCTCCACAAAGCGGGCTTCGATGCCGAGGCGCTTAAAGTTCACCTTGAACTGGTTGTAGGTGCCGCCGTACAAATGCGCGCTGGAAACCAGGTTGTCGCCCGAACCCAGAATATTCGACAGGGCAATGAACTGGGCGGCCTGCCCGGAACTTACCGCCAGGGCCGCCACCCCTCCTTCCAGGGCCGCCACCCTCTTCTCGAACACATCGGTGGTGGGGTTCATGATCCGGGTATAGATATTGCCGAATTCCTTGAGGGCAAAGAGGTTGGCGCCATGTTCCGAATCCTTGAACGTATAGGAGGTCGTCTGGTAGATCGGCACAGCGCGGGAGCGGGTGGTTCCTTCTACTTCTTCCTGCCCTGCATGCAATTGCAGGGTTTCAAATCTTAGCTTGGACATGATTGAAATTATATTTTAAAGGTGAAAGAATTGAATTTGCAGTCCAATTTGGCGGATACCGACGGAAAACAGAAGGCATATTGAGCCGTTCAGGGCTTTGAATGATCAAAGCCTCCGGCTGCTTTAGCCCGATGGCAATTGCCGGCTAATGAAAGGTCAGCAACAACAACACATACACTGAAGCGCCCTCAGGCAGGGGTGCAAGGGGTGCATGCAGCATGCCGATGAGGCAACGGAAGTGGGAAATACAAATGAGGCGTCGTAAAAGAGGTGATCCGCGTTTCTGGAAATCATTGTCTTTGATTTTATTTTTCCAAAAAATTTGGCGGGATTTGGCACCTTTTACCAGGAGGTACGGTTGCCAGGGTTTCACAGAGCCCGGCCTCTCCACCCTTCTTCATAAAATCATTCTCATAAAGAAGTGATCGTGGGGGCAAAAGTAATGAAAAAAACAATACCGCGCCACCCCCGCGCCCCTCCTTCACCCAAAGGCTCTCGTAAAAGCCCTGGAAGAATGAGATGGGCAAAGATAATAAATTTACCCTATAGATTTAATAGGATTTAAGGCCCGCCCTGCTTTGCAGCAAAAAAAACGCCTGCAACCCCTTGCAAAAAGGGATCTGAAGGCGAATGCTAAAAAAATGTTAATTATTTCCGCTCCATTCAGGCGGCTGCTTTTCCGGCCGGCCTGGCCGCCGGGCTGCGCTGCAGTTCTTCCTTTTGCACAGGTTCCGGGCGGGGCGGGCGGGCCATCAGCATGATGAGCGCGCCGATGAGGCAGGCAACACCCGCGACGATGAAGGGGGCCATCCATATTTTGGGGTCGCCGCTGTTTTCCGCCGCATCTTTGAAAAGGCCGGCCAGTTGAGGGCCGGCAATGCCGGCGATGCCATAGGCGGTGAACATCCAGCCGTAGTTGCTGCCCACCCGTTTGTTCCCGAAAAAGTCGGCGGTGATGGCCGGGAAGAGGGCGAAGTTGCCGCCGAAATTAAAGCCGACCACCGAGGCGGCGATGATGAACCCCTGGGCCATCCCTATGTAGATGAACCCGTGGTACATAGCCAGCATGGCCGCTCCCTGAAATACCGTCATGGCCACAATAGCGGCCTTCCGGCCGATGCGGTCAGATACGGAACCCCAGGCGATGCGCCCGAAGCCGTTGAAAATGGCGTACCAGGCCATGGCCGTGCCGGTGATGGCCCCGGCGTCGGCCACCCCTTTATAGGAAAGGGCGTCCAGGCCAAACAGCTTGATGCAATAGATGACCATCAGGCCGGCCAGGGCGGAAAAGACGAACACCGTCCATAACATATAGAACTGCGGGGTTTTCAACATCCTGCCGGCACTGAATTCGGCGGCGCTGCTGCCCGGGCTGTCCGGTAATTCCGGCGCCGCCCACCCTTGCGGAACGTATTCTTCGGGCGGGTTGGCCATCACCAGGCTGCCCAGGAACACCAGGGCGGCAAAGGCCAATCCGTAGATCACGAAAACGCTTTGAACCGGCGGCAACCCAAAGGCCGCCGTGGTGTTGAGCAGGCCGCCGAACCAGGAACCCGCCAGCTTCACCCAGATGGTGGCCCCAAAGCCGAAGCCCGCCACCGCCAGCCCCGTGATCATGCCCTTCCTGTCGGGAAACCACTTGACCCCCACGGCGATCGGCACTACGTAGGCCAGCCCGATGCCGGCGCCGCCCACCAGGCCGATGAAACACAGCTGCGCCCAGAACGTACTCCCGAAAAAGCCGCCCAGAACGTACCCCAGGCCCAACAGCAGGCCACCGGCCAGAGATACCGGGCGGGGCCCCGCTTTGGCCTGCCATTTTCCGGCCAGGACCATGACGATGGCAAAAGTGGCCAGCCCGGCAGAAAATATCCAGGCCGCCTGAGTGGCGGAAAAGCGGTAGAGCCCTTCTGCATCAGTGAGCAATTTCGTAAATACCGACCAGGAATAAATGGCGCCCAGGGCCAACTGTATTGAAATTGCCCCGGCCACGACCAGCCAACGGTTTCGGATCAACATGCCTTTCATCGCAGAATATTTTTTGGTTAATCATTGAGTATTCAGGCGTTTAACCTCGATAGGGGCGGCGTTTTCTTCAGGGAGGGCTGAGTTTAAAATTTTTATTTTGTAAATGCTTTATATTTTTTACCAAAACGAAATTTATGCCCTGGCTTTATCTCCGCCCATGCTTTTTGTCAGGGGAAAAGATGACTTATGTCAGCTTATCGTTAATATTACACCAAGCTTGCCGTTGAACGGAAAAAAATGGTACCTGTTTAGGTATGATGGCATTGTGGTGTTATGGTATTGCGGTTACCTGATGCAGGCCCATTGTTGACCCGGCACGGCCTGTGGAAGGGCCTGGCCGCAATACCGGCCTGCCTACCTGCGGTGAGCAGGCAGGAAAACCATAAAACCGGAATACCTAAAAATAGTTATTTCTGGAAAAACAGTATCCACCTTATGAAAATAGAGATCAAACGCCTCGACGACGCCTTCCACCTTCAGGCTGCCAATGAATCCGGAATAACGGTGGAGTCGGACGGAGCTGAAGACATCGGCGGCCACAACCGGGGCATGCGCCCCATGCAGATGGTGCTGTCCGCACTGGGCAGTTGCAGCGCCATCGACGTGATCTACCTCCTGCGCAAACAACGCCAGCAACTGGACGACATCCGGCTGACGGTCACCGCCGAACGGGAAAAGGGCAAAACGCCTTCCCTGTTTACCGGCATACATGTCCATTTCAGGCTCTATGGCCCGCTCGATGAGAAGAAAGTGAAACGGGCAGTCGGCCTGTCCATGGAGAAACTTTGTTCCGTGAAGCTGCTGCTGGATAAGACGGCGAAGATTACGTGGAGCTGGGAGGTTTTGGGAGCAGTGTGAGCGCACCCTTACACTTTTACACCTTTGAGGCTGCTAATCCCGAAAAAAAAAGCGCCCCGCCAAAGCGGAGCGCTCTAAAGGTGCTATTATCCCAAAAAAACTCGATTATCGTATGACGTCAATAAAAGTATTTGGCCCGGTGATCGTCAGTCGCAGCCCAGGTGGGCGCGGGAAAGGGGGTCGTTGTTCGGAAAACAATTGCCCGACAGGACAGAGGCCGGCGCGTAGCGCTCCAGGCTGGGGTCGTGCAGGCCATTGGCCAGGAACTCCACCAGGTCGTCCACTTCCTGATCGCTGAGGTTAAGCGGGTGGAAGTATGGAGAGATATTCTCCTTTGGCACGCGGGGGTTATCCGGGATGCCCTTGTTGAAATACTCCACTACGGCGTGCAGGCTATGGTGGCTGCTGCCGTGGAAATAGAAGGGCGAATCTTTCATATTGTAGATGCCCGGCACTTTGAACCTGAACATATCTTCCTCCCGGCCGGTGAAGCCGCCGCGGCCGAAATTACGTATATCGTCCGGGCCGGTATTGAAGGCGCCGGATTCGTAGAGGTCGCGAACGCCCAGGGCGTGGAATTCCACGGAGTTCAGGGCGCCGCCCTTATGGCAGCGGTAGCAGCCGGCCTTGGTGAAGAAGAGCAGGGCCCCGCGCTTTTCCGGTTCGCTCATCACCCCGGATTCCCCCTTCAACCAGCGCTGGAAAGGCGCCCGGTTGGGAAACAGGGTGCGCAGGTAAGCCGAGAGGGCAAAGCTGGCCGTCAGCCGGGTATAGCGTTCCGATTCCGGGAAATCCGGAAAGGCCGCATCGAACATGGGAAGGTACCCCAGGGCGCCGAGCCACTCCCGGGTGATGCGCATGCGGTGGATTTTAGTCCCCTCGATGTTCTGCGCTTCCAGGCCGTCCAGGCCG
This sequence comes from uncultured Phaeodactylibacter sp., assembly GCA_964488965.1. GTDB lineage: Bacteria > Bacteroidota > Bacteroidia > Chitinophagales > Saprospiraceae > JACJXW01. Next base: position 8,036 of record CAZAXA010000145.1, on the reverse strand, counting down.
AGGCGGTTGACTTCCGTATCTTCTTTCCAGAGGTGTTCGGTATCTTCATTGGCGAAGCGGGCGCCGAACTTGCCGCTCCAGGTAGTGTTGGTCACAAAGGCCACATTGAGCAGGCTGAGCGGGCGTGCGCCCTGCACATCGACTTCGTCCTCTTCGTAGTTGTTCATCATGCCCCGCGCCTCGCCATTAAGGCCATAGCCCACGCCGCCGTCGGCAATACCCTGTACCCGCCCAGGCATAAAGCCGGCGGTGGGCAGGTGGCAGGTGGCACAGGAATAAGTGCCCTTTCCTTCCTCGTAGACGGCGTCCTCGGCCAGGCCGGTCTCAAAGAACAGCATTTTGCCCAGTTCCACTTTTTCCGGTGTCAGAGGGTTGCCGATGCCCTGGGGGATAGAAGCGAGGCCGTCGCTTTCAGGCAGGATAAAATGCCGGATGTCGCCGTTGGGCGATAATTCTGATAACCTGTTCTCCAGTTGGATGTCCAGGGGGTCGGGGAGTTCATCACTGGAACAGGAGGCGGCCATTACGGCTATGCACGCCAGTAGTAAAAAGTGCTTCATAGTTGTTCATGAAATTGCAATCGGCAAATGCCAATTCTGAATATGGCGGCGCATGTACCGCGCCTTTTTCCCCGTGTTTATCCTGTTTACGGAATTGGGCAGGCAGGGTTTCGGATAGATGATAAAAAATTTTATTTTTTTCTATCTGTTCCCGGAAAGTAACGCCACATAATTTTTTTGCCAGGGAAGCAGTTAAAGGCATAAATTGCGTGTTACTATTAGATATAATACGCTTCTATGTTCCATCATCTGACGCGATTTTTATGCCTGGGGTTGTTCGGCTTTTCCATCCTGTTTTCAGAGGCCGCCGCCCAGGAGTTGCCTTTCTTCCATTATACCAGCCGGGATCCGTTGCAGCCGCTGCCCACTACCGGCGTAAACGAGGTTTATCAGGATCGGCATGGGTTCATCTGGATTTCCTGCCTGGGAGGCGGCCTGTTGCGCTACGACGGACAGGCTATGGATCAATTTGGCAGGCAGGACGGCATCGACAGCAAGTTTATCGCCTGCCTGATGGAAGACGGGGCCGGCCGGCTCTGGGCGGCTACCGACCGTGGCCTGTACGCAACGGCGGAACCTCTTGCCGCCTACCTGAATGGCCGGCGCCCGGCATTCGTTTCCGGGTTCAATGGGAAGGAGTTTGCGAAAGCCACCTTTGCCCGGAACACTCTCGCTGCCGACAATAAAGAGGGCCTGTGGGCCGGAACGCCGGCCGCCGGCGTCATCCGGTACCGGTGGAGCCCGGGCGGCAGCCTGCGCATAGATACGTTCCCAACTATCCTGAACAACACGGGCAGCAGCGAATCCGTCCACAGCCTGATCGCCAGAGCTGACGGCGCCATACTGGCCGGCATGATCCAGGGCCACCTCCTGCGGTTTAACCCCGCCAAAGGCGGCTTTGAGGACTGGTTGCCGGAAAACCAGAGAGTCGGCGCCACCATTACTGCCCTTGCTGAAAGCCCGAAGGGGCAATTGTGGGCCGGATGCCACAACGGCCTGCTTTGGCGCCTCGATGAAACAGGCGCTCAGCCGGAAGCCAAAATAGCGGAGATACACCCCGACAACTGGGTCAACAGCTTACTGTTTTCCTCCGATGGATGGCTGTGGGCCGCCAGCGAGGGAGACGGCCTGCTGCGGTTTCACCCGGCCAACCCCGGGCGGCATGCCTTCATCCGTGAAAAGAACGGCCTGCTCAGCAACCTGGTGTACGACTGCATAGCCGACCGCGAGGGAAACCTTTGGCTGGGCCAGGACCAGGGCCTTTCAAAGCTGCGGGCGGGCTTCCAGGCCTTTGCCAATTACCGGCCGGAAGGAAAACAGGCTTACCTTCCCGCCCCCACCGTAACTTCTATCCTTCCTTCCGGCGCCAACGGCCGGATCTGGGCGGCCACCACCAACGGAATAGCGGTTATCGACACGGCCCGGCAGCAGTCCGTGTTCATTCAGCAGGAGCAGGGGCTGGAAAGCGCCGTCGTGTACGCCCTGGGCATGGATGAGGAGGGCCGGATCTGGGCCGGCCTCAATGGCCTGACCTCGGTCATTTACCCCGCCGGAAAATCTTTTCCCGCCCTGGACAGCCCTCCGGGCCGGGAAATAGACATCTTCGGCCAGCCTTATCAACTGGCCCAGGTGGCCCTTTACAACGTTTTTACTTTCCAGCCCGCGCGCCTGCCGGTATCTCCCGGCAGTAAAACCTATGCGGAGAGCCTCTGGATGGGGAGCTTTAAAAAGATCGCATGCCTGCTCGAAGGCCGCTGGTATATTTTTCGCCAGGCAGCCGGTTTTCCGGTCACCGCCTCCGGAGACATTGCCGCCGGCCAGGACGGCCGCATCTGGCTGGCCACCGACGAATTTGGCATCCTCTGGTCCCGCTTTCCCCTGGCCGCCGATGTGATCGAACGGCTGCATCGCAGCCAGCCGGGGGCCGCAGATCTGGGCAGGGAGATTGCCGCGCCGGTATTCGAGCCCTTCTGGGACGAGGCGTCCGGCGCGCCCACCAACCAGATCCAGGCTCTGGCCATCAGCGGAGAGCGCTTGTGGGCGGGAACGCCGCAGGGCATTTACGTACTCGGCCTGAATTCGGGCAAAACGATAGCAGAACTGGGCCTGGCCGCCGGCCTGCCTCACCCCGATGTTTTCAGCCTGGCCGTTTCTCCGCTTACCGGGACGATCTGGGCGGGAACCAAAGGCGGGCTGGCCGCCATCGATCCGGAATCCTTTTCCGTCATCCGGACGCTGGGCCCGCAGGACGGCCTGCTGGACAAGGAAGCGGCCTTCCACAATTCCGTCGAAGTTGGCCCGGATGGCACGGTTTATTTTGGCAACACACTGGGCCTTTCCCTGTACCGGCCACAGGCCGGCCGCCCCCCGGCTGTGCCTCCGGAAGTGCACATCACCGGCGCCCGCTTTGAAGAGAAGGGATGGGGCAGGAACCTCTTCACCGCCAGCTTTGCAGGCCTCAGCTTTACCAATGAGCGCTCGGTTCGCTTCCGCACACGCCTGCTCGGCTACGATTCCAAATGGACAGAACCGGCACAGGAGGCCAAGGCCCGCTATACCAACCTTCATGCCTTTTTCGTTCCCCGCACTTACACCTTTGAAGTCCAGGCCAGCAATGAACCCGGCCGGTGGACAGGGAAAACGGCCGCCTACGTTTTCAGGGTCCGGCCGGCCTGGTATGTGAGCTGGTGGGCCTTCTGCCTTTATTCAGCCCTTGCCTTCGGCATGACCGCTTTTCTCATCCACGTCCGGACACGCAACCAACGCCTGGCCCTGGCCCGCGAACGGCAAATCTCCCAGCAACTCCGCCGGCTCGACCAGATGAAAGACCAGTTTCTGGCAAACACCTCGCACGAACTCAGGACGCCCCTCAACGGCATCATCGGCATTGCCGAATCGCTGAAGGAAGGCGCCGCCGGGCCGCTCCCCCCGCTGGCCATCGACAACCTGCAGATGATCAGCTCCAGCGGCCAGCGCCTGGCAAACCTGGTCAATGACCTTTTGGATTTTTCCAGGATGAAAAACCGGGAGTTACAGCTCGACTTCAAAGCGGTAGACATCTTCACGGCCTCTGAAGTCGTCCTGGAACTGACTCGCCCCCTGGTTCGCAAAAAACCTGTCGCGCTGGCCAACGAAGTGCCCCGAAGCCTTCCTCTGGCCAGGGCCGACGAAAACCGCCTGCAGCAAATCCTTCACAACCTGGTGGGCAACGCCGTCAAGTTTACAGAAAAAGGCAGGGTGGCTGTAAGCGCCCGGCAACAGGAGGATAAATTGCTCATCTCCGTTGCCGATACCGGGATCGGGATTCCCCGGGACAAATTCGAATCCATTTTCAACTCCTTTGAACAGATAGAAGACTCCAGAGACAGGGCTTACGGAGGAACCGGGCTGGGCCTGGCCATCGCCAAACAACTCATAGAATTGCACGGCGGCCAGATCAGCGTAGATTCGGAAGTGGGAAAGGGTTCTACATTTACCTTCAGCCTTCCGGTGGCGCCCGCTGATGAAGCGGCCGAGCCCCTTCTGCCCGAGGCCGGGCAGGAAATCCCTGCCGCCGCCGGGGCGGCCCTCCTGCCCGAAGGCCAGCCCGAGACGCAAAGAGAACCTGCAAAAACAGCGGCGCCTCTGGCCGCCGCAGAAAACGGCCTGAACATCCTGGTAGTCGACGACGACCCGGTCAACCGCCAGGTATTGCGCAATTTTCTCGGCATGGAAGGATATCAGGTTTCCGAGGCCGACAACGGGCCCGAGGCCCTGCAGGCCATTGCGGATTCCTCTCGCTTCGACCTGGTGATCCTCGACGTCATGATGCCGAAAATGTCAGGCTACGAAGTGTGCCACCGGCTTCGGGAAAAATACCTGCTCAGCGAACTGCCGGTAATCCTGTTGACGGCAAAAAGCCAGGAGGCCGACCTGGTCGAGGGCTTCAGCGCCGGGGCCAGCGACTACCTGCCCAAGCCGTTCCGGAAAGATGAACTGCTCAGCCGGATCAGGACTCACCTCAACCTGCACCACATCAACAAGGCTACCGGCAGGTTTGTGCCTTATGAATTCCTGCGCACCATCGGCCGGAACAGCATCACGGAGGCCCGCGTGGGAGACCACAAGGAACAGGAAGTAACGGTCAGCTTTTCAGACATCCGCGGGTACACCCCCCTGGCGGAATCGATGAGCCCGGAGGACAATTTCCGCTTCGTCAATTCTTATGTGCGCCGCATGGGCCCCATCATTAAAAACTACAGGGGGTTCGTCAACCAGTACCTCGGCGACGCCATCATGGCGGTCTTCCAGGAAAGCCCTTCCGACGCCCTGCGGGCTGCCGTTGACATGCACACGACATTGAGGGAATACAATGAAAACAGAGCCGCGAAAGGGCGCGTCCCCGTAAGGATAGGCATCGGCCTGCACACCGGCCCGCTCATCATGGGCATCATCGGCGATGAACACCGCACCGAGCCGGCCACCATCTCCGACGCCGTCAATACGGCGGCCCGCCTGGAAGGCCTGACCAAGTATTTCGGGGCCAGCATCCTGTTGAGCGAACACAGCCTGAAAAAAATGGAAAAACCCGTTCCCCACCGCTTCAGATACCTCGGCAAAGTACAGGTAAAAGGCAAAATGGAGGCCCTGGGGGTCTATGAATGCTATGACGGCGACCCGCCGCCCACAGCCGAAAAAAAGGAACAAACGGCGGCTTTGTTTGAACTGGGCTTCGGCCACTACCTCGCCCGTGAGTTCCGGGATGCCGGCCGCCTTTTCGGGGAAATACTGGCAAAAAACCCCCAAGACCGGGTTGCCGGGTATTTCCTGAAGAAATCGGAAATGCTGACCGAAAAGGGAGTGCCCAAAGGCTGGACAGGCGTGGAGGCTATGGAGCAGAAATAGCGGGGCCCGATCCGGTGGAACGCAGTTCCCAGGCAGTTACTGGCCCACCCTGAGCCGGCATGCGTTACGGGTTATTGCCGGCAATCCATAAAGCGAGGTATAGCCAATGGAAACCCGGCGGGCTGAGGCGGCCTCACAATAGCTCTTTCACTCCTGCCGGCAGCTTTATCTCCGAATCTATGCGTTCACATTCATTGAAGGCGGCGAATTCCTTAAGGCTTCCGGCCAGGGCCTTCCAAAGGGGTTCCTCCCCGGCTTTGCCGCCCTCCCATACCAGGTTTTTGATCCGGAGCGCTTTGGTTTTGCGTTCCGCTTTAAGGTCGATCTGGCCGACGAATTCCGTGCCGCACAGCAGGGGCAGGCTGAAGTAACCCACCTTGCGCTTGTCTTTGGGCACGTAACACTCCAGGGTGTAGGAAAAGCCGAACAGTTCCTCTGTGCGTTTGCGCTGGATAATGAGATTGTCGAAGGGGGAAAGGATGCGGATGCGGCGCTCGCGGGGAAGAGTGTCCAGGGTTTCCAGTGTGGCGGGAAAGGCGTAATAAGGCTGAGCCAGCCCTTCCACCGGCAGCCGGACGATCTCGCCGGCGGCTGTCATTTCTGCCAGTTGCCGGTTGATATCGGCGGTGGAATTCCTGATGAGGTAGCCGATCTCGCTGGCCTTGAGCAGGCCGTGAGCGCGGATATCCCGTTCGATCAGGTGGCGGATGTATTCCTCCCGGCCGGGGCGGCGGGTGTCCACGCCGGCGGGCAGGGCGCGTTCCGTCAGGTCATAGACCTTTTGGAAGCCTTTGCGGCCCACCACCATCAGTTCGCCTTCCATAAAGAGCTGAAAGAGGGCGTGGCTGATGGCCGAGGCGGACCAGCCTTCCTGATTATTGCTGAAGTAGAGCTTGCCGGCGCTCTTCTCAAAATCGCGGGACATCAGCGGCCCCTCGGCCCGGATGCGATCCAGGGCATAGGCGATCAGGCCGGGGTTGCGGTGGTGCCACATGCCGTCGCTGGCCCTGACCGCCTCCTGCCGGGGAATGGTGAAGCGGTAGTCCCGCATGGGCAGGTAAGCGGCGGCGTGGGCCCAGTATTCGAAGACGGCTTTTTCCTCCAGCAACTCGTGCAGGTGGTGCGGCCGGTAGCCGTCCACCCGGCTCCAGAGCACGTGGTGGTGAGCCCGGTTCACAACCGAAAGAGTGTCGATCTGAGCATAACCGATTTGCTCGATGACCTGCAAAGCTCCTGCTTTACCCTTGAAAGGATAGGCTGCTGTAAGCCCCTGGCTGTGGATGGCCAGGGCGCGGGCGTGTCGGAGGCTGATCGGGTGCATAGGCTGGCCTGCTTATTGATGAAGATCAAAGATAATCAACATGTTGAAATCCAGATTGCCAATAAGATTATACAATACCTGTTGCAACCTGTTCTCACCCCCATCCGCGGCCGATTGTGGCCTTCAATCAGGTACGCATACTGGTTTTTAGTGGTTTTGTTATAACTCAGGGCGGCAAGTTCAATGGCCAACGTGTTTTGGTGATAAGGAAAGCTAACCTCTTCCAGATAAGTAATATTTTCTATTTCAACGGGTTCCCCACTGGCGCCTTTGTCATCGTAATAATAGAGTGCAGTAAAGGCTATGGGGGGAATAAAAGGATTGTCCCGCAGGCTGTCCGGATGGAAAGCCAGCAGGCCGTTATCGGCGCCAAAGTACAGCATGCCGGCCCGGAAGGCCCAAGCTGACGGTGAGGTGCTCGAACTGAGGATTCTCGGGCGCTTGTGCAGGGAGAAGGCCAAGAGACAGGAGTAGCCAGAGGAGGATGCTGCAGATAAGGGCCTTCATGAAGTTTATGATTGGGTTGATGAGGGCCCTGTAAAATTAAAAAAATTCCTGGGATTAGCGATCATTGGTGGCAGATGGAAGGCACTTTCGAAGTGCCTTCTATCTTTACGGAAATAGCCTCTAACAAGCTCTGGCATTGTTATTTTGAGTAAATTGGAAGAATATGCCCAGGTAAAACCTGCCAATATGGGTGAGGTTGAAAATCAAATTATTGCAGATAAAGAACGCCATCATTTTCAGCTAGTACGGGTCGGATGAGATAGCGACGAATTTGTTCATGACTGTATCATGCACTTCGACATCAAAGAAGAGAAGGTTTGGATACAGTGCAACTGGACGGAGTTGGATGTGGCAGAAGAATTGATGGCAAAAGGCGTCGAAAGAAATGATATCGTCCTGGGGTTCATTCCTGAAAATGAACGGAAATATACGGGATATGCTGCATAGCTTGGATGCTGCGGCCAAAACTATTAGTTATAAGTATCAGATTCTTACAGTATAGTACCATGATGTGATTCTCTAAAACTGGAACTTCGGGCTGATCAACAGGAAATCCGGCCCTAATGATGAGGACCTTTCGCATCGGCATAATCGGTTTTGGCGGCTTCGGCAAATTCCTCCACCACCACTGGAACCGGCTCGAAAATGTTGACATAGCGGCTGTAGCCGATTCTCAGCCGGAAAAACTGCAGGGCACGGGGCCGGAAAAAGCGTTCGCGGACTGGCGGCTCATACTCCGGGAAAAGGAGATCGATCTGGTTGCC
>CAZAXA010000144.1:10346-12764 GCA_964488965.1 uncultured Phaeodactylibacter sp. | reverse complement strand
GCTGGTGGACACCAAATGGGGAGGAGACATCTATGCCGGCTCTTTTGTGATCGGCCTGCAGACCGGCCATAGCCCGGAAACGCTGCCGGAACGGCTGGGCCAGGGGCTGCCATTTACCGACCCGGAAGGAAACGTCCGGAACGTGGGCGTCATCCTCGACGGCGTTTACGCCGACGGAAGGCCCAATGACAAGGTGGTTCACTACTATTTTAAATACATCGGCAATACCGGAGGCTGGGGCAGGTTCAACTCCAAACCCGGCATCATTGAAAATACCTGGGTGAAGCTGCGGGAAGTGGCCCTGTCCTACCAGTTTCCCAGACAACTGGCCCAAAAGACAAAGGTGTTTCAGAGCCTGAACATTACGCTTACCGGAAGAGACCTGTTTTACCTCTATACTACTTTGCCGGACAGGGTAAACCCGGAAGGCGGCGCCGGCGCCGGCAATGCCCAGGGGCTGGAATGGGCCTCCTACCCGGGCGTGCGGAGTTTCAGCATCGGCCTGAATGCTTCTTTTTGAACCAGCAACGGTATTTCCAAAGCCTTGAAAGATGAAAATGAAAAACTTCAACATATTACTGGTCGGGCTTATCCTTCTGGCGGTATCCTGTGACAAAGATTTTGAAGAGATCAATAAAAATCCGTTTTCCCCTACACAGACGGATATCGGGCCCTTGTTCAATACCGTAGTCGCTTCTTTGCGCCTGGGCTGGAACGAACAATTTTACGTCCACAACGAAACGCTGTATGGCCTCACCCAGCAGGCCGCCAAGACCGGCGTAGGGTTCGATAACATCAATATCGGCATAGAGGAGATATGGAGTAATTACTACCGGGGGCTGGCGCACATCAGGGAACTGGAAAGGCGCCTCGACGAGATGGAGGCGGAGCCCGAAGCGCTGAACAATGTACGCGCTCAATTGAAAGTGTTGCTGGCCTATAAAACCTTTCGCCTGACGGACCTTTTCGGCGACATTCCTTTTTTCGATGCAGGCCGGGGTTTTGAAAGCCTCGATTTCTCCCGCCCCAGATTTGACTCCCAGGAAGAGATTTACAAATTCCTCCTGGAAGAACTCCGATGGGCAGAAGAGAACATCAATGCCGCTCCCGACCCCAGGACGGCAAGCGGAGAAAAATACATATCCTTTGGCGATTTCGACAATCTCTTTGACGGAGACCTGTGGATGTGGCGAAAGTTCGCCAATTCCCTGCGCCTGCGCCACGCCATGCGGATGGTGGAAAAAGACCCCGCCTACGCGACTCCCATCATTAAGGACATCATCGAAAACGGCCTGCCCCTCATTGAGTCCGGGGAGGAAGTAGGCATGCACCCCGGCAAGCAGGATTGGCGCAATGAAGGCGTCAACTGGTCGTTCCGCGAACACAACAAGCTGCGTATGGGCAGCGCCATCTGGCGATACTTATCCGAAAATGACAGTACCGACGGCAGCGGCATCTACGACCCCCGCGCCTATGTTTTTTTTGAACCCAATAATGCGAATGAATGGGCGGCCTTTCCTCAGATTCCCGATGCCAATACGCCTCCTGCCGGCGGCATACCGTATGGTTTGCACCGCGACAACAATTACACCATTAAAGGGAACGCCAACATCTATTCGCCTTTTAATTACTATCTCATCCGCGATGATGTAGATATCCCTGAGATCATTCTGACCGCTGCTGAAGTGGGCTTTATCAAGGCGGAGGCCTATTTTAGAGGCCTGGGAGTGGCTCAGGATGAAGGGCAGGCAGAGGCGGAATACACGCTGGCAGTGGTCAACTCGCTGAAATTCTGGCAAAAACTGGCGGCCGGTTCCGAAATGTGGTCCAATGCGCCGCCTGTTCTTTCAGAGGGCGAACTCTTCGCAAAAGTTAACCATCCGCGCCTCAGCATTTTCATCTCGGAAAACAAACTGGAACTGATCTATGCCCAGCGGTGGCTCGATGCTTTCCGCCAGCCCTGGGAAGCTTTTGCGCTCAGCCGGCGCGTGGGAACTACCCCCCGGGAAGGCGCCATGCCGGAATATTACCGCCTTCCTTACCCCCCGTCGGAAGCCGAAAACAACTCCGTCCACTGGGCCGAACAACTGGCCCGGATGGGGGAGGATTCGGAAAGGGTGAAGATCTGGTGGATGAAACAGTAGGCAGGATTGCAGAATTGACAGAAATAGGGCCTTTCCCCGCGGAAACTTTCAGAATATAGCTTACGATCAAAAATCAATGACTATGAAAAATATCCACTTCAGGCTCACCGCCTTATTTTTTCTGCTTTTTACAGCTACCCTCTCTTTAGAGGCACAATCGAACCAATACCTCCACTTCGACCGGGTGGACGATTACGTAGAGGCGCCCGGCGCTTCTCAGTACATTCAGAATTTAAATAAATTCTCCATGGCCGGCTGGTTCTATACCGACCAG
>CAZAXA010000144.1:0-10336 GCA_964488965.1 uncultured Phaeodactylibacter sp. | reverse complement strand
CAGCTGGCTTACGGGCAGGGCATGATGGGCATCCGCGGGGGCGGCAGCGGCGAAGGCGGCTTTTACCTCATTCAGCTTAACAATGGCACCCTCGAGTCCCGCCTGATCACCACCGCCGGCTTCCACGAGTTCGTGGCGCCGGCTTTCAGCATCGTGCCGCAGGTATGGCAGCACATATCCTGGGTTTACGACGGCAGTAAGGTAGAGCTGTTCATTGACGGCAACCCGGTGGGCAGCACGCCTGCTACGGGTACTTTCCCGGTGAGTAACAAGCCTTTCGCCATCGGGAAAAGCATTCAGGGCGGTTTCAACTTTGTGTTCGGCGGCCGTGTGGATGAGGTTTCCCTCTGGAGTAAGGCCCTTACTCAGCAGGAGATTCAGGACATGATGGAAAATGAGCTTTCCGGAAACGAACAGAACCTGGAATTGTACTACAAATTCAACCAGGGCGTGCCCGGGGAGGACAATACCGCCATCACCAAGCTCGTCTCGGAAACCGGCAATGGAACCCGCGACGGCGACCTCATCAATTTTGCCCTTACCGGCGACATCTCCAACTTTGGCGGTACCTTCGACGCCGGCTTTCAGGCCATTACCTTCCCGCAGATTCCGAACAAGCTGACTACCGATGAGCCGTTCCAGCTGAATGCTACGGCAAGCTCCGGCCTGCCCGTGAGCTACGAAGTGGTTTCCGGCCCGGCAACTGTCGGCGGCAATATCGTCACCCTCACCGGAGAGGCCGGTGAAGTGCGCATCAAGGCCAGCCAGGAGGGCAACGCAACCTATGACCCGGCGACTGACCTGATCAACATCTTCCAGGTGCTTGACCCGGAAACCTTCGTCCCGCTTATCGACGCCCGCAGCCCTCTGGCGGGCGATGTGTACGTTCCCGTCCTGCGGCCGATCCAGTTGGCCGTGATCACTTCCATTGATTATCCGGAGCTGTTTTCTGTGGCGGATGTCAAAATTCAGATAGGGCCCGAGCAGATCGCATTGACCGACTGGGGGAATAGCCACTATACGGCATGGTGGCTGCCCCCCGGATATGGAAGTTATACCATGAATATCATTTCAACCAATAATTACGGGGCAAGCGCTACAGAGCCTGTCACTTTCAACGTGGTGGAACAGGCGCCGGACATGGAAGTGGCCGCCACCAATGAGGTTTGGGTGTATTCGGACGTCCCCTCCCGGACGGTGGAAGCAGAACTGCCCGGTTTCCTCGGCGCTTTTGACAACATTACCGCCTCCTTGTCGATCGATTGCCCCGACGGCGGTTGTGACCCCTGGGACAGGATTTCCTCCATAGACGCCAAAGGCCATAACGGGGAGTGGTACGAGATCATCCGGTACATTACCCCCTACGGGGTCGCCTGCGGGCATACCGTCGACCTGACGGACTTCATGTCCATTTTGCAGGGGAAAATAGCCTTCCGGGTCAATCTGGGCACTCAGGGCAACGGCTTCTTATACACCCTTGCTTTGAGCTACCAGGCAGGGCCGGCAGAGCACCCTTACAGCCATATCCGCAATTTATGGCGGGCCGAATATCCATTTGGAAACCCCGCCAACCTTCAGCCCTGCGAAGTGATAGAGGCCTCCTTCCCGGAACATACCCAGGCGGCCAAGATCAAGCTGGTGGCCACCGGGCACGGCTGGGGAGACAACAATACGGGCAATGCCGCGGAATTCCATGAAGACACCCACCACATCTGGGTGAATGGCGGGCAAACTTTCGAACACCACAACTGGAACGACTGCAACCCCAACCCGGATGGCTGCCAGCCTCAGAACGGCACCTGGTTCTACAACAGGGCCGGATGGTGCCCCGGGACGATAGCCCCCTGGTTCGATTACGATATGAGCAGTTATATCGGGCAGGCGCCTTTGGAGTTGAAGTATATTTTTGATGAAGATTATGTGGACAACTGCCACGTTAACAACCCCAACTGCGTGAGCGGCGTTACCTGCCCGGATTGCAATGATGGCTTTAACCCCGTCCTGCTCACGGCATCTTACCTCATTTCACGGGGAGATCAGCCGCTCGACGGCGCGGTGGTGACGGATATCGAAGAGCGCCCGGCAGAGCAGGAGGCTTTGTTCTCTCTGTATCCTAACCCCTCTTCCGGCCTTGTGAACCTGGAATTGAAAAAGGCTGTGGGCCGGCTGGAAGCGCTGGTGTATAATGGCTTGGGGCAGCTGGTTTACAGATACAGGGATGACGGGCATATTGACACCCTCCATACTTTGCCGTTGAATGGCCTGCACAAAGGTGTTTATGTAGTGAAAGTAAAAACAAATCAGGGGCTTGGCAGGCAAAAAATAGTGATCGAATGAACTGGTAGCCGGGCTATACCGCCCGGATGATATCATACTTCGTCAGAATGTGCAGCGTCCCGGCCTTATCCTTTGCCATGACGGCGGGAATGGTGCGGCTGACGTAGCGGCTCAGCTGGCTGAAGGGCAGGTCGACCGGCACGATGGGGAAGGGCTCGCTCATAATGTCCCCCACCTTGTTCTCCGAATTGTCGAGAGGGTTTTCCAGCAAGTAAGACAATACCGCCGTTTCGGTGACGGAGCCGGCCATTTCGCTGCCGTTCATGACGGGCATTTGGGAGATGTCGTGTTCTTTCATGAGCCGGAAGGCCTGCCGCACGGTATCGTCCTTGCCGATGGTGATCAGAGGGTGTCCCTTCTTCATGGCCAGGATGTCCCGGACGCTCAGTTCCCGCTCCAGGAAGCCGCGCTCCCGCATCCAGTCGTCGTTGTAGATTTTGCCCACGTAGCGGCTGCCGTGGTCGTGGATCACCACCACCACCACATCGTCTTTGCTGAGCTTGTCTTTGAGCTGCAGCAGCCCCGCCACGGCGGAGCCTGCGGAATAGCCCAGCAGCAGGCCTTCTTCCCGCGCCAGGCGGCGCGCCATCAGGGCTCCGTCTTTATCCGTGACCTTTTCAAAATAGTCGATCACCCCGAAATCCACATTCCTGGGCAGGATGTCTTCGCCGATGCCTTCCGTAATATAAGGGTAGATTTCCTTCTCGTCGAACTCGCCCGTTTCGTGGTACTTTTTGAAAACGGAGCCGTAGGTATCGACTCCCCATACCTTGACGCCGGGTTTTTTCTCCTTCAGGTATTTGCCCGTTCCGGAGATGGTGCCGCCGGTGCCCACACCGACCACCAGGTGGGTGATCCTGCCGTCGGTTTGCCTCCAGATTTCCGGGCCGGTCGTTTCGTAGTGAGCCTGCCGGTTAGACAGGTTGTCGTACTGGTTGCACCAGTAGGAATTGGGAATCTCCTCACTCAGGCGGCGGGCTACGGAATAATAGGAGCGGGGGTCTTCCGGTTCGACATTGGTCGGGCAGACGATGACCTCCGAGCCGACGGCCTTCAGCATGTCGATCTTTTCTTTGGATTGCTTATCGCTGGTGGTGAAAATGCACTTGTAACCCTTCACGGCGGCGGCAAGGGCCAGCCCCATGCCGGTATTGCCCGAAGTGCATTCGATGATCGTCCCTCCCGGCTTTATATCGCCCCGCCTCTCGGCGTCTTCCAGCATCTTGACGGCCATGCGGTCCTTGATGGAATGCCCCGGGTTGAAGGTTTCGACCTTCATCAGTACCAGTGCCGGAACTTCTGCCGTCACCTTGTTGAGCTTTACCAGTGGCGTGTTGCCGATGGTTTCCAGTATATTGTTCCTGAAGTCCATAAATTGCTTTTTTAAGTGTTGATGCGGCCTCGCTACATCAACTCCATCAACCCCCGTCCTCGTACCTCGGCCGGGTAAAAATCAACCAATCAACCAGGACAGCAAAGGTATTCAAATTCCATCAGCGGTGGTATTTGACCTTTACGAAAAAACGAGGGTCGATGGCGCCCAGCAGTTTGGCGGCCAGCGGCGAGAGCACGACGACCACCTCGTCGCGGTAGGCCGTATCCGGCACCTTTCCTATCACTTTCACATAAACAGTGCGGCGGGCCATGGGGTTGAAGACTTCGATGATGGAATTGGCGGGGGCATGGCGGTGCAAGGCGTAGAGGTCGGAGTCTTCCTTGCTGGCCTTTTTCCAGAAGGCGACGCCCTGTTCGTCGTATTGCCGTTTTCCGGCGGACTCATACATATATATTTTTTTCAGGGCGGCGTTGCGGCGGGCAAGGGGGCCGCCGGCATGCTGGCGCAGGCTGTCGGGAATACCCTGGATGCTGATCCAGCCGACGTGCAGTTGCTGGCCCTCCTTGAGGTTGTGGCCATCCATATTGTTGCGGGCCATGAGCAATTCCAGCGGCATCCGGAAATACACTTTGGCGATGCGGAACATGGTGTCTCCCTTTCTGGCCACGTAAAAGACCGGCGCGTTATCCTGCGGCCGGAAGCCCGACTCCATATAGCGCTTGATGGCGGCATTGGGAATGGGAACCCGGATGGGCATGCCCGCCTTTACCGTCTGGTCTTTGAGGCCGGGGTTGAGGTAATACAATTCTTCCACCGAAAGGCCGTAAAAGCCGGCCAGCGAATAGAGCGTTTGTTTGGGTTCTATGACATGTTCGAAGTATTTTTCTTCGAAAGGCCCAATGCTCAGAAATATAGTATCTTTGGCGGTCAGGTAATTAAGGCTGTCGCCGGTGGCCGCCAGGCTGCCCGAAAAAAGCAACAGAGAAAAGAACAAGAATTTTCTCATAGTGTTTCAAGCTTGTTTTATAGTTCTTTACCCGCAAATATATGAAAACCATAGGTATCATACCTGCCCGTTTTGCTTCCTCTCGTTTTCCCGGCAAACCGCTGGCGGAGATCGGCGGGAAGTCGGTCATACGCAGGGCCTATGAGCAGTCCTGCCGGGCGCGCCGCCTCGATGAGGTCATCGTCGCCACGGATGATGAGCGCATCCGGGAGCATGTGGAAAGCTTCGGAGGGGAGGTGATGATGACCGCTGCCCATCATCACAGTGGCACGGAGCGCTGTGCCGAAGTGGCCGCCCGCCTGGATGATGCCGGCATCATTGTCAATATCCAGGGCGATGAGCCCTTCATTGCGCCGGAGCAGATCGACCTGGTGGCGGAACCCCTGGCCCGCAGGCAGAGCATACAGATCAGCACCCTGGCCAAGCGGATCGTCCAGGCAGAGGAGTTGTTCAACCCCAATGTAGTGAAAGTGGTTTTCAACCGGCAGCAGATGGCGATGTATTTCAGCCGCAGCGCCATACCCCACCTCAGGAACACCCCGGAGCAGGAGTGGCTGGGTAAGGGGGAATTTTACAAGCATATCGGCCTGTATGGTTTTCGGCGCGAAGTACTGATGGATCTGGCGAAACTGCCGCCCTCCTCTTATGAACAATGGGAAGCCCTGGAGCAGTTGCGCTGGCTGGATTACGGGTTCGCCGTATTCCTCAACCTGACCGATCAGGAGACAATAGGCATCGACACCCCCGAAGACCTCGAACGCGCCAGGGCTTTTTTAAAAACGAAGGAATGAATTTTTGCAGCCATTGCGGGTCGGGCCGGCTGGAATTCAGAATACCGGAAGGGGATAACCGCCCGAGGTATGTCTGTGCAGACTGTGGCGCCATTCACTACTCCAACCCCAAGATCGTCACCGGCTGCCTTCCCGTCTGGGAAAACAAAGTGCTGCTTGCCCGGCGGGCGATCAACCCCCGCAGGGGCTACTGGAATGTCCCTTCCGGTTATATGGAAAACGGCGAAACCGTCGAGCAGGGAGCTGCCCGCGAAGTTTGGGAAGAGGCCCTGGCCCGGGTGCGGCGCCTCACCCTGCATGCCGTTTTCAGCATACCGCACATCAACCAGGTCTATATCCACTTCCTGGCAGAACTGGACGGCCCGGATTTCGGCATCGGGGAAGAGTCGCTGGATGTCCGCCTCTTCGCCGAAGAAGAGATTCCCTGGGATGAGATCGCCTTTACTTCCTCCGTTTTTACCCTGGAATGCTTCTTCTCGGACCGCCGCAAAGGGCGCAGGGAAGTACATATGGGGGTTATGGAAAAGCCTTGATTTTTGATTTTTGGTTTTGCCCTTACAGGAACCCGCCGTGAAAGCCCAGAGGCAGCAGTTCCTTCCCCGAGTCCAGCACATAGACCTCCCCTTCGGCGCCCTGCAGGACTATAGCTATCTTCTGCTGCTGGCGGTCTTCGGTTTCGCTGATGACCTGGCGGCAGGCGCCACAAGGGGCGGCGGGCTGGGCGATGGTCTTTTTGGTATTCTGCACGGTAACGGCGATGGCCCTGACGGGTACTCCCGGGTACAGCATGGCGGCGCTGCCCAGCGCGGTTCGTTCGGCACAGATACACATGGAGTAGGCGGCATTTTCCTGGTTGGCGCCCCGTACGGCCACGCCATTGCCCAGCAGGGCGGCCGAGCCGACCAGGAAGCGGGAGTAGGGCGCGTAGGCATATTCCATGGCCGTGCGGGCGCTTTCCAGCAGTTGCCGGTATTCGCCGGGGAGTTCCTGCTCTGACTCGTAGACTTTGATATTTGTGCGGATCGTTATTTCTTTCATTGCTTTACCTGAAATAAATAAAACAGTATCTTGCGCCCGTTTGGACGGGTCCAAAAACCAGCAAATTACCTCATTGTTAAGACAAAACCAACTTATGAACAGCATATTGATTATCGGAGCGGGGCGGTCTGCAACGGCGTGTATCAAATATGTGCTGGATAAGGCCAGAGAATACAACTGGTTCGTCACTGTTGCCGATGCCGACCCCAGGCTTGCCGAGGCCAAAGTGGCGGGCCATCCCAATGGCCGCGGAACCTGGCTGGATGTGCTGAAGGTGAATGACCGCCGCGACCTGATCGGGCGGGCCGATGTGGTCGTATCCCTTCTTCCCGCCCACCTCCACCTGGAGGTCGCCCATGATTGCATCAAGCTGAAAAAACACCTCATCACCGCCTCTTACGTATCCCAGGAGATGTACCGCCTGGGCGATGAGGTGCGCGACCGGGAGCTGATCTTCATGGGAGAGATGGGGCTGGACCCCGGCATCGACCACATGTCGGCCATGCGCCAGATCGCCCGCATTAAGGCGCAGGGAGGCAGGATAACGGCCTTCCGCTCCTATACCGGCGGGCTGATCGCTCCGGAAAGCGACGACAACCCCTGGCATTACAAGTTCACCTGGAATCCGCGCAATGTCGTCCTTTCCGGGCAGGGCACCGCTCAGTATCTGGAAAACGGCAAGTTCAAGTTTATTCCGTACAACCGCCTTTTTGAAGAATACCGCATCATAACGGTGCCCGGCATGGGCGAATACGAAGCTTATGCCAACCGGGATTCCCTCCTCTACCGGGAAGTGTACGGGCTGGCCGGCATTCCCAATATCCTTCGCGGCACCATACGTACCCGCGGCTTCTGTGATGCCTGGAACGCCCTGGTAAAGATCGGCCTGACGGACGGCGGCTACCCGATCGTCGACTCGGCCAAGCTCACCTATCACGAACTGCTGGAAGGCTATCTGAGCCCCGACGATGCCGGCGGCTCAGTGAAGGACCGCATCGCCAGGCTGATCGGCGAGGAGCCCGATTCGGAAGTGATGGAAAAGCTCGAATGGCTGGGCCTGTTCCGCAAGAAGAAAATCCGCGTGCCCAACGCTACTCCCGCCCTGATCCTGGAAAGCCTGCTCCTCGACAAGTGGAAGCTCAGGCCCAATGACAGGGATATGATCATCATGCAGCACGAGTTCGAGTACGAGCTGGAGGGTAAGCGCAAAGAGGCCGTTTCCACCCTGGTGATGAAGGGGGCGGACTCGCAGCATACCGCCATGTCCAAACTGGTGGGCCTGCCTATGGGGATATTCGTCAAACTGGTGATGGAGGGCAAGATCACTTCCAAAGGCGTGAATATTCCGGTGATGCCCGAGGTGTACGAGCCGGTCCTCGACGAACTGGAACAGTTCGGAGTCGAATTCTCAGAGTACGAAAAAGCGTAGGCCAAACTGAAAGTTCTTTCATTCCTATACGGCAATAACGTCCGGGCGCTGCAGGTTTTTCACCTCCTGCGGCAGGGGGCCGCTATCGTCATCGCCATACTGCTGGCCAAAAGCCCTCTTACCACCGAAGAGATCGGCATCTACGAGATGCTGCTGTACATAGGTTTTACCCTTTCCACTTTCTGGGTAACCGGCCTGATGCAGGGTTTTCTGGCCCGCTATCCACAGTTGCCGGAGGAGGAGCGGCCGGCATTTCTGTTTAATGCCTACCTGGTGTTTATGGTGGCCGGCACGCTGGTGCTTGCCCTGCTCCTCTGGTGCAAGGCCGGGGTGCTGCTCGTGCTGGCCGGCCAGCCGTCCCTGCCTTATTACGAATTGTTCGCCATATTCCTGTGGCTCAACCTGCCTTCCTACCTCGTGGAAAACTATTACCTGGTGCTGCGGAAGCCGGGAGCTATAGTGGCTTTTGGGCTGTTCTCTTTCGGCCTGCAGGCAGCGGCCGTGCTGGCGCCGGTTTTTCTGGGGTTAGGGCTGGCGTGGAGCTTTAATGCGCTCATCGCGCTGGGCGCCCTGAAGTATGCCTGGCTGGCCGTTTTGCTGCTGCGTTGGGGAGCGTTCCGGCTCAACGCTTCCATGGCTCTGCAGTGGATTTCCTTTTCCTTCCCCCTTATGCTTTACGCGCTGATGGGCAGTTTCAACCAGTCGTTCGACAACTGGCTGGTCAACTTTTATTACCGGGGCGACGAACATGTCTTTGCCATCTTTCGCTACGGGGCGCGGGAACTGCCGCTGGCCCTGGCCTTGTCCAACGCCTTTGGTTCGGCCATGCTGCCCGAGGTGGCGGCCAACCTGGAAGCCTCCCTCCTGGCCATCAGGGAGCGGTCGCTCAAGTTGTTTCACCTCCTTTTCCCGCCGTCCATTTTTCTGGCGCTCACCAGCAAGTGGCTTTTTCCCCTGGTTTTCAATGAGGAATTCAGCGCAAGCGCGCTCATTTTCAATATTTTTCTGCTGGTAACCATCAGCCGCCTTATCTTTTCCCGCACCATTCTGGCCGGCCTGAACGCCAACCGGATGATCTTCTACATTTCTCTGCTGGAACTGGCCTTCAATGTGGCCCTCAGCTTTGCTTTGCTGCCCTTTCTGGGGCTGGCGGGCGTCGCCATCGGCACCGTGGCGGCCTACTCCCTGGAAAAGGTGCTTCTCTGCTGGTATTTGCAACATAAATTCGGCATCGGCATAGGGCGGTATACAGATATGCGCTGGTATCTGGCCTATTCCGGCCTGATGGCGCTGGGGTTTGTAGCGGCCTTGTTTTTGTGAGGCGCTTATATTTACATCCAGTAAAACAAACTTATGATCCAATACCGAACTCCAGGCGTCACCGTTTTCGAAAGCGCCCTTTACCGTACCACCAGCACGGTTATTCAAACCGAGGGCATAGTACTCATCGCCGACCCCAACTGGCTGCCGGCGGAAGTCCGCAGCATCCGGCAGTTCGTCCGGGAAATACGGGCCGGCCGGCCCTTGTACCTGCTCTTTACGCACTCCGACTACGACCATATCCTGGGCTGGCAGGCCTTTCCGGAGGCCAGGGTGATCGCATCCACCGCCTTTGTAGAAAACCCGGCAAAGGAGAAAAGCCTGGAACAGGCCCGGCAGTTCGATGAGGAACACTATATCCGCCGCGATTATCCTTTGGATTACCCGACGGCAGACATCGAGGTTTCTGAAGACGATCAGTTGATCGAGCTGGAGAAAACCCGCCTGCGTTTTTTCCTGGCGCCTGGCCATACGGCCGACGGCCTGTTCACTCTGGTGGAGAACAACGGCGCCTGGATCGCCGGCGACTATCTCAGCAATATAGAATTCCCTTTCATTTACGACAGCAGCTATGCCTATGAGCAGACGCTGCAGAAAGCCTTTCATCTTATCGGGGAATATGAGCCGGCCCTGCTCATTCCCGGCCATGGCGACGCCACAGCCTCCAGGGCAGATATGCTGCAACGCTACACCGAATCACTCGAATACCTCTACCACCTCCGGCTCTCTGTTCAATCCGGGGAGCCTTTTCCGGAAGAGGCATTGTGGAAGCGCTACGGCAATAAGCGTGGCCTGCGGGGGCCGCATCGGGAGAATGTGGAGTTTGTAAAAAGGGAGTTGAACCGGTGATTTCGGGTTGTTGTTGCATCGGTGGTATCCATAGCGCCCACAGCCCTTTTCTGCACCTCGGCCGGGTAAACATCAATAACCTCCCCCGCCGCTTGCTCCCATCAGGTTGGCCAGCCGGTAGGCCAGCTGGGCGCCCACCTGCCCGTCGTAGCTGTGCCCCAGGCCGGCGATGCCGCACAGGCCAAAGCAGATGACCTCCAGCTCGGCGTCGACCATGCGTTTGACGAGGT
>CAZAXA010000143.1:0-12789 GCA_964488965.1 uncultured Phaeodactylibacter sp. | reverse complement strand
GGTTCACAGCGGTTTTACCTCCTGTGCCAATGATTTGACATCTCGTTTCAGCCTTGACTTTTTTTGGGAATTTTCAGGATGCCGGGCCTGTAAAACCGGGCGGAGGCATTGGGCCTCACATGTCAAATGTTTGACAATTTGTGCTAAATGTTATACTGGAATGATAAAAGGATAGCTTGTAAGAAGCTATTTAGCTGGGATCCTTCATTTCGGAAGGCGCTTTCCCATACGCCTTCTTAAACGAGCGCGAAAAGTGGCTAAGCGAAGAAAAGCCGGTCTGGTAAGAAATTTCTGATACGTTCAATTTATCCTCCCGGATCAGTTCCAGGGCTTTCTGCAAACGGATGGAGCGGACAAAATCGGTGATGGGCTGATCAGTGAGGGCCTTGAGCTTGCGGTGCAGGTGGGTGCGGCTCATGCCGAAGTGCCGGCCGATGCGGTCGCCGCTGAGGTCGGCTTCGTCGATGCGTTCGAGGATGTATTCCCGGAGGTTGACAATAAACTCGTCTTCCTGCCGGTAGGCGTCGTCGCTTGATGGAGGCAGCCCATCCTGGTAGCGCTGCTGCAGCAAACGGCGAATCTCGATCAGCTTCTCGATGCGCAGGGCCAGTTCCTGCGGGCTGAACGGCTTGGTGAGGTAGGCGTCGGCGCCCCGCCGCAAGCCCTCCAGGCGGCTTTCCAGCGACGCTTTGGCCGTCAGTAATATCAACGGTATGTGCGAAGTGCCGATATGGCCCCGGATCGCTTTCACCGCTTCAAAACCATTCTTCTTCGGCATCATCACATCCGAAATGATCAGGTCGGGGACCAGGGCCAGGGCTTTTTCGATGCCTTCTTCTCCATCGGCGGCTTCTGTAATATGGTAGCGGGAAGGGCCGATGCAGTAGCGAATGTACTCCCGCATTTCGGCATTGTCTTCAATGAGGAGCAATTCCAGTTTTGGCTGTTCACTGAAAACGGAAACCGGAGCGGCGGGGACAGGTGTTTCTGCTTCAACTATCGGGACGGGGGCTGGCTCCGGCGCAGGTTCAGCAACCAAAGGCTGTACCTGCTCCCCTTCCAGAACGGGCAGATAAACCTCAAAGACAGTGCCCTTGCCTACCTCGCTCGACACCCGGATCTCCCCGCCCTGCAGTTCCACCAGTTCTTTGACCAGGGCCAGGCCAATGCCCGTACCCCCCTGGGCGCGGGTCGAGGAGTTGTCCGCCTGATAGAAGCGGTCGAAAATTTGTGAAAGCTGTTCTTTTTCAATGCCGATGCCGGAGTCTTTCACATCCAGCCGGATATATTCCTGTTGGCCTTTCCGGGCCTTCATCAGGCTGGCCTGAATAGCCTGGCCTTCAGCCGTGAATTTGATGGCGTTGGAAAGCAGGTTATAAAGGATTTTATCCCACTTCTCTTTATCAAAATGCGTTTCCCAATGATCTAAAGGGGTAACGAAATTCAACCGTTGTTCCTTTTTTTTGGCCAAAGCCTGAAAACGGCTGACTATCTCCCGGGTGTAGGTAATGATATCTCCCCGGGCCGCTTCGGTTTTCATGCTCCCGCCTTCGATCTTCGAGAGGTCCAGCATTTGGTTGATGAGCGTCAGCAGGTGGCGCGCATTTTTCAAAATGCCATCTATCCTCCTCCTGAAGATCGAGGGGAGGGCCGGGTCGGCAACGACCTGCTCCAATGGGCCGATGATCAGGGTCAGGGGGGTGCGGAACTCATGGGTGATGTTGGAGAAGAAACGGGTTTTGGCCTTATCCAGGGTTTTCAGTTCCTCGGCCTGCTGCTGGATAGTCAGCGTGCGTTTTTGCACTTCCGCTTCCAGGCGCACCCGGTCTCTCTTTAGTTTGGCCACCCGCCATCTCACCGCTCCTATGGCCGTTGCGATGATGAAGGCAGATAGCATAACGATAAACGGCCATTGTAAATAGAAGGGTTTTTTCACATATACCGGGACGCTAAGTATTTCGCCGGACCATGCGCCCGACGCGCCGCGGCCTTTTATCTTGATCGCATACCGGCCGTAGGGCGGATTAATAATGGAAATTTTGTTTTCGCCGGTATACACCCACTGATCCTGATAGCCTTCGATCTGGTAGGCATATTGGTTATCCGCCGAACTTTCATAATCCAACAGGCTGACTTCCAGCTCAAGGATGCGGGCGCCGGGATCTAAGCGGATCATCTTTGCCGCCCGGAAGTCTTCGGTCTTATCCAAAAAGTCTTCGGCATTTTCGGTTAATACCCGCACTTTAGCAAGGTAGAGCGGAATATTTTCCTTCTCCTCCCCGATCACGTCCTTAGGGTGGAATTGCGTAATACCGTTCAGCCCGCCAAAATACAAGGCGCCGTCTTCGGCCTGAAAATGGGCAAAAGTGTTAAACTCCTCATGAGCGATCCCGTTTTTAGGCAAATAGGCCCGGGTATCCTGAGAATTTTTGTCAAAACGCATCAGCCCGTAATTGCTGGGCAGCCAGAGGTTTTCATAATCGTCTTCATAAACCGCATAGATCGTATTGTCGGATAAGCCGTTTTCGCGCGTGAACTGCCGGAAAGTATTCTTCTGCCGGTCCCAGCGGATCAACCCGCCGCCTTTGGTGGCCAGCCAGAAAATGCCTTCGGCATCTTCGTAAAGGTGGTTGAGGTTGTCGTTGGGCAATCCGTCGGCCGTGGAAAAATGATCCAGGATCACTTCTGTCCGGCTGTCCATCAGGAAAAGCCCTTTGCTGGAAGCGATCCATATTCCCTGCTCATTTTGATAAAAGTGGCGGATAAAGGTAGCCTTGGAAGAGACGGGAAGCTGAAAAGAGATCAACTCCTCGTTTTTATGGCCTAAATAGGCTAGCCCATCCGGAGTTCCTACCCAAAGCTTGCCGGTGACTGGATTTTGGAATACCTTAAACAATCTTTTTTCCTGAGCAGAATAATCATGTTCTACCCATCTGTTCTGATCAGGAATATATACCATCATTATGAACCCATCCGTACCTGCCCAAAGGTGGCCCTGCTTTCCTCTTACAAAGGAGGTGGCCGCCGGATAGAGTGGAATTGTAATTTGTGCCTCTTCAGCAGCCAGGTTTTCATAAGCATTTTGACGGTATCCGCCTATCCAAAGCCCCTGCTCGTCCCGGAAAATACCCCGGATGCTGTTCCCGGCCTGTAGGATCTTAAAGGGGTTTTGTTTCCGGCTGACCCTGGCCAGGCCGTTGTCGCTGGCTATCCAGAGTATGTTTTGGCGGCCTGCAAAAGCCCCATTATAATACCTTTGGTTTTCTATCCTCCCCGAGGCCCTTGATACCGGGTAGTTCAGCAACTGGTTTCCGGCCTGATCCTGAATGACGATAGCCTCGGGAGTGGCAAAGCAAGTGTAGTCATTGTGAATTTGAAATAAGGCGGTAATTTCTTCCGGCGGATAATTTTCCAGGTGAAAAGGGATCAACTGCCGATTTTGCAACACCCAATAATTCGAAGGATATTCCTGATAACGCGTTTCGACAATGATGTCCGGATGATGGGCTGTGAATTGAAATAACCCGGGCGGTTCTATGTCAAAACTATCCAATAGTCGGCCGTTTTTGACCCTGGCCATCGTCCTGGCATGCAAAATCCAGTAACTGCTGTCCGGCAAGGCTTCGCAAATTACATAGTTCTGGATTTTGCCGGACATACGATACACTTCCTCAAAAGCCCCATTGTATTTATAGATGATTCCCTGGCGGGTGGAAATAAACAGTTCCGATTTATTGATCCTGGACTGGCTGATACGAATAACGTCTTCGGAGGAAAACAACCCATGTGTAAACGTCTCAAAATCGTAGACAGTATCCTGCCGGGTATTGATGATGCCACTCTGATTGGGGTTTTCAATTCCTGTCTTTTCGCAGTACCATAAGTTATTGTTTTTGTCGGCCGCCAAAAAGACGCTGTTGTTTTCTGAAATTTTTAAGAAAGAAGCATTGTAGGTTTTGAAGCGGTAGCCGTCATACCGGCTGATGGCGCCCGGCGTGTTGACCCAGATGAACCCGTCCTGGTCCTGGGTAACGGCAAAGGCCCTGCGGTGCGGCAGGCCGTCTTGTACGTTTACCTCCCGGAGGTCAAAGAGGTAAGGTTGAGAAAAAAGAGGGGAAAGTGAAACGCTTAAACAGGCCAGGACGAACCGTATTCTATAAAAAAATGGCCGGCCTGTTCCCTTCAAGTTGGGAGGGCGAAAAGAGAAGATATGTTTGGGAGGCCTCGAAAATGGCATTAAATCTGTCTTGCTCCGGAGCATCATGTGCATATCTGCCGATTTACGCTCAGCTTCAAATTTAAAAAAATCTATTCTGTTGTTCATAAGTCCGCAACAAAATTCCAGTAAGCCGGCGTACACAGATTTTTATGATCCTTTGACAAATCCTGTGTCTTATAGACAGTGCTTCACGCGAAATCACTGCTCCTTCTACTCGCATTGCTTCCGCGTGAGGCACTGTCTACAGGATTTGTCAAAGAAGGATTTTTCCTTACATTTGGCAGGACAGACCAATGGAAAAAATGCAGAAATACTTCAACATAGCCGGACCATGCCATCCTGACAAGCATTATATGGTGCCTGTTCTCGAACGCAACGAGAATCTATTGCCTTTGATTGAACAGGAACAATACTTCGTCATCCACGCCGCCCGCCAATCGGGCAAGACGACGCTGCTGCAGGAATTAGTGGGTTACATCACGCGAGAAGGCAAGTACTACGCCTTGTATTGCAGCCTGGAGCAGGCGCAGGTTTTTACCGAGGCGAAAGAGGGCATTCCGCAAATTTTAAATACGCTCAGGTTTGCCGTTAAATATTCTCAATTGCCTCAAAGGGATAAATTTGCACAACAATTGGATATAGATGATACGGCTAACTTGATAAAAACCGCAATCACCGATTATTGCCTGGTGCTTGATAAGCCATTAGTCATCGTTTTTGACGAGGTTGACGCCCTCCAAAACGGCGCCTTGATTTCCTTCCTGCGGCAACTCAGAAATGGATACATCACCCGTAGCCAAATTCCCTTCCCTCACAGTATCGCCCTGGTTGGGATGAGAAATATCCGGGATTACAAATCAAAGGTTAGAGATGGCAGAGAAACACTCGGTTCTCCCAGTCCTTTTAATATCATCACCAAAGCCCTGACGTTGCCCAATTTTTCCCTTGAAGAAATAGAAGGGCTTTACCGCCAACACACCCAAGCCACCGGTCAGGTTTTTGAAAAGGCAGCCGTAGAAAGCGCCCACGGCTACACCGACGGACAGCCCTGGCTGGTCAACGCCATTGCCCGGGAGATCGTTGTGGAAATGCTCGAAAACGATTTTTCGAAAACCATAACCGCCGCCCATGTCGAGCAGGCCGTCAAAAACATCCTGCTGCGGCGCGACACGCACATCGACAGCCTGCTGGAGCGGCTGAATGAAGAACGCGTAAGAAAGGTGATAGAACCGGTTATTACCGGCGAAAAATTCGCGGTTGATTTCGTCGACGACGATACGCAGTATTGCCTGGACCTAGGTTTACTCAAAAAGGAAGATTACGTCCTGAAACCCGCCAATAAAATGTACGCCGAGGTCATTATCCGAAAATTGAGCTACAACACCCAGATGCACCTGCAAACAGAGATCAAGAACCAATGGATTAAGGAGGACGGTACACTGGACATGAACGACCTGCTGAAAGCCTTCCAGCAATTCTGGCGGGAGAACAGCGAAATCTGGCAGGAAAAATACCAATACAAAGAGGCCGCTCCCCACCTCATCCTGCAGGCCTTCCTGCAGCGTGTCGTCAACGCCGGGGGCGAAATATCGCGCGAATACGCGGCGAACAAAGGGCGGATGGATTTGTGCGTACACTACGGCGGCAACAAATACCCTATAGAGATCAAGCTGCACTACGGCAAGAAGACCATCCCCGAGGGGCTGGAGCAGCTTGCCGGCTATATGGATCAGGTAGGAGAAAAGACGGGCTGGCTGGTGGTGTTTGACCGGGGGAAAGGGGCCAATTGGGAGGAGAAGATTTATAGGAAGACAAAAGTGGAAGATGGAAAGACGATCCATGTGGTGGGGGCATAGGGCGTTTCTATATACAATCCTCACCGCTGGCTTTGGGGTGTTGCGGTTATGTGGCGATACGGCCCCGGCATTTACCCTGATGAGTAGAAGGGCCACAATACCGTAAAATTTACCCGTCGGCAAAATCGGCAAAGACGATATTCTCTTCGATGTTCTTGGTAATGGTTTCCCCTATGATGAACTGCTCGATATTCACCCAGTATGGCTTAAAGCCTTCCGTATGCCGTTCGATGAAGTTGATGATCGGCCAGGGATTATAAATATGGGCGGGATGAGCATCACTTCGTGCGCGCTGTCGATGGCCTCTTTGATGAACAAGGTTTTGTCGACGAAGTACGCGTTGTCCCCAATCAGCTTCCGGTAGCCGGAGGCGCCGATTTTCAATCGTTTCCTTCCAGTCATAGCGGGGCGTTTTTTTGCCGCAGGTTAAACAAAAAGCGTGAAATGAAACCGTTGCCGGAAAAGGTACCGAATAGGGTTTGCCGGAAAAACCCTAGATTTGCCCCACCAACTAATACTACTTTGTTACTTTAACAGGAGCGCGGGCCCCGACAAAAATCGGGGCAGGCGCTCCAGGCCCGCGAGTATGAAAAAATAGATTTTGAAATTTCAAAAATTATGTCACTTTAGGGGCAGCGGGCCTGGAGGCCCGCTCTCCAGGCTGTCCGAAATTTTAAATCGACAAAGCAGAACTAAAAACACGGCTTATGTATCCAATACTTAAACATGCTCACTCCGGCCTCCGTTGGGTGGTGCTCGTATTGCTCATCCTCGCAGTGGTGAGCGCTTATCGTTCCTGGAAAGGCGGCGCTGCCGGCTCCAGGCTGCCGCTGTATGCGATGGCCGCCGCCCATGTTCAGCTGCTGCTGGGATTGTGGCTATACTTTATCAGCCCGTATGTCAAGTTTTCGGAAGGCTTCATGAAAGACCCCATGCTCCGCTTTTACTCCGTGGAGCACCTCAGCCTGATGCTGCTGGCCATTTTCACCATTACCATCGGCTACAGCCGGGCAAAGCGCAAAGCGGCCGATGCCGCGCGCGGGCGTACTACCTTCATGTATTACGTGATCGCCTTGTTGTTGATCCTGCTGGCCATACCCTGGCCTTTCCGGGGGCTGGGGGCAGGGTGGTTTTAGTAATTGGTTGATTTGTTGATTCGGTTGATTGGGCCTGGATGCCTCAATCAACCGAATCAACTCAATCAACTCAACCCCTCAAACGGCCATTTCTTTTTCCTTTATCCTCCCCTTCAGTCCCATCTTCCCGATGAATTCATCCAGCACCTGCCCCAGGTTGGGTTCGCCGATCTCCTGCAGGTCGTAGAAGACGCGGGTGGCCGGCTTGTTGATCTTCAGCACGCGGCCCAGGTCGATGGGCGTGCCGATGACGACGGCATCGCAATCGGTTTTGTTGATGGTCGTCTCCAGGTCGTGGAGCTGCTCATCGCTGTAGCCCATGGCCGGGAGCAGGGTTCCGATGGAAGGATAGGACTCAAAAGTCCCCCTGAGCTTGCCGGTGAGGAATGGCCGCGGATCCACTATTTCTCTGGCGCCGAATTTCCGGGCGGCCAGCGTGCCGGCGCCGAACTTCATGCCGCCGTGGGTCAGGGTCGGGCCGTCTTCCACCACCAGCACGCGCCTGCCGCGAATGAGCTCCGGGTTCGCCACCCGGATGGGCGAAGCGGCGTCGATGACGATGGCCTTCGGGTTCACCTTTTCGATGTTCTCCCGTACCCGCTGAATGCCCTCCGGATGGGCGCTATCGATCTTGTTGATGATGGCCACATCGGCCAGGCGCAGGTTCACCTCGCTGGGATAGTAGGCCAGCTCGTCGCCCGCCCGGTGGGGGTCCAGCAGGGTGATGTACAGGTCGGTGTCGTAGAAGCTGAAGTCGTTGTTGCCGCCGTCCCACACGATCACATCGCAGCCCCTGGGGTCATGTTCCGCCTCCCGCAGGATGGCCTCGTAGTCGATGCCGGCGTAGATGACGTTGCCGCGCACGATGTGGGGCTCATACTCCTCCATCTCCTCGATGGTGCAACGGTGTTTCTTCAGGTCTTCCAGCCCGGCGAAGCGCTGTACGCGCTGTTTTACCAGGTCGCCGTAAGGCATGGGGTGGCGGATGGCGACGACCTTCAACCCGCGCTCCATCAGCAGCTCGATGACGCGGCGGGAGGTCTGGCTTTTGCCCACTCCCGTACGGGTGGCGCAGATGGAAATGACCGGCCTGTGGCTTTCCACTGTCGTACCGTTCGGCCCCAGCAGCGTAAAGTTGGCCCCGGCGGCATTGACAATGGAACTGAGGTGCATGACATGCTGATAACTCACATCACTGTAGGCAAAGGCGCACTCGTCCACATCCAGGTCGTTGATCAGCTGTGGCAAATCTTCCTCCGCGTAAATGGGAATGCCCTGGGGATATAATTTCCCCGCCAGTTCGGCAGGATAACGGCGGCCATCAATATCGGGAATCTGTGCAGCAGTAAAAGCGACGGCCTCATAAGCCTCGTTGTCGCGATAGTAGGTGTTGAAGTTGTGAAAATCCCGGCCGGCAGCGCCGAGAATGATGATTCTCTTTCGCATCATAACTCTGGTTTTGGTTAGGCGTGGCGCGATCATCCTGATCGCAGGCGGCGTGGCGCGATCATCCTGATCGCAGGCCACAACGCTCCAAGCTACAAGGAACCCCGGCCAGGGGCTATGATTTTGCTCACCGGCGGAGGGGATTTTTGTCAGGGCTGCAGCCTCATTCCGGAAAATTTATTTCTATCAGGCTAATCTTCCTGGCCACTTTTTTTTAACTTGGCAAGGATTATTAAGTACTTCGCGCTTTGCCGCCCTCAAAATCATGAGGGCAGGCCGGATCAGCCGGGGTACCGGCTCCCCCCCTTTAAATAAACCTTTGGTTTCATGTTATCAGAAAGACAGATATTATTTTTCGCCTCACTTTTTGGCATCTTGCTTGCCATTCCGCAACCTTCCAGCGGCCAGGGGCAGGATGACGAAAGGAAGTATAAAACGCTCCAATACGAATTCGGCAAGGTCATCGAAGGGCTGCCCTACGGGAGGAAATTCTACCTGAGCGGCCCGCTGAAAGAATTCAACAAGCCCAAAGCGGAGGTCGTCATCCTGGATATCTATGAGATCAATTCCCCGGAAGATGAGAACAAAAAATTCCGGCCCGGCGATGGAAACCACGTTTACAACGGCTATTACTGGGACAATCCCGATGCCCCTGGCCCCAACGGTAATTTCAGGATTTTCGTCGACAAACCCCTCAAGCTCGAACAGCGGTACCGGCTCGATTTCCAGTATTTCAACACCTATGAGATCAGCGGCGGGCAGGACATCGTCCTGGCCTTCCAGGGCGTGCTGGATTCCGTCTATTATGCGGATAAGGAAATCAGCTCCGCCGACCTGGATTTTGCGCTCGACGAAACCCGGCGCAAACTGTCGGCCCAATACGAGTTCGGGCAGCTGGATTTTGACCTGAAGGGCAACTTCATGCTCATAGCCAGGGAGATGAAACCGATCACCTTTCCCATAAAAACCCAAAAGGGCCTCATCCCCCAGGACACACTGCTGGAACTGGCAAGGGCCAAATACAACCTCCGCCGTTCCCGGGAAGAATTCCAGGGAAGGCAGCGGGGGCTATTGGCCGACAGCCTGATACCGAACTACCGGAAGCTTGTCAATGAGTTGAATGCCCTTTTGTTCAAAAAGCTGGCCGATCCGGCTTCCCTGCCCGATGTGCTGTATGCCCAGGAAGATATCGAAGCGCTGAAGGCCTTCGCGGAAACCCGAACCCTTCAGGCCGCCTCTCCTTTCGGGAATTTCCGTTCCTTGTACGGCAAGGGCCTGCTTTCGGAAGATGCCCGGGCAACCCTCATCGTTTTGGACCAGGGGTATTCCGCCCTCAGGCTGGCCAATGAAAGGATGGCCGCCAACAGCGAGAAGATCAGGCGAACAGAAGAGAGGATCGGCACGGTGGAACAGATCGTCCTCACGGGATTCCGGCTTACCGGCAATACCCGGGCGCTCACCTCTTCACAGGCGCCCTCCAAAACGGAATTGCAAAACCTGCGCGTAGGCACCGCGGTGGGAGGAAGCCTGGCAGCCCTCAACTCTACCAGCAACAATTCCGGCGCCTCGCAGGTGGACCCCTTCTCCTATGCCGGTTTGAAGTTCTTCTTCAGGCCGGTGGACAAAGGCCTGCCCAACCCCTACGTCGCAGGCCCCCGCCCCCTGAACAGGATGGCCTTCGTGCTGGGGCTGCAGGTCGGGGACGACCTTGCCTACCGCGGCCAGCCGCTGGACAATCTGCTGGGCATCAAGCCGGTGCTCGGCTTCTCCTACGATGCCAGCCCCTTTCTCGGCATCGAACTGGGAACGGTGTTCTTCGAGCAGTCATCGCTCAGCCCGGTGCTCGATGAGAGGAAACCCCGCGTCGCTCCTTTCATCAGCATCAGCCTGGACCCCGATATGCTCAACCGCTTCCAAAGCCTGATAACCAATGACCCTTATAAAATACCCTCCCAATAAACAATTGAAAATTATGGACTTAGTAGAATTTACCACCGACCGCCTGGATGTGCGCCACAACCAGCCTGCTCAGATCGAACTGACCGTCACTCCCGGGCGTACCGGGAAATTTACGCTTTTCCTCCAGGTACTGGGAAGCAAGTGCTTTTTCCTCACGGAGCGAGGGCTGGTCAAAACAATCTCCAAAGAATTTCCTATCGAAGGGATCATGCAGCCGCAGGCCTGTATCATGGATTTCGTCCTGGTGGCCCAGGAAGGGTCGTTCCCAACCCTCACCAACCTGAGAGCCCGAACCGACAGGCCGGCCAATACCAATGAACTGGACGTGAATATCCTGGAAAGTGTAGTTTGAGTAATTGCCTAATTGTTTATACCATGCCTATTATTAACAGAACTTCAGGCCCATCTGCCTTTTTTCTCCTCCTCTGCCTCAGCCTGCTGGCGCCAGCCTGCGAGCTGGAAGACCCGCGCGAGGGCATTTCTTCCGACCAGATCATCAGCCTTAAAAGTTCAGGTGCTGAAGCCCCCGCCAATGGCATTGCAACGATCGAACTGACGGCCGAATTGCTGGATAAAGCAGACCCCAATAAGGAGATCACCTTCCGCACTGCCTACGGAAGCTTCGGCAACGCAGACCCGGAAACGCCTAAATTAATAAGTATTACCGCTTCAGGCAGAAAAGCCGTCGCCTTGCTGCAAATGGAAAATAAACCCTCCAAAGATTTCCTCGTCAGCGCCGAAGTAGAGGGCTTCAAGGATGAAATAAAGCTCACCGCCGTGCCGGCCCTGCCGGAAAGCATGCTGTTCTCAACCGGCCGCCAGGTCATTCAGCCCAACGCGGGCAACGAGGCCGAACTCACCGTAAAATTGTTCCGCAACGAAGGCGTAGTAAGCGACGGCACGAAGGTGGAATTCTCTCAGGCGCCCCTGGACAACAGCCTCGCCGAACTCACTCTGCCCGACTTCGATTTCACTACCGATAACGAGCTGGCAACTTCCGTGCGCAGCAACAACCTGGAAGAAGGGCCGGTGCTGGTCATCGCCCGCACCCTGGCTGCCGGCGGCCAGATGCTGGCCGATAGCCTGGTGATCACAGTGAGGGAATAAATGATAATCTACTTCCTGAATTTTCTCGGGAACGATTGATATTGATTTTCCGATGTGGGAAATATTTACTAATCCTGTTGTACGCAAATAACGGAAACATGTCTATTCTTGCCATATCGTGTTATAGTGCAAATCCTTTTTCAAATTCTAATTGTGGATAACGTTTTTTTGCTTCGTTGCCATAGTTTGAGATTAAAACATGAGCTGCAGATGACTTAAATCTATTTCTTATATTCACTGCATACGATTTTCCATATTCATCAACTATCATATCTCCATACAATTTTTCGGTTAATGGTGTTTTGCCAATAACCATAAGGGCTTTACATTTTAGATTTTTGTAATTATTGGCTAGTTCAATGTGATTCTTTTCATTAAATCCGTCTTTATGTTCGGCATTTCCGTAGTCAGAAAAAACACAATCGTAAGGTGGATCTAAAAACATAAAATCGTCTTCTTCTGCCATATTAAAAATCTCGGTATAGTCAAGATTATAAATTTCTGTGTTTGCAAGTAAATTGCTATGTGCCTTTGTAACCAATGAAGTATTAAAATTGGCATATCGCCCGTAAGGCACGTTAAATTCTCCTTTTGCATTATATCTTATCATTCCAGAATACGCCGTTTTATTAATGAAAAAATAAAGCAAAGCATCGGAATACTTTTTTTCTGTCAGGTCGTTAAACATATCCCTGATTTGATAATAGAAGAATTCATTTTCATCCTCAACACGTTTGTCAGGCGTTTTACTTTTTAATTCCTCAAACTTTTTGCGATTAATTGCATATTGTTTTCCTATTTTGGAAAGTTCAGTTTTTAGCGTCTCAAAGTCGTTTTTAACCCCTAAGTAGAACGCCATAAGTTTTGAGTTAATGTCGTTTATGATTGCTTTTTTAGGTTCTAAATAAAAGAACATTGCGCCGCCTCCAAAGAATGGCTCGATATACCGGCCACTATAATGAGGTATATGCCTAACTATATGCGGGATTTCTTTAGATTTTCCTCCTCTATACGGTCCTTTCGCGTAAAGCGAAAACAAGTTCATTGACATAGCGGATGCAGATAA
>CAZAXA010000142.1:8464-12812 GCA_964488965.1 uncultured Phaeodactylibacter sp. | reverse complement strand
TCTACCGTCTTCGTACGGTACACCTTTTCTACCTGATTTAAGCTGATCATATTTTACTGGTATTAGCTGTTTTATAATTTTTATGAGATAAGCCGGGGAGGTTTACTCCGCCACGCCCCTCTCTCTTTCAAAATCGTACAACGTCAGGCTCCGCAGCTTGTAATAGGCCAGCCAGAAGGAACGCAGGGCCTGGACATAATCCCGCCGGGCGAAGTCCTTTTCCTGCAGGGCCAGGTTGAGGTCGGTAATGCTCAGGTCGCCCAGCAGGAAGCGGCCCTTGGCGATGCCGTAGCGCTCCCGGGCGATCTGGTCGGCGTCGTAGCTGAGTTGCAGTTGTTCGCGCAGCATGTTGAACAGTTTTACCTGTGTGCGCACTTCCTGTTCGAAGTTCAGCCGGCCCTGCTCGATGGAGGCCTCGGCAAACTCCTGGTTGGCGCGGGCCGTAGCCCTTCGGGACGCCGCCCTGCCCCAGTCGATGATGGGGATGGAAAACTGCAGTTGCACCGACTCATAGTCCTGCGGCTGGCTGTAAATTTCCCCGAAACGGCCGGCGCGATTGGAAAGGCCGAAGCTGGCCGACAGCGTGGCCTCTATTCCCGTTTCTCCGCGGGCGCGGGCTACCGCCTCTTCTGCCTCAAGCTTCCGGCGCTCGAAACCCGTCACTTCCGGCCGGTTAGACCAGGCCTGTTCCAGCGCCCGCCTTTCCTCCACCTCCAGGCCGGGAATATCGGCAGGGATGTCCAGGCTTAAGGCCTTCTCTTCTTTCAGCCCCACATAGGCCCGCAGGCGCAACTGTGCCGCTTCCAGGTCCTGGCGGGCCGTAGCCACGTCCTTGCGGGCATTCAGTACGCTGAGCTGCAACTGCAGCAGGTCGTTGCGCGACAGCTTGCCCAGCGCTTCCCGTTCCAGGGCGATCTTGAAGATGGTATCGTTGCCGGAAAGGTTAGCCTGCGCCATTTCGAGGTTGACCTGCGCCAGGAGGAGGTCGAAGAAGCGCCCCGTGGCCTCTGCGGCGATCTCCTCACGGGCCTGCAGGTATTGCTGCTGGCTTTCCCGGTAACGCAGAGGCTCGATCCGCTTGTCCCACTTCATCTCATTGAAGCCAAAAAGAGGCTGGGTAAAGCCTACGGCAAAAGGGCGCCCGCTGTAGATGGCCTTATCGCGGTCGAAATCGTCGAAGCGCTGCGCCACCGTGCTGACGAACACCTCCCCGCCCGTAGCCGGGATCGACTGGCTCAACCCCAGCCGAATATCGGAATTATTGACGGTTACGGACTGGAATTCCACCGTCCCGTCGGGCTGCACCACCTCCTGGTAGGCGCGGGTAAAGTCCGGCTGGTTGCCCATCAGCAGCAACTGTGGCCGCAGGGCCGACTGGAAAGTGCGCCACTCCCAGTAGCGGGTATCCATAGCCGTCTTGGCCTGCCGCGCCGCTATGGACTGCCCCTGCGCCAGGGCCACCAGTTCCTGAAGCGACAGGCGGTTTTCCCTTTCCGGAGATTGCGCCTGCCCGGCGCTTAACCCAAACTGCAAGGCCAGGGCCAGCAAAATGAAGCGGGCGCTCCAACTGTAGCTCTTTGTGCCGGCCAGCCTCCGGCTGCGCCGGGCCGGGCGCCCTGCCTCCTGTTGATAATTAAAAATGCCGGGTGATTTCATGGTAATTGCGGTGTTATGGCCCGTCTCTTTCAGAGCCGGGTAAATGTTGTGGCGTTGCGGCCGGGCGCCCGCCTGATGCACTGATGCGCCTATGTGGAATCCAAATAAAATTTCCCATTTTCAAGTGCCAGGAGCCTGAAGCGGACTTTCCGGAGCGCCCCACATATACACATATGAGGCTGCTCCGGAAAGTCGATTTTAGAATTTTAACATCCTGGATTTCGAATTTTATTTTGAATCCACCCCCTAACCCCCGCCAGCGGGGGATACTTCCTCCGATTTGGGGGTGCGTTTCAAAATAAAGTTTCTCATTTTCAATTATGGGATCCCTATCCTGACTTTCCGGAGCAGCCTCATTGGTGCATGTGTTGGCGCCTGGCTTCTGTTGAATACTTGCCAGATCAGAATAAATTACCGCCTTTTTAGAAATCATCCTTAGATACCGCCCCCTCAATTCCACTTCGAGCCCGAAAGGACAACCAGCAGAATAAACAGCCCATAGATCAGGCCCGGCACGGCCAGGACTGCCAGCAACCCCTTCGCCAGCAGCAGTTTCCCCAGCCCCTTCAGCCACAGGCTACCCAGCAGGATAACGGCCAACCCGCTCAGCAGCATCAGCCATATGCCTATGTTGAACGAAGACACCGAGCCGTCGGCCAGGCCGATGAAGAAAAAATAGAGCGCCACCAGGGTGATGCAGGCGTCGAAGCCCCAGAGAATCCAGAAGAAGGCCATGGTTTTTTTTCGAAAATTACGAGAAAAGGAATGAGTTGGCGCAGGAAAACACAATCTCACGCCATTCCCTTCCTCAACAACTGCGCATTAACCGCCACGATCACCGTGCTGAGGCTCATCAGGGCGGCACCGATGGCCGGCGAGACCATGATCCCCCAGTTGTAGAACGCGCCGGCGGCCAGCGGGATGGCAATAACGTTATAGGCCGTCGCCCAGGCCAGGTTTTGTGCCATTTTGCGGTAGGTGGCCTTGCCGAAGAGGATCAGCTTGCTGATGTCCCTCGGGTTGCTGTTCACCAGGATGATGTCGGCGGTTTCCGCCGCCACGTCGGTGCCGCTGCCGACGGCGATGCCGACGTCGGCCTGGGCCAGGGCGGGGGCGTCGTTGACGCCGTCGCCGGCCATGGCCACAAATTCGCCCTTTTCCTGGAGGGCCTTGATCTTTTCGAGCTTCTGATCGGGCAGGACTTCCGCGAAGAAATCGTCCATGCCGAGTTCCCGGCTCACGCTTTCAGCCACGGTCTTATTGTCGCCGGTCAGCATCACGGTTTTGATGCCGTTCTCATGCAGGGTTTTGATGGCTTCGGCGCTCTCCGGGCGGATTTGGTCGGCCAGGGCGATGAAGCCGGCCAGATCGCCGTCGATCAGGACGAAGACGATGGTCTCGCCGCCGTCGTTCTGCGCCGCTTCCGGGATGCTGATCCCCTCCTCGTCCAGATAACGGGGGCTGGCCACTTTCACCTGCTTGCCTTCCACGATAGCTTCCACGCCCTTGCCGGTGATGGCATTGAAATTATCTGCCTTCGGTATTTGCAGGCCCAGCTCTTTTGCTTTGCCCATAATGCCTTCTGCAATGGGGTGTTCCGAATTGGCTTCCAGGGCGGCGGCCAGGCGGAGCATCTCCGTATCGTCCAGCCCTTCGCTGGTGCTTTCAAACCGGCTTACGCCAAACTCGCCGCTGGTCAGCGTCCCGGTTTTGTCGAACACCAGGGTGGTTATCTTGCGGGCGTTCTCGAAAGCGGTGCGGTTGCGGATCAGCAATCCGTTCTGAGCCGACAGGGCAGTGGATATGGCGCTGACCAGCGGGATGGCCAGCCCCAGGGCGTGGGGGCAGGAGATGACCATGACCGTCACCATCCGCTCCAGGGCGAAAGCGAGGTCTTTGCCCAGGAAAAGCCAGGTGGCCAGGGTGCCGAAGCCCACCGTCAGGGCGACGATGGTGAGCCAGAAGGCCGCCCGGTCGGCCAGTTTCTGGGTCCTGGATTTGCGGCCCTGCGCTTCGCGCACCATGTTGATCACTTTTGACAGGTAGCTGTCTTCGCCGGCGCCTTCCACTTTCACCCTCAGGGCGCCGTTGCCGTTGATGGCCCCGCCGATGACGGCGTCTCCTGCCCCTTTGTTTACGGGTTTGCTTTCCCCGGTCAGCATGCTCTCATTGAGGTTGCTTTCTCCTTCGGTGATCAGGCCGTCCGCCGGGATTTTCTCGCCGGGTTTGATGAGTATGACGTCTCCCTTCTTCAGCTTGCTCACCTTCACATCCATGACGTGATCGCCATGCACCAGGTGCGCCTCATCCGGCAGCAGGGCTACCAGCTTTTCCAGCGCACGGGAAGCGCCCAGCACCGACCTCATTTCTATCCAGTGCCCCAGCAGCATCACCACGACCAGGGTGGCCAACTCCCAGAAGAAAGTGCCGCCTTCCAGCCCGAACACCACGGCGCTGCTGTAGGCGTAGGCCGCCACGATGGCCACGGCGACCAGCGTCATCATGCCGGGCGATTTTTCTTTCAGCTCGTCGGACAGCCCCTTCAGGAAGGGCCACCCGCCGTAGAGGTAGATGATCGTCGCGAACGCGAACGCGATCCACTCGTCGCCGCGAAACGCCATCGCCTCGCGCACGCCGAGCCACTGCTGGATCATCGGCGAGAGGACGACGACGGGAACCGTGAGCACGATCG
>CAZAXA010000142.1:0-8454 GCA_964488965.1 uncultured Phaeodactylibacter sp. | reverse complement strand
GGCCGAACAGCACGTATTTATCCCCGCCGAAATGCCAGTCTCCTCCCAGCCAGTGCTGGATCATAGGGGAGAGCAACAACACGGGGACGGTCAGGGCCAGCGACACCCAAAACCGCTTTTTGAAATCTTCGATCATCATGGCGTGGTGATCGTGGTGTTTGTGCTCGCCGCCGGATGCCTGATGATGGCCGTGCCCCTGTTTATTTTTGGTTTTATGATGATGGTTTTGCATGACTTCAGGTTTTACATTAGCAAGAGATATGCACAAAGATGCAGATCAATGAAAGGCAAAGCCTTACATAGTTTTGGAACAGTTTTGTAATTTCTTTGTGCGGTTTACGGCCAAACATCTCCAGGCGCCGCAGGAACCTCCTTTACCGGATCGTATCCGTCACGGAGCCGCATTTCAGCATTTTTTCGCCGAAATAAGGATTGCGGATTTGTTGATCAAGGCTAAGCCAGTCGGCGCCGGCGTTGTTGTCCGCCATGGGGCAGTGTTGTACATAGATCGTTTTTTCGAATGGCCCAAAAGATCTGGCCAGGGCGGCCATGTGCCCGGAAAGCGGCTTGAACTGGGTTCGGGCCTCTTCGATATTTGCCGCTGTGGCCATTCCGGCCAGGGCGGCCGCAGCGGAGGAACTGTGAGCCATCCACCGCTCGTGCGCCGGGCCGGTGAAAAGGCCCATGCTCGTGTTTTCGAAAGCCTTATTCAGCTCAGCGGCCAGCTTTTTCGCTTCCGTCGGCCGGCCCTCTACAAGGGCGTCTTTTAATGGAAAATAAAGGCTGAACAGTTGCTGGACAGCTTGCCGTGCCGGTTTGCTCACTTTTACAGCTTCGGCCGCAGCTTTTCCATGCTGATGGGCCGCGGCGGCCGCCGCTCCGCCTTCGGGGTTCATCATACTGGGCTTGCCTGCCAACTGGGCGGCGGCATCGATGGAAAAAGTACCGTTAACGGCAACTTCGTCGCCGGCCTGGAGGCCGTCCTTAACCACGAAGTTATCGCCTGCCAGAGGCCCAAGCCCGACTTCCTGCATCCGAAAGCTTACGCCCCGATCGGTTGTCTTTTTGACATATACGGCCGAGCGCTCACCGGTCCACATGACAGCCGATTTGGGAACCAGCAGGCTTTCCCCCCTGCCTGCCAACTGCGTCCTGATCAGGCCGCTGGCAAACATTTCGGGTTTGAGCCTTCCGCCGGGATTGGGTACTTCCACCCGCGCAGTGGCGACCCGTGTCGCCGGGTTGATAGCCGGGTCAATGAAGGCGACCCGCCCGGTGAAGGTTTCTCCCGGCAGAGACTGTACAGTAAATGATACCTTGCTGCCAACTCTTGCCCAGGGCATGTCATTCTCATAAACATCGAAAAGCACCCAGACTCCCGACAAGTCCACGATCTCGTACAAGGGCATGCCGCGCATTACGTAGTCTCCCAGGTTCACCCGCTTATTGAGCACAATACCGCTGACATCCGCCAGGATGGGAAAGCGCTCCTGCACCTTGCCGGCGGCGAGGATATCGTCTATTTGCTTATCGGTGAGTTTCCAGTTTTTAAGCTTTTCCCGGGCAGCCGGCAGCAAATCCGGTTGCACATCCTTCATTTTACGGGCAAAGAAAAGCTCTTCCTGAGCGATAGCCAGCCCGGGCGAGTAGATGCTGGCCAGTTTCTGTCCTTTGCGCACAGGCTCGCCGGTAAAATTGACCGACAGTTCCTCGACCCTGCCATCGAGATGGGTGGCCTGAGAGAATATCCTGCGCTCATCGGCCGCCACCCTGCCGCTCATTCGGATTTCCCTGGCCGGGCTGCCGAAACCCACAACAGCGGTTTCCACATTGGCCAGTTGCAT
Organism: uncultured Phaeodactylibacter sp.; assembly: GCA_964488965.1. Classification (GTDB taxonomy): domain Bacteria; phylum Bacteroidota; class Bacteroidia; order Chitinophagales; family Saprospiraceae; genus JACJXW01. The sequence goes on along the minus strand of CAZAXA010000142.1, from coordinate 6,610 downwards.
GGCCGTAGGAGACATTCTGACTTCGAGCGGATTCTCATCGGCGATGTTATCCTCCAGCGGTATCAGGTCCATTCCGCAGATGGGGCATTTCCCCGGCTCTGGCTTACGAATCTGAGGATGCATGGAGCAGGTCCAGACAGCAGGTTTGGCGGCGGCTTCCGTTTCTGTGGAATGGCCGGCATGGCTGGCCTCAGCCGGCCGGCTGCCTGCGGCAAAACGCCCGATGAGAAACCCTGCCGCCAGAAGAGCGAGAGCGCCCAGAATGAGATAGGGGCTGAATTTTATCTTTTTCATGCCTTTATTTTTAATTCATTTTTCCGGTTAAGTAATCCAGCCTGGCCAATACCAGCTGATGTTCCGTTTTTATCGAAACCTTCTCCAGGCGGTAACGGAACAGTTGTTGCTGAAGGCGCAGGATCTCTTCAAAATCCTGGCCGGCATTTCGGTAAGCAGCCAGGAGCAGCTCGATAGCCTGTTGAGTTTTCGCGATTTGCGAGTCCAGCAACAGCGCCATTTGTACGGTTTTTTCAAGTTCATAACGGGCCATTTCGTACATGGAGGCGAGTTCGTTGTGCATGTCCTGCTTCATATCGGCGTACATCTCCTGCATCAGCCGGCGCTCTTCGACGGCGGCGTCGTACTTTTTCCGCCAGATCGGCAGGGTGACGGAGGCCATGGGCATGAGCATGTCTGCGCCGGTATTGGGCGGCAGCAGGTGGACGTCGCCGCCTTTGCGTTTCACCAGCGGCATGTACTGCAGGCCGATCCCGATCATGGGTTTGCGCATAAATCCGGCGGCCTTCTCTTCGGCGGCGGCGGCCTGCATCTGCTTGTCCAGTATGGCCAGGGCGGGGTTGCCGGCGAGGAGGCTGTCGCGGCGGGCCAGGGCGGCGGCCGTGGGTTCCGGCAGGCTGTCGGCGATGGCCACCGGCAGGCTTTCTTCCCGCCCGAGCAGGCGGTTGAAGGCTACTTCCAGCGGGCGGCGCTTTTGTTCGAGCAGAGCGATGCCGGTCTTCATCTCTTCGATCATGATATCGGCCCGGATGGCGTCCACCATAGGCGCCTGGCCGTGGCGGAAACGGAAGGTTGCCAGTTCTTTGTCCGTCTCCAGCACGCGCAGGTTCTCCCGCTGGATACGGATTTGTTCATCCAGTTCAAAGAGCGGATACCAGGCATTTTTCACGTCGAAGAACAGTTCATTCCTGGCGGCTTCGACGGCCTGGTATTTTACTTCCGCCATTTTTGCCGCTTCGTTCCCCATGGCGTCCAGGGTTCCGAACCAGGGGAACATCTGCATTACGGAAACGCTGCCCAGCTGGTCGCCCATGGGAAGCATCATCCGGCGGATGAAAACGGAGGCGTTCACCTGGGGTTCGGGCAGGGCTTTCGCCTGCGGTATCCTCTGGAGGGCGGCCAGGAATTCGGTTTGCCTGGCGCGGATGCCGGGATTGTTATCGGCCGCCATAGCCAGGTAATCCTCCAAAGCCTGGGCGGAAAGGCCGGCGGCCGCCGCCATCGAAAGAATGATGATCAATATGCGCATGATCTTCTTGTTTTGTTTTTTAATTATGCTTTTGCCGTTTGCCTTTTAACTACCGTTTCCCGCCAGAAGGCCTGCAGGACGGGCACCACGAACATGGTCATCAGCTGGATGGCCATGCCGCCGAAAGTGGGAATGGCCATGGGCACCATGATGTCGGCGCCCTTGCCGGTAGACGTGAGCACGGGCAGCAGGGCGATGATGGCCACGGCGGCCGTCATCATGGCCGGGCGCACCCGCTTCTTGCCGGCGATGAGCACGGCTTCCCGCACTTCCGCCACTGTTGCGGGACGCCGTTCTTCAAAGACCTGATGGATATAGGATCCCATGATCACGCCGTCGTCAGTAGCAATGCCGAACAGGGCAATGAAACCTACCCAAACGGCCACGCTCAGATTGATGGGATGCAGTTGGAATAATTCCCGCATGCTCACCTCCGCTATGGAAAAATCCAGAAACCAGTCCTGTCCGTAGAGCCACAGCATGATAAAACCGCCGGCGAAGGCTACGAAGACTCCCGAAAAGTGGATGGAAGAAGCAATAGCTGTTTTGAACTGGAAAAAGAGCAACAGGAAAATGGTGATGAGGCTGATGGGGATGACGATCGCCAGGCGCTTCATGGCGCGCAACTGGTTTTCGTAGCTGCCGGAGAATTTGTAACTCACGCCTGCCGGAACCAGCAGTTCTCCTGCGTCGATCCGTTGCCGGATGAAACGTTGCGCTTCCTCTACTACATCCACTTCGGCGTAGCCTTCCTTTTTATCAAAAAGCACATAACCGGTGAGAAAGGTATTTTCACTGCGGATCATCTGAGGGCCTCGCATATATTCTATCTTCACCAGCTCTCCCAGCGGCGCCTGCGCCCCTGTGGGGGTGGGCACGAGCATTTTCTTCATGCTCTCCGGGTTGTCCCTCAGTTCACGCGGATAGCGCACCCGCACCGGAAAGCGCTCTCTGCCTTCTACGGTGGTAGTAACGGCCATGCCACCGATGGCGGTTTCGATGAACTCCTGTACATCCTCGATGTTCAGCCCGTAACGAGCGGCTGCCGTGCGGTCGATATTCAGGTGGAGGTAAGGTTTGCCGACGATGCGGTCGGCGAAAACGGCCTCGGCCTTCACGGAAGGCGCCTCCTTGAGGATCGCCTCCAACTGCAGGCCGAAACTTTCGATGGTTTGCAGGTCCGGGCCATAAACCTTGATGCCCATGGGCGCCCGCATGCCCGTCTGCAGCATGACCAGGCGGGTCTCGATGGGCTGAAGCTTGGGGGCGGAGGTAACGCCAGGTATGCGGGACACCCGGACGACCTCGTCCCAGATGTCATCAGGGCTTTTGACCTGTGGGCGCCAGTTGCGGAAATACTGCCCCTCCGGATCGGGTATGAGATGGGAGGCCTTTACTCCCCGCAGCAGCGCTTCTTCGTTAGAAAGCGTATCGCCCGATACAAGAATAAAGCGGCCTGCCTTATCCGTCCTGAAAGTTTCCCGTTTGCCTTTCTCATTGACTAAAAATTCCGGTTTGTAGTTAATGATATTTTCGTACATCGAAATAGGCGCGGGGTCCAGCGCCGTTTCGGCCCGCCCTGCTTTGCCGACGGCCAGCTCGACCTCCGGAATATTGGCCAGCAACATATCCAACTGGGCCACTACCCGCTGGTTTTCCTCTACTCCCGAATGAGGCATGGAGGTGGGCATCAGCAGGAAGCTGCCCTCGTCGAGCGAAGGCATGAACTCCTTGCCCATGCCGGGGAACTTGTGGAGCATTGTACTCCAGAAAGCCGTGGTGCGCACATTCCAGCCCAGCTGGCCAAAGGCATCGGACACAAACCCGAAGGTTCGGTTCCATCCCAGCCAGATGGTAAGGCCGAACAGGATGGTAAACAGCGGCAGAAGCATGAACTTGCCTTTGTTGGCCAGGCACCATTTCAGCACCGGTTCGTAAAAATAGACGATGGCCAGCAACATGCCCAGGATGATGCCCAGCAATACCAGCACGAAAAGATAATTGGCGAGCATGGAATTGTGATGCCCCAGCGGCGCCCATTCTTCAGCGAGGAAGAATGTGGCTATCAGCAGGACAATCCCGATGTTGATGAGATCAGGAACCCATTTCCAGCGTGCTGGCCAGGCGTTTTCCAAAAGGTTGTTTATGCCGATGACGGACAGGGCAACCGGCAGGCCGGTATGATAGTAAATGGACAAGAGCAGGCCTGCCGCCAGCAAGGCCACATTCCATACCACCCGCGCCCTTTTTTTGTCGAAGTTCAGCGAAAAGGCCAGATGGGCCAGGGCGGGCAGCACTACGATGCCGAGCACGAAGGAGGCGCCCAGGGCAAAGGTTTTGGTAAAGGCCAGCGGCTTGAATAATTTGCCTTCCGCCGATTCCATAGCGAAGACGGGCAGAAAGCTGACGACAGTGGTGGCCAGGGCCGTTGTGATGGCGGAAGACACCTCAACTGTCGCCGAATAGACCAGTTCCAGTAACTGCCGCCCGCGCAGCCCGCGGTTCTCCGGCAGTTCCAGGCGCCGGACGATGTTCTCAACGAAAACGATACCCACGTCCACCATCACGCCGATGGCAATGGCGATGCCGGAAAGGGCGACGATGTTGGCGTCGACGCCCGCGTAACGCATCACGATGAAGGTGATCAGCACCGCTACCGGCAACAGGCTGGAAATGAGCAGAGAGGCCCGCAGGTTGAATACCAGCACTATGACCACAATAATGCTGATGAGGATTTCATGGGACAGCGCCCGCTCCAGCGTGCCCAGCGTCTCTTTAATGAGTTGGGTGCGGTCGTAGAAGGGGACGATGGCGAGCTGGCTTACCGTACCGTCCGCCAGGGTTTTCTTTGGCAGCCCGGGCGCGATCTCCTTTATCTTTTCCTTTACGCCATTGATCACCTCCAGCGGGTTGGAACCATAGCGGGCGACAACCACCCCGCCGGCTACTTCGGCCCCATCTTTGTCCAGTATCCCCCGCCGGGTGGCAGGCCCCAGGGATACTACTCCGATATCTTTAATGCGGATGGGCACGTTGTCGTGGACGGCTACCACGGCCAGTTCCAGATCTTCCGTCGTTTTGATGTAACCCAGGCCCCGCACCAGGTATTCCACCTTGTTGATCTCTATGGTCTGCGCGCCGGCATCCCGGTTCGACCGTTTCACCGCCGTCATCACATCCATCAGTGGAATGTTGTAGGCCTTCAGGGCATCGGGGTTGACATCCACCTGATACTCTTTGACCTGGCCGCCGACTGAGGCCACTTCGGATACTCCTTCCACGGCATTGAGCGCATACTTGACGTAGTAATCCTGAACCGTCCTTATCTCGTGCAGGCTCCAGCCGCCGGTGGGTTTTCCTTCAGTGTCGCGCCCTTCCAGCGTGTACCAGAACACCTGCCCAAGGGCCGTAGCATCGGGGCCGAGGGCGGGTTGTACACCTGGCGGCAGCAGGCCGGACGGCAGTGAGTTCAGTTTTTCCAGTATGCGCGAACGGGACCAGTAGAACTCCGTGCTTTCATCAAATATGACGTAAATACTGGCAAATCCGAACATGGAAGTGCTGCGGATGGATTTCACGCCGGGAATGCCCAGCAGGAAGGTAGTGAGCGGATAGGTGATCTGGTCCTCTACGTCCTGGGGAGACCGCCCCATCCAGTCGGCGAAAACGATCTGCTGGTTTTCCCCCAGGTCGGGAATGGCGTCTACAGGTGTCGGGTCGGAGGGTAAAAAAGTTTTCCAGCCAAAGGGGGCGGTAGCGATGCCCCAGCCGATCATCATCACCAGCAAGAGCAGGGTGACGAATTTGTTTTCGAGAAAAAACCGAATGATCGCATTTATCATAACGGGTCGTCAGTTAGGGTTATGGCAATAGCGCAGATGCAGCGCATGCAACTGATGGCCGCTCACGGGAGGCAGCCCTTGAACTGACGATGATCTATAAAAGGAAGGATTGCAGCAGTACCGGGAGGTCGCTGCAAACAATTGGCGGCCTGTAGGTTAAATAGTGAAGCGTATGCTCATCGACGGCAGGAAGGGCCACAATATGCTTTGCCGGCAGAACGGCCATGAAGGCGGGCGCTTTCAGTAACGGCAGTTGAAAATATTTCCCTTCCTGGATATTATCCGCTTTGTAATAATCGGTGCGGTCATCGCAACAGCCTCTCTTTTCTCCTTTTTCATGGCCCTCGCAGCCGCTGGCCTGATGCATCGGGCAGCCCGCCATCCGCTGCGGTGAATGGCACCCTTTCGCCTTCACGAACAGGCTCGTGCTTTTCAGCTCACTTCGGCAATAGTGCCGGTTGACTACCAGGCCCGTCGAGCTGAGGAAGATGAAAAATGCAAGGGCGATATGGGCTATCCGCAAGATCAAAAGGATAATTTTTATACAAAAATAAGGAAGATCTGCGGTTCGCGCCATATAAAATTTTGAGGCGGTTTTACATATTCGTTGTGATATGGGCATATCAGCTGATATTCCTGCGCTCACTTCCTTCAATTTCCCTATTTTCGCCCATCCACAACTTTTAATCCGAAAAGATGGTCAAGAACTTATTCTTACTGGCAGTTATCCTTTTGTCCCTGGCATCCTCCCTCTCCGCCCAGCCCTCCCTCTACCTGCCCCGCGAATTCCAAAAGGCGGTGGAAGCGGGTACCCGTACTCTCGACGGCCGGCCGGGGCCGCGCTACTGGCAGAACCGCGCCAGCTACCGGATCGACGCCAAAGTCATGCCGGCGGAGCGCCGCATCGAAGGCCGGGCTGTCATCACCTATACCAACAACAGCCCGGATACGCTGCCGGAGCTCAACCTGAAGCTCATTCAGAACGTGCACCTGCCACAGGCGCGCCGGGCTTCCTACGTCGACCCGGCATTTTATACACGGGGAATGGAGCTGTCCAATATACGGGTCAATGATAAGGCAGTAGACTGGGACAATGCGGCTGTCTACAGCTCAGAAGACCCTACCAACGCCTGGCTGCCCCTGCCCGAGCCGCTGCCGCCCGGCGCCAGCCTGCAGCTTAGCCTGGAATGGAGCTATCAGTTGCAGGCCTCCTCCCGGGAGCACC
>CAZAXA010000141.1:0-12816 GCA_964488965.1 uncultured Phaeodactylibacter sp. | reverse complement strand
ACAAGATAGCAATTTGCCCGAAGATTTGCTATTTTTGGTGGGACTGGGTAATTACAAGAAAATGCCTTATAACAATATGCAAGCAGTTTTTTTGTTTTTTCCACATAGTAATTAACATTTTTTCCACCATTCTGCCGCACCTTTCCACCGGCCCGCCAACAAAGCGCCGGCGCAACTGTGGATATTTTTTTCTCCCAATGGCAGCAACTTTCTCTTATATTGCTTGCCTTTCCGCCAAAATAGTTGCAACTTTGTTCGTTAGACGAAAAATCGGATCTCCCGGTTTTTTTAAGCCCAACTTAAAAGATTGAATAATAGCGCATAGAGTATTGTCGTAAAGCGCAACTAGAGAAAACCATCGACTAATTCGCTTCTCCCCCTCGCCTTTCCGGCCTGGATTCAGAGGCAGTTAGCCACTCCAACTTGCAAAACAACAACGAAAAGGGGATACTCCCCTGAGTACAGGTAAGGCGACGGGCAAAGAGCCTGCTTCGTGGGTAAGCGATGAGCCTGCCGGCGGAAATGGTTAGCATTGAACCCCGTAACATCTAAGCCATGCGATGATACCGCGTTTACTGCCGGTTGGCAGGGAGCGCTGTTTTTGTACGGCGGGGCCCGGAAACAGGAAACGCCCCAAAGAGTTTTGAACATTAATCCCGTCGGGGAGTTTTGAATAGGCTATGAAGTGAACTACATACAATCTAAAAAGGCAGCAAAATGACTTACAAAACCATCTTTTCCGGGCAGCTCGACTTCGGCAACGAGCGGAGCTTCGAACGCGTCCAGCAAATGTTCGAGCACCGGGCTGAGAACTACTACCGCCAGGTCCTGCTCATCAAGCCGGAGGAAATATTCAAAGCGGAAAGCTGGACGTTGGAAATTCCCCGCCTGATCGCTCCCCAGGCTACTGAAAAGGAATGGCGCAACACCATCAACATGCTGGAGTTCATCGTTCAGTATGCCATTGCCGGCGGCCTCAGCGCCTGGATGGTGGAAGAGGGCAAAGTGATCAGCTACCGCCATATCGAACCCAGGGGCGACAAAGCGGCCGTCCAGGCCTTCCTGCGGGGCCGGGAACTGGTCAAGGAATCCGGCAGGGAAGAAGAGGCCATGAAAGCCCTGAGCCGCGCGATCGAGAAGTTCGCCCGCCACGCCAAGGCCTACGAACGCCGCGGCTTCGTCAACTACCAGTTGCGCAATTACAAGGACGCGATATACGATTATTCCAAAAGCATAGACATCAACCCCGATGCCGCTGAGCCTTACCTCGGCCGTGCTATTGTGAAAATGGCAATGGAAGATTTCAAAGGCGCCGCCCAGGACCTGCAGTCGGCCGTCAAAGGTTCTATCCCTCTGCAATCGCTCTACTGGCAGGCCCGCCGCCTTAAGGCCGACTGCCATCTGAAGCTCGAAGAGTACGAAAAAGCGGCTACCGAACTGAAGTTCTTTACCTGCCGGGAATTCGGCCCGGACGACCCCAACTACCGCTGGCGCAGGCGGGCGCTCTTCAATTACGGCTGGGCGCTGCTGGAAAGTGGCAAGTACGCCGATTCCATCAAGGCCTTCGATGACGCTTTAAAAATAGACGGCCCTGCCGATGAACTCTCTGAAGCCGAATTCCTCCTCTACCGGGGCATCGCCCTGAAAAAGGCGGGCAAGCTGGGCTTCAGGAAAGACTGGGAGGAAGCTGCCAACCGCGGCTCCAAGCGCGCTGCCGAACTGCTGGAGCAGAGCGCTGCCTGAGTTGATCTTCCGGAAAAGACAGCCGGCGGCATGCTTCCGCCGGCCAGTAACCTGTCAACGTATAAATGCCGGGTAAGGGATATGCTTTTTCGCCATTTACTTATCTTACTAACGCTGGCAGCGGCTGTCCTGCCCGTCTCCGCCCAGCCCTACCTCACCGGGCGCGACGTTTCCGGTAAAACCCTAAAGCTGTACGAAGAAGCGCGGCGCCACCTCAATGCCAGCCGTTATGAAGAGGCCCTGGAGGCCCTGGAAAAGATTCTGCAAAAGGAACCCGCCTTCATCGACGCCCGGCTGATGTATGCCGACCTCAACCTGCAGATGGAACGCTACGGCCCGGCCGAAACGGCTTTCGAAGAGGCTCTGGCCCTGGGCCCCGGTTATGCTCCCCTGGCCTTCTTCCTGTTGGGACAGGCGGAATTCGGGCAGCAAAAGTACGAAGAGTCCGCCGCCCACATCGAGCAGTATCTGCGGTCGGGAAAGGCTAAAGGCGAGCAGCTCGCCGAGGCGGAATTGCTCAGGGCCAGCGCTGAGTTCGCGGCCGGCGCCGTAAAAGCGCCCGTGCCTTTTCAGCCGGAAAGCCTCGGGCCGGGCATCAACACCCCCAATCCCGAATACCTGCCCTCTCTGAGCGCCGACGGGCAGTTCCTCGTCTATACGGCCCGCCCGCAAGCCAATAACGAAGACATTTTCTTCAGCCGCCGCCAGGACGGCGCCTGGCAGCCGGGCCAGCCGGTGGGCGCCCTCAATACCGCCGGCAATGACAGCAGCCCCAGCATCTCCGCCAACGGCAAGGCCATGGTGTTTACCCGCAGCAGCAGCAGCGGCAATTTCGGCCTTTATTTCTCCCGGCAGCAGGATGGCCGGTGGACGGAACCGCAACCCCTGCCCGCCCCTGTCAATACCAGTGCATGGGAATCGCAACCCTCTCTTTCTGCCGATGGCCGGGAGCTCTACTTCGTCAGCGACCGCCCCGGCGGGCAGGGCCGGCTCGACTTGTGGGTGAGCCGTCAGCAGCCGGACGGCAACTGGGGTAAACCCGAAAACCTGGGGCCCGCCATCAATACCCCCTTCAACGAGCAGGCGCCTTTCATCCATCCCGACGGGCAAACGCTCTATTTTATGTCGAAAGGCCATCCCGGTATGGGACAGTACGATCTCTTTCTCTCCCGCCGGCAGGCCGACGGCAGCTGGGGCCCGCCGCAGAATCTCGGCTATCCTATCAATACCCCCGATAACGAAGGCGCCCTGATCGTCAGCCTCGACGGTAAAACCGCATACTTCGATACTGACCGGCTCGGCCCTACCGGCCTTGGCCGGGAAATGGGCAATGCCGACCTGTTCAGCTTCGAATTGTACCCTGCTGCCCGCCCCCTGCCGGCGACCTATGTGAAGGCCGTCATCCGGGACGCCAGCACCCGGCGCCCGCTTATCGCCGGGGTGGACTTCGTCAAACTGAAAAGCGGCCGTAGCCATGTGCAGGCCCAAACCGATGAGACAGGGGAATTTCTGGTGGTGCTGCCCACAGGAGAAGACTATGCCCTCAACGTCTCCCGGCCGGGCTACCTCTTCCATTCGGAAAACTTCGCCCTCTCAACCGCCGGCAGCCTGGCCGAGCCCTTCCTGCTGGAGATCGGGCTATCTCCTATCCCTGAGCCTATGGCGGAAATGCCGGCTACCCGCCCGGTTATCCTTAAGAACGTCTTTTTCGAGACCGGCTCGGCAGCCCTCCTGCCGGAATCTGCCCTGGAGCTGAACCGCCTGAAAAACCTGCTGGAGGAAAACCCCGCCCTGAAAATCCGCATCAACGGCCATACCGATAATGTGGGTTCGGAAGCGGATAACCTGCTGCTCTCAAAGCAACGGGCAAAGGCGGTTTATGATTATCTCGTCCAGCAGGGCATCGGCCCGGAGCGCCTGCAGCACGAAGGCTACGGAGAGAACCGGCCTATTGCTACCAATGAGACGCCGGAGGGCCGGCAGGAGAACCGGCGGACGGAATTTGAGCCGGTAAGGGAGTGAAGGGTTGCCGATAAGTTCAGCATGCTCTGCTATGAAACAAATGGCGGAAAGCAGCCATTCCGCCAGCCATAACCTTTCGTGTGACAAAAAAAATAAAGCGGCGCCAAACAAGCCTCCATCTTCGATTCCCCTTCTGCACCTCCCCATATTTTCTTACTTTTGCCCCAAAATCAACCACATGACCCGAGCGAACGACCCTAAGCTGCGATCCTGGGTGGAAGTGCCCCCGGGCAGCGATTTCCCCATACAAAACCTTCCCTTCGGCGTTTTCAAGACGCCCGGGCTCACACCCCGCCTCTGTACCGCCATCGGCGAATATGTTGCCGACCTGCAGGTGCTTGCAGAACACGGCTTTTTCGACGACCTCAACATCAGCCCTCAGGTTTTCGCTCAACCTTATCTCAACGATTTTATTGCCCTGGGCAAAGCCAAAACCACTGCCGTCCGCAGCCGCCTTTCGGAGATTCTCGACGACAACCTGGAAGACTGGGACGCCAGCGAACTGGCCGATTATTTCCTGCATAAACAGCGTAATGTGCAACTGCTGCTGCCGGTCAGAGTAGGCGATTACACGGATTTCTACTCCAGCCGGGAGCACGCCGCCAACGTCGGAAGCATGTTCCGGGGCAAGGAAAATGCCCTGATGCCTAACTGGCTGCATCTTCCCGTAGGTTATCACGGGCGGGCCTCTTCCATCATCGTCTCAGGAACGCCGGTGCACCGCCCCAAAGGGCAGCAGATGCCCGATGATGCGGAGCAACCTCTATTTGGCCCATCGCGCCTGCTCGATTTTGAACTGGAAATGGCCTTCGTCATCGGCAGGGACACCCGGCTGGGAGAATCCGTACCCGTCGGCAAGGCCGAAGACTATATTTTCGGTATGGTACTTTTCAACGACTGGTCGGCCCGCGATATTCAGAAGTGGGAATACGTGCCGCTGGGGCCTTTCCTGGGAAAGAGCTTCGCATCGACTATCTCGCCCTGGGTGGTCACTATGGAGGCCCTGGAACCCTTCCGCACTGCCGGGCCGGTACAGGATCCCCAACCGTTGCCCTACCTGCAGGCTGAAGGAGAGAAGGCATTCGATATCCAACTGGAAGTGGAGATCGTGCCGGAGAACGGGCAGGGTAAGGCCGTATGCCGGTCCAACTTCAAATACCTCTACTGGAATATGGCCCAGCAACTGGCGCACCATACCGTGAACGGCTGTAATATACGCGTCGGCGATATGATGGCCTCCGGCACGATCAGCGGCCCCGGCCCGGAGTCCTACGGCTCCATGCTGGAGCTTTCCTGGCGGGGCACGAAGCCCATCGCCATGCCGGATGGCAGCGAACGCCGTTTTCTGCTCGATGGCGATACCGTCGTCCTCCGGGGATGGTGCGAAAAAGACGGGCGGCGAATAGGCTTCGGCCAGGCCAGCGGCAAGGTGCTGCCGGCTGTGGGCTTTTGATTTTGCCCGTCCGTCTAATCAGCCGGATAAATCTCTTCGAACCGGGTAAAATTTTTGATTTGCCAGGAACCCGGATTTTAGTGGTTCCGGAAAAACGGCTAAACAATTAACCAACCGCCAGCACCTTATCCTATGCGTAGTTGCTCTTTTATTATTTTCTTTCTGTTCCTCCCGGCAATCGCTTTTAGCCAGAACGCATACCAGCGCGCAGCCGGCCAGCTGGCTGCCGACCCCAGCCTTAAACATGGCAGCCTGAGCATCAGCGTGATCGATGTGGAGAGCGGCAGGTTGCTGGCCAGCTACGACCCGGAGCGCAGCCTGAGCCCGGCCTCCAACCTTAAAGTGCTGTCAACGGGCAGTGCGCTGGTATTGCTGGGGCCCGATTACCGTTTTCTGACGAAACTGGAATACGAGGGCGAGTTGTCGCATGACGGGCAACTGGACGGCAATCTTTGCCTGCGGGCATTCGGCGACCCGACGCTGGGCTCGCCCTTCCTGGAAAGCGCTATGCCGCTGGAGGCTCTCCTGGAAAGGCTGCGGATGGCGGCACAACAGGCCGGCATTCGCCGCATCGGCGGCGATGTCATTGGCGATGCTTCCGCTTTCGGTTCGGCCGCCGCCGCCGGCGCCTGGCATTGGGAAGATATGGGCAACTATTACGGCGCCGGCGCCTGGGCGCTGAACATCCACGAAAACCTCCATTTCCTGCACTTCCGGCAGCAGGGGCAACTGGGGGCCACGCCCCCCATAGCCGGCATAGAACCCGAAGTGCCGGGCCTGCATATGATCAACGAAGTGCGCTCAGCGGCCCGCGGTTCGGGCGATAATGCCTATATCTTCGGCGCCCCCTATCAGTTCAGCCGCTACGTGCGGGGCACTATACCGGTGGGCAGCGGCATTTTCACGATCAAGGGGTCTCTGCCCGACCCGCCTCTGTTTGCGGCCCAGAGCCTCCGCCAAAGCCTGGCCACCGTAGGCATCCTGTCAGCCGGAGCTTCCAGCCGGCTGAAGGGCGGGGAAAAGAGGCCGGGGCAGCTATTATACACCCATTACTCTCCGCCGCTTTCGCAAATCGTCATGCGGGCAAATATGGAAAGCGTCAACCTCTACTGTGAAGCCATGGTAAAGGGAATAGGATGGGAAAAAGAGCAGGATGGCAGCACCTCGGCCGGACTGGAAGTGATAAGAAAGCACTGGGAAGCGCAGGGGCTGAGCTGGGACGGCGTTTACCTCTCCGACGGTAGCGGCCTTTCGGGAACCAATGCCGTGACGAGCCTTTTCCTGGCGCGCTTCCTGCGGCTGATGGCCCGGCAGGAGGAAGCCGTTTTCCGGCCCTTCCTGGAATCCCTCCCGGAGGCCGGCCGCTCCGGTAGCCTCAAAAATACGCTGAAGGGAACGGCGGCAGAAGGGCGGCTGCGTGCCAAAAGCGGCACACTGGAAAAGGTGAGGGCTTACTCCGGTTATGCCACCGCCCGCGATGGGCGGCTGCTGGCCTTTTCCGTCATAGCCAGTAATTATGAGGGAAAGGGAGGCGACATGCGCCAGAAACTGGAACGCTTCCTGTTGGAATTGTGTATGAACTAGCAAGCCTTTTTGCTGTTTTATCCCGGAAACGGCATAACTTTACCGCAAACAATTAGTATGGAGTTTCAGCAATCCCTTCGCAACCTTCTGGTGTTTAGCATACTCTCTCTGTTAGCCTGTCAGCCTGCCGGCAGCAATCGAGGAGGCGGAAACGATGCCGCAGCACAGCAGGAAACGCCCGACACCTTCAACATGTTCCCGAAAGATACCGTCAAAATCCTGGAGGATTACGACAATACGAACCGGGTAGTATGGCAAAAGCCGGAAGTGGTCATTGACCTGTTAGGCAACCTCGAAGAAAAGACCGTAGCTGATATTGGCGCCGGAACCGGTTTTTTTGCATTCCGGCTTACCCCCAGGGCCAAAAAGGTGATCGCCATCGATATTGACCAGCGTTTCATCAGTTATCTCGACAGCGTCAAGGTGCTGGAACTGCCGGAGAATGTGCAGGGCCGGCTGGAAGCCCGCCTGGGTTTGCCCAATGATCCCAGGCTGGCGCCCGGCGAGGCCGATGTGGTTATCATCGTCAATACCTTTATGTATATCAAGGACCAGCTGGCATACCTGGAAAACCTGAAGAAGGGCATCTCGGATGGCGGAACCCTGCTCATCATTGATTTTAAGAAAAAACGTACGCCCCTGGGGCCGCCTTCGCAGATCAGGGTGCCCCTCTTTGAGGTGGAAGAGAAACTGATACAGGCCGGATACAAGGACGTCGCCACCAACGATACGGCGCTCGATTACCAGTATATTGTGACGGCCCGTAAGTGAATCGGAAAGGAGTTGTGAAAAAAGTATGGTGCAGTGATAGCACACTGCTGCCATAGGTAGCCAGGGATTCATTAAGATCAGTCAAAATCCGTTAAGGCCAGATTACAATCCTGACAGATCAGCGCACCATCCCTTCCTGCGCGCCCCCGTGCCTGAGGATCAGCTTCCGGCGCTCCGGGCCGGTGGAGATCATGGTGACAGGCACGCCCAATTCTGCTTCCATTGCCTGCAGGTAATCTCTGGCCGCAACAGGAAGGGCGTCGTATTCGGCAATGCCGTCCAGCGATTGTTGCCAGCCAGGATAAACCCTGTAAACCGGCTTTATGGGTTGGTCGCAGATGTCATAAGGCAGTTCATCGCTCACGACGCCCCCAATCGAATAGGCGGTCCCCACTTCGATCTCTTCAAAAACATTGAGCACGTCAATCTTGGTGACCGCCAGTTGGGTCACGCCATTGAGCATGATGGTGTACCGGAGCTGAGGCAGGTCGAGCCAGCCGCAACGGCGGGGCCTGCCGGTGGTAGCGCCGAACTCCCCGCCTTCGGCGCGCAGGCGTTCTCCGATGGCATTATCCTGTTCGGTCGGGAAAGGGCCGGACCCCACCCGCGTACAATAGGCCTTTGTAATGCCGATCACCTCCCCGATCTTATCGGGGGAGGCCCCCAGGCCGGTGCATACGCCGGCGGTAACCGTATTGGAGGAAGTGACGAAAGGATAGGTGCCGTAGTCAATGTCCAGCATCGATCCCTGTGCGCCTTCGGCCAGGATGCGTTTGCCCTGCTTCAGCGCATGGTTGATGTAGTATTCTCCGTCAACATGCTGAAGCTGACGAAGGACTTCCAGGCTGTCCATCCACTTTTGTTCTTCCTCTTCCAGGCCGAACTGGGTAGGAGGGTAAATTTCCAGCAGGCTGAGGTGTTTTTCCCTTAGCGCCTGGTAACGTTCCCTGAAATTTGCCCGGGAAATATCGCCAACGCGAAGGCCGTTGCGCCCGGTCTTGTCCATATAGGTAGGCCCGATACCTTTCAGCGTGGAACCGATCCTGGCCTTGCCCTTCGCGTTTTCGGAAGCCGCATCCAGATAGCGGTGGGTAGGCAGGATGAGGTGAGCCTTGCGGGCGAGCAACAGGCGGCCCATAAAATCAACGCCGGCCTGCTTCAGTTTCCCGATCTCTGTCGCCAGAGCGATGGGGTCGATGACGACGCCATTGCCGATCAGGTTGAGCAGGCCGGGCCGGAAGATGCCGGAAGGAATGGTATGCAGAACAAATTTTTTCCCGTCGAACTGCAAAGTATGGCCTGCATTGGGCCCCCCCTGAAAGCGCGCCACGATATCATAGGAAGAGGCCAGATAATCCACCACCTTGCCTTTTCCTTCATCGCCCCATTGCAGGCCAAGAATAACGTCAATTGCCATTATCGTTTTGTTTTGTGAAAGGACAAATCATAAACATGAGTCATCCCGAATTCTGGATTGGAACGCGGGTTTCCACACCGTGTTCTATCTTTCCGGCATGAAAAATATGGGAGGACTCGTGTTTCGGCTGGCCTGATTTCCCGGAGGGAAGCGCGTTCAATTGCGATTCAGCAGAGATGCGACGGCCTCCTCCACCGAGTTGTTGACCTGGAAAATAGGCCGGAGCTTGGTCATCTCCAGGAGTTGCACCACTTTTTTGGAGGCATTGGCCACGGCAACCTGGCCTCCTTTATCATTGGAACGGGCCCGGAGCGTGATGAGGAAGTTCAGGCCGACACTGTTCATGAACTGAATCTGCTTCAGGTCGACCACAAAATCGGAACACCCTTCGTCAATAATGGACTGTACGGCCTGGAGAATCTCTTTATTTGCATGTTCATTGAGCAGGTTCCTCACCTCGAGCACCTGGACATTTGCCGTTCTCGTTATACTGTAATTAGGGTTCATGGGATAAGCGGGTTGGTATTTTGTTTCATTCTTCTTTTTCTGCCAGATCGGCTTCCGCCTTTTTTTTGGCCGTACGCGGGCAGGCGCCGTCACACTGGCCGTACAGGTTAAGAGAGTGATGGGTTACCCTGAACTTCAGCAGTTCTCCCATCATATTTTTGATCTGCTGGATACGGGGGTCGCAGAACTCCAGCACTTTCCCACAGTCAACGCAGATCAGATGATCATGTTGTTTGTAGCCGTAGGATTTTTCATACTGCGCAAGGTTCTTCCCGAACTGGTGTTTTTTTACCAGGTCACAGTTCACCAGCAATTCCAGCGTATTGTAAACGGTTGCGCGGCTTACCCGGTAATTCTGGTTCTTCATATGGATATACAAGGCTTCGGCATCGAAATGGTCCGTGCGTTTGTATATTTCTTCCAGTATGGCGAAGCGCTCCGGGGTTTTCCGAAAACTGTTCTTCTCCAGGTGAGAAGCAAAGATATTTTTGACTTCTTTGATGATTTCCTCTTGTGTTCTTCCCGCAGACATATCCTCTTTCTTATCGTGTAAATATAACAATCCCTTTCGACTTTTTGAAGGATTGAATATGCTGTGTTTATTCAAACCTTCATTCCATCTCATTCCACTCTGGTAACAGTCGAAACGTTGTCCAGGTTTTTAAGGGCCCGGATAGCGAGGTTCAGCTGGTCTGTATTTTGCACCAGCAGGCTGATCCTGCCCTGGAAGTAGCCTTCATCGCCGGCGATATTGAAGGAACGGATATTCAGGCCCAGCATAGTGGATATTTTATGGGTCAGGCGTTCGATGACGCCCGGTCCGTCGTCGATGCCGGTGATCTTCAGATCCGCCACAAAGGTGGTATCGGTAGTGGCGATCCATTCGGCCTTCATGACCCGGTAGCCGTAGTGGGCCATCAGGTTGGTGGCGTTGGGGCAGGTGGCGCGGTGGATTTTGAGGCCGGCATTGGCGGTGAGGTAAGCGAAGATATCATCGCCCTGCACCGGGTTACAACAGCTGGCAAAGGTATAGTTAAAACGTTCGGCCGGCTCGCCGTTGATGAGCAGGCGGGGTTTGCCCGTAAACTTGGGGCGCCGCAATTTGCGGGGCTTCGTATCAATGGCGGTTTTTTCCTCCTTCTCTTCTTCCACCACCTCTGCCAGGTAGCGGGCGCCGTCCTTTCCGAGCTCCACCTTGTGGGATTTGAAGATTTCGGGAATGGTCAGCTCGCCGGTAGCTATTGCGTAGTAAAGGTCGGCATGAGAGGGCAAAACGTAATCCTTAACGAGCAGCTCTACGCTCTTTTCAAAATCCACTTTCAGGTTGTTCAGCTTGCGTTCCAGGGCCTCGCGGCCGATCTCCCCCTTGCGGCGGCGCTCCTCTTTCATAGCAGAGCGTATTTTGGAACGCGCCTTGCCCGTGACGACCATCTTCAACCAGTCTTCACTGGGTTTCTGGTTCTTGTTGGTGAGGATGTAAATCTGGTCTCCACTGCGCAGCTTATACCCCATGGGGACCATCTTGTTGTTTACCTTTATAGCTGAACAATGATAGCCTACATCGGTGTGGATGCTGAAAGCGAAGTCCAGCGCAGTAGAACCTTTGGGCAGAATCCTCATATCCCCCTTGGGCGTGTAGATGAAAACCTCTTCGGTGAAAAGGTTGTTGGCACGAAAGTCGCCCAGGAATTCCACGGCGTCGCTGTTGGGGTCTTCCAGAATTTCGCGGACACTGTCCAGCCAGCGTTCATACACGTCGGGATGACGGGAAACGCCCTTGTATTTCCAGTGAGCAGCATAGCCTCGTTCGGCGATCTCATCCATGCGCGCAGAGCGGATTTGCACTTCCACGAAGCGGCCCTTGGGGCCGATCACCGTAGTGTGGAGGGATTCATAGCCGTTGGATTTAGGCGTAGTGACCCAGTCTTTGAGGCGCTCGGGGATAGGCGTATGGACGTCGGTGACGATAGAATAGGCCTGCCAGCAAACCAGCTTTTCCCTGTCAATCGGCACATCCAGAATGATGCGTACTGCGAAAAGGTCATAAACTTCCTCGAAGGAGACCTTTTTGGTCTTCATCTTATTCCAGATGGAGAAGATGGACTTGGGCCTGCCGGTAATGCGGTAGGAGGCGCCGATCTCATTGAGGCGGCTTTCGAGCGGGCTGATGAATTCCTGTATATAGGCTTCTCTCGACCGTTTGGTTTCGGACAGTTTCCGGGCAATTTCGTGGTAATTTTCCGGGTCCGTGATCTTCATGCACAGGTCGAGGTACTCGGTCTTGATGTTATGAAGGCCGAGGCGGTGGGCCAGGGGAGCATAGATATAGCTGGTTTCGGCGGCTATCTTCAGCTGTTTGTGGCGCGGCATGGCGCCCAGCGTACGCATATTGTGCAGGCGGTCGGCCATTTTTATCAGCACCACCCGTACGTCCTCCACCAATGTGCCTAAGACCTTACGGAAATTCTCTGCCTGCGGGCTTTCGGCATTGTAGGCGCTATCCAGTTTGGTCAGGCCGTCAACGATCTTGGCAATGCGGGCGCCGAACTTTTGCTGGATTTGTTCAAGCGTCACGTCCGTATCCTCCACTACGTCATGCAGCAAAGCGCAGATGATGGCGGTGGGGCCCAGCCCTATCTCGTCGGCACAGATTTTGGCCACGGCTATGGGGTGGAGGATGTACGGTTCCCCGGATTTCCGCCGCTGCTCGCTGTGGGCCTGAACGGCCAGTTCGTAAGACTGCCGGATATTTATCCGGTCCTCATCCGTCATTTCCGACTTTATCGACCGCAACAGGTCGCGATAGGCATTCTGTATCAGCCTTCTTTCTTCTTCATTTACGGTTGTTAATACCTCAGCCATGATTAATTCCTACTGTTAAGAGCGCCGCCTTTCATCAGGCGCCTCTTATATGTTTTACGGTAATTGCGCTTATATGTTTAAGTTTCAGGTTATCAATAATTTAACCTTAACACTCCGATCTTTACAAATCTAACAAAAAAGGCCGGCCGTAGTTAGCTTGTTAGGGCTTTTTTATCGCGTTCTCCCTCTGCCGCAGCCGGGTTCAGCGGCAGAAGGGGAAAATGAAGTTTTGGGAGTTCGGTGAAACCCCGGCCAGCCCGGCGGGAGCTGCATTTTTTGGGAATTCAACTGGCATTTTTCAGTAAAAACGCCCTATCTTTGTCCCGCCTTTGGAAAAGCCTGGGCATTTGGGCATTTTTTATGCCCGTTTTTTACTGAAAATCAAGCATTAAGGGCACAATTGCGGGTGTGGCGGAATTGGCAGACGCGCTAGACTTAGGATCTAGTGCCGCAAGGC
>CAZAXA010000140.1:2664-12894 GCA_964488965.1 uncultured Phaeodactylibacter sp. | reverse complement strand
GCCCGCGCCTGGCCGGGAAGCAGGAATATAGATTCCTGCGCTGCCCCACGGGGCCTCAGGGGGGGCTGCTTGCCACACAGGGCTGCAGCAAGAAGGCTGTCGCGGGGTTGTACAAGAAGTATATGTGGGCAGAATTTACAGGATGGGCGCGGTTCCCTTTTGTGCCCTCCGCCAGGTAGCGCCACACAGGGCTGCCACGGGGTTGTAAAAATGAAAAGGGGCGCAGTTGTGATCTGTCTCCCGGAAAATAAAAGGATAAAGAGGAGAGACAAAGCACAATTGCGCCCCTTTGAAACAAAACGCTTGGGTTGAATCAGGTTCTCATCTCATAGAGCTGATCCATGCCGGCGCCGCCCTGGTCGCCCCGGATCAGCTTCATTTCTTCGGGCTGCCCGTCCAGCTGGTCTACAAATTCCACCAATTCTTCAACTACTTCTTCGATCACTTCTTCCACTGCTTCTTCCACTACGCCTTCTCCTGCTTTTTCCGGCTCATGGATTTCCAGCACTCCTCTTCCGGCCAAAACGATTGCCAGTAACGCCATTACCATAGCCGTTGCGATCTGTTTCCTTTGCGGCGGCCAGCTCAGGAAACCGGAAAAGAAGCCGGTTAGCATGCCGATGACGGGTAAAGGCCTTCTCACCTCCTTCTCTGAAGTTACACTTTCGAAAATGTGCTCCAGCCTGCCGGCAACCAGCGCAGGGGTGAAGTGGGTTCGGGCATAGCCTGTATTGAAGGCCTTTGTGCTCTCCATCAATTCGGGATTGGACAGGAGTATCTCCAGTTGCCGCTCCAGATGGGCCGTATCGGCGGGGCGGACGAAAAGGCCCATCTTCCAGGGCTGGAAGAAATCCTTGATGCCGCCCGCATCGGTAGTTACGACGGACAGGCCGCAGGCCATGGCCTCCAGCAAGGAACAGGGCATGCCCTCTCCGTGGTAAGAAGGCAGCACAAAAATATCGGCCTCATAGAGGGCCCTGGCCTTCTGCGCGCCGGTGATCCACCCCAGGAAATAAATGTTCCGGATGCCTTTCTGCGCAACATAGGCCCGCGCGCGTTCCAGTTCGCCGCCGACGCCGGCAATGTTCAGCTTCAGGCCGGGGCGCCTGGACTGCAGAGCATGGAAGCTGTCAATGGTTTCATAGATGCCCTTTACCTTTTCCACCCGGGCCAGGTACAGGATCACCGTTTCCCCGTCAGAAGCGGAGGGCGGGGACGGTTCGTAATTCTCATAATTGAAGATAAAGTCGTCAACTACTGTCGTTTCCAGGAAAATGGGTTTTCTGTAACCATAAGCCCTGATCCTTTCCTGGAATTCCCGGGCCAGTACGATCATGCCGGCTGCCCGGCCGTAGGTCAGCAGGAATAAATGCCGGAGCCTGCCGGCCACCTTTTTTTCGAACTCCCACTGCCAGCCGTGCCAGAACACCACAAATTTTACCCCCATCAGAAAACAAATGAAGGCGAAGAAGCTGTCCCGGAAAAAGGATTTCATATTTAGCGATGGGTTCAGCAGGGCCAGGTCGAAATGCCCTGCTTTCAGTTGCCGCCAAAACCTGTAGTAATCGCGGATGAGCCGCTTCAGGAAGGCGCCTTTCGATTCCTGGCGGCCTTGCGCGCCGTAGAAGAAGAAGGATACTTCATCTCTGAAATATCCATTCACGGCGGCATAGTAGGTTTGCTTGCCCCCGGGTGTGGTTAGGTTGGGAGCATGAATAAATAATTTTTTTTTCATCAGGCGTTCTTTTTATTGATTTACGGGGGGAATACCAGTTGGAGACCGGGCCCGGCATACGCCGGCAAAAAAGGCTGTTCATAACGGTACAAGGCCCAAAAACCTTTGAGGTTTCCCAGTCCTCAAAGGTTTCCAGGCCTTCAGATCGACATTGGCCCGGCATTCGGGCCAGTAAACGGTAACGGCATCTGCTACCAGCAAATGCCCTCGTAGTTGCCGTGGCTCACGCCGTCTTTAATCTTCACCAGGTCGATGAAGGTTTTATCGGGGTAGCGGGTATTGATGCAGTCGAACTCGGGCTCCTTGTGCGCGATGACGACGAGCTCGGAGTTCCCGACCACCTCGTCCAGTTGGTCCGAGATGAGTTCGGACAGGTGGGGGATGTGCTGGTCGATATACTGCTTGTTGGTGCCGGTCAGTTTGGAAATGTTGACGTTCTTGTCGTAGATGCGCAGGATGTAGCCCTTGCCCATCAGTTTTTCCGCCAGGTCGACGACGGGGCTGTAGCGCAGGTCGTCCGTTCCTTTCTTGAAGCTCAGGCCCAGGATACCGACATTTTTCACGCCTTTTTCCATTACCATCCTGTAGGCCATTTCTTTCTGGTGCTCGTTGGAATCCAGCACCGAATTCAGCACGGGGCTGTCGAGGTAGAAATCGTGGGCCAGGGTGCGCAGGGCCTTGAGGTCTTTGGGCAGGCAGGAGCCGCCGAAGGCAAAGCCCGGCTTGAGGTAATAGGAAGAAAGATTGAGCTGGTGGTCCATGCAGAAGAGGTTCATCAGCTGGTGGGAATCCACGCCCAGCTTTTTGCAGATGTTGCCGACCTCGTTGGCGAAGGAGACCTTCAGCGCGTGGAAGGAGTTGTTGACGTACTTGATCAGCTCGGCGATCTCTACCTGCGTTTCCTCGATGGGCGCCTGGATGCTGCGGTACACCTCCTTCATCACTGCGGCCGCTTTGGGGTTGTCCGTTCCGATGACGGTCACCGGCGGGTTGTAATAGTCTTTCACCGCTGTGCCTTCGCGGAGGAACTCGGGGTTGGAAACGACGGCAAAGCCCTCGTTGCGTTGTTTGCCGGAGGCTTCCTCGATGACGGCGCCCACCTTTTTGTTGGTGCCCGGCAGCACGGTGCTCCGGATGGCCACCACGTGGAAACCCTGTTTTTCCTTCAGGGCTTCGCCGATCTGGCGGGCCGTCTCGAAGATGGCATTGAGGTTGAGGTGCCCGTTCGCCGAAGAGGGCGTGCCTACGCAGATGATGGATACGTCGGTCTCCAGAACGGCTTCCCGGTAATCGGTGGTGGCGGTGGCCCTGCCGTTTTTCCAGCTTTCGGCGATGAGCCGGTCGATGTCTTTCTCAATGATGGTAGGCCTGCCCTGGTTGATCAGCTGGACTTTGGCGGGCATGACGTCGACGCCGATCACCCTGTGGCCGTTGTTGGCCAGGCAGCCCATGCTGACGCAGCCCACATAGCCCAAACCGAAAATTGAAATTTTCATGATGCTAATTTGTTGATTGTTCTACTTTTGATAAAATAAGTTTCGTAACGTCATCCCACTCTTCGAACAGTTGTTTGCGGAAGGCCTCCTGCTCCTGGAAGGAGAGCTGGCCGGCCACCATTTTCCGGACGGTGGGCACGATCTCTTCCGGTTCCACTTTCAGGAGCATGCCCTTCTGTATGAGGATCTCGTTGGCGGGCATATAGCGGTTGCCTGCGTAAATGCTTCGCACCCCCAGCATGGCGCCTTCCCGGGCCATGCTGTCGCCGGAAGAGATCACCGTGTGGCTGAAATACATCAGGGAATGAATATCGGATACCGGCTCTTCCAGGATCAGCCACTCCCTGGGGTAGCGCTGCTTGTTTTCCTTGTTCTCCAGGGAGAGGACGACGGGCCATGCTTTGGGGAAATCCCGTGCGACGGACAGTATTATGTCTTCCTGCTGCGACAGGTAGTTGGAGGTTTTGGTCGACACTTCCCGTATGAAAATGTACTGCTTCGGCTTCAGGCCGTAAGGCGCCAGCGCCTGCTCATCGGCTGTGAAGTAAGCCGGCGACAGGTAGGCCCACTCCTTGAGGGCGTTGAAGATTTTCACGCCCTCGTACCCGGGCCCGAAGGGCGGCAGATATACCTCATCGGCGGAAAACTTCAGGAATGGGAAGACAAACCGCCGGGGGTCGTCATTGAAAGCGATATTGGGAATGCCTTTCAGCCTGCCGATGAAATTGGCCTGGTAATTGGCCGTGAGGATAAATTTGTGCCGCTTCCTGCCGATCAGCCGGAACAGGCTGATGATCCGCGGGACGATGATCCGGAAGACCATCGAGAACATGCCCTTGTTGTGCTTGTAATCGCCAAGGCAGGTGATGCGGTAACCCGGCAGCTCGTGCTGCATCACCGGGAAGAGCTTGCCGCGGTTCACGCAGTAGATGTCCACCTCCTCAGGCCGGAAACTGAGGATCGCGTTCTTGAAAAAGTTGAACTGCGGCAGGTGGTATATGTCTATGAGTACTTTTTTCATTTTTTTCATTGATTTTGGGCTTCGATGACGGTGGTTAACTTAAAGCTGCCTTCCTTTTCCAGGCGGCTGTAGATGACGGTAGTGGGTTGTTTTTGCAAAAAAGAAGGGGAGTGCCATCCCAGTATGGGGTTTTCCGCTCCTTTTACCAGTTGCGGGCTCAGGGCCTTATCTACTTTCAGGATAACCTTTCTGCCGCGGGGGTGTGACAGTGTGAATTCGTTTGCTCCCGCCGGCTCCACGCGGATGTCCGGGTGCAGGTGAAAGGGTATGTCGTAAACATGCTGGCCGTCGCTTTCGATATGATCCTCTATGATGATGGTATCGGTATGCTTGTAAAAGTGGCAGCTGCGGGTGTGGGTAACTCCAAGCTGAATGTACCCATTGTGGCTGCCCCGGATGGTGATCCGCTCATCGTCTTCGGCATGGGAAACCAGCTGTGCCTGATAGTGGTCCACCCACAAGCAGGGGCCGGCATTGACGGCCTGCTCCATTCCGTCCACCCGGATGGTATTATGGGCCAGCGTGCCTTTGAAATAGGCCCGCCATTCCGGCTCCGAATGGTAGGTGTAGGTGCCCATGTCCGCAATATAGGGTTGGCCGTCGACGTGCAGGAAGAAGGAGAGCGCATCGGCATGGCCGTGGGCGGCGATCGACAGGTAGCCCAGCGGGGCCGTGTCGATGTGCAGGTAGAACTCCCTGCCGGCATCCCCTTTTTTCAGGAAGAAGTGGCCTTCCTCCGGATACAGGCGCGTCTCAGGGAGGGCCTCCCTGTGGGGAAGGGCGTCGAAGAGGGCGGCGCCCTGCGGGCCGAACAGCAGCTGGTTTTTCAACCCGAAAGAGCCGGCCTTTGCCTTCAGCAGCGGGTCTTCGAACAGCACGGCCCCGGCGGCGAGCAGGGCCTGGAAATTGTTGCCCCCGCCATGCCGGGACAGGACGAAGGTATGGCCGTCGTCATCGTCTCCGTAGTAGGGCGCGCGGCCCGACCGGTCCATGAGGTGATAGATGTACTCGAATATCTTTTTCAGCATCTGCCGGTAGGCTTCCGAGAAGGGGTTGCCGGTGCGTTCGCCGACGATGTAGGCGAGCAGGAAAAAGTCCGTGATGAATTGTATGTATTCCGAGGCTTCTTCCCGGTTGACGCCGTTGGGAGAATGCTGCAGCAGGATCTCCCGCTCCAGTATCTTCTGCGCTTTGCGCACCCATTTTTTCGACCTGGGGAAATCCCAGTAGGCGGCGGCAATGAAGAGCCCGCTGGCCTCGGCGATCAGGTGGTTATTCGAAGAGGAGAATTTCGACGGGTGATTGTCCGCGTGGATGCCGTGCAGGTAGATCAGCGGCAGCCAGGTGTCGTCCACAAACTTTTTGAAGGCGGCGTCCCGGCGGCAAAGCTGCGGCGCCTCCAGGATTTCCCAGCAGAGGAACCAGGTGATGATGCGCAGGTTGGCCTCGATATTGCTGTACCAGTTGACGCCCCGGAGGTAGGGGTTGCCCTGTTTCCAGCTTCTGACTATATCCACGAACTGACGCAGGTATTTTTCCTCGCCGGTATAGCGGTACTGCAGGCAGATGGAGGGCAGGAACTGCAGGCGGTTGGCCTCCCATACCACCTTGACGATGCCGTGCTGTTCGGTGCGGGTATCGATGGCGTAGGAGTAATCCAGAGGGAAATTGCTCCCGCTGATGATATCCCGGTGCCAGTCGATCGGTTGGTCGATGCGTAACGTCCGGCCGAAAATTTCGTATTCCTGTGTTTCAAAGGGCGCCTTCAGTTCCGGCAGGAACAGGATAGGGGAGGGGTAGGCCGGCGCCTTGATCCTGGGGAAATAGCCTACCATTTTCCAGCGCTCATATTTCTTGCGGGCGGCCGTATTGAGGCGGTAATTGATCTCCGGCAGGCTCATCGTCTTCAGTCGGTTGGCGTACCAGGCCAGTTTATCCAGTTGTGCGCTTCGGTTGTTCATGGGTGTGGAATGTTGTCGGTTGTCGGTTGTCGGTTGTTGGTTGTCGGTTGTTGGTTGTCTGTTGTTTGTTGTCTGTTGTTTGTTGTCTGTTGTTGGTTGTTGGTTTAACGAACAACCAGCAACAAACAACAAACAACAAACAACGAATAAGCTGTAAATACTGGCGAGAGGCTTGTATGGCCGGTTTATGCAACCATGCCGTTATAGATCGTGATGTAATGTTCTGTCATACGGGAAATGGCGAATTCGGTTTCAATTCTCTTCCTTCCTTCTGCTCCCATTTGGGCGGCTTTTTCCGGATTGTCCAGCAGGAAGGCGATCCGGGCGGCCATTTCTTCCGGTTTATAGGGCGGGACGAGGAAGCCCGTCCGGCCATCGGCCAGGATTTCGGGAGTGCCGCCGCCGTCGGTCGCCACTACCGGTTTGCCCATGGCCATATACTCCAGTATGGAGTTGGAGATGCCCTCGCCGTGGACGAGGGAGTTGGTGCTCAGTACGCCTACATCGAAGGCCTGAATGACGGATTCGACCTGCCGGATGAGGCCCGGCAGCAGGATGCGCCCTTTGTGCTGTTCGGGCACCATGGCTGCGCATTCTTCCCACTGGGGGCCGTCGCCGATGGCCAGGAAGGTCGCTTGCCTGCCCTCTTCCAGCAGTTGTACGGCGGCCCGGATGAAGGTGGGGTAGTCTTTGCGGTCGTAGAAGCCGGCCACCATGCCGACTATTTTTCCGGGGCCGATACCCAGGCGGCTGCGGACTTCTTCCGGGCCGGACACTGCCTGCAGTCGGTTGAAATCAAAGCCGTTGTAGATGCACCGGCTCTTGGCGCCGGGCGCCCGGTAGGCCCGCAGGCCCGCCAGGGAATTGCCGACGATCAGGTCGGAGAAGGGAAAGGCGATCCGGGCGAACAGGTATTTCTTGTCGGAAAGGCTCAGCCCCAGCGGCGCGTTGGCCACCGTGGCGTTGATGAGCTTGATGCCCAGCGCCTTGGCCGCCGGAATGACGAAGAGGCCCGACAGATATCCCCAGCACTGGACGATATCCGGCCTTTCCCGGCGGCACAGCTGGTAGAGGCGCGCGAACAGGCGCGGGTCCATACTGGATTTGCGGGGTATCCTGAATATGGGAATGCCCAGCTCGAAAATTTCTTCGTACTGTATTTTGTTGGAAAGGATGGCCACAGAGGGTTCGAAGCCGCCGGCCTGCAGCAGGCCTTTCAGCAATTCTATCATGCGGCGTTCCTTGCCGCCCCGGTGCAAACTGTCGATGAGGAACAGGATCTTCATGAGCTTATAGTAGTTTTTGGCTTCAGCGTTTTCGTGATGGCCAGCGCCTGATAAACCTGGCAGGCCAGTTGTGGCTGCAGGGCGGCGATGGCCCCGGCTGCCAGCCGCTCCGGCCAGCCCGGCCGACCCTTGCCCAGCAGCCGCCGGTATTGCTTCACCCCTTGCTCGTCGCCGGCGGCCTGCAGGAAGAGCATACCCCGGAGGCACTTGCCAAGGTATCTTTTCCGGTTGTATTTTCTCAGGGCCTCCAGGTAAAAGGGCTCGTTGAGCAGCTCGCGGTACATCCTGGCCCTGACGCCGGGGTCCGGCTTCCGGTTGGAAGCGGTCTCGGTCGGGCCGTGGCCGGTGCGCCATATCTTCAGCGGCTTATGGATGTAATAGCGGTTGGCAACGGCGTCGATGCGGAACCAGAGGGCGCTTTCGTGGCCGGGCAGTTTTTCGTTAAAGCGCATGCCGCCCAGCAGCTCCGTTCTGGTAATGCCCCAGAAATTGCCGCTGGCCTTGCCGACGATCCGTTCAAGCGGCAGGTACTGGCTTTTGTCCAGGCCCCGGCCGGAGAGCCTTCCTGCCGCCGTATCTATGCCGTTGCAGGTGATGGCGTCGATGGCGGGGTCCACCTCGTCGAGCACCCGCAGCAAAGTTTCGAAAGCTTCCGGCAACAGTTCGTCGTCATCGCCGATAGAGGAGAACCATTCTCCGCGAATCTGATCGAAGGCGAAGTTCATGCCTCCCTTAAAGCCGCGGTTTTCCGGAAGGCGGAACAGGCGCACCTTTCCGTGGCCTTCGTACCTGCGGAGCACCCCGGCAGTATCGTCCTCGCTGCCGTTATCGACGATGATCAGTTCGAAATCCTGAAAGCTTTGCCGGAGCACGCTTTCAACGGCCTTCCCCACCAGGTGGGCGCGGTTGTAGGCCAGGATGATCAGGCTGATCCGGGGGCGTTCGGCATTTATGGTGTCCATAGCGCTCATACCCCCTTTACTTTGCCCATACTCCCCGGTCGTTTTGCGCCAGCAGCTTTTTTACCTGCAGGGGCGAGATAACGGCCAGAGGCGCCATGCACACGACGGTTCCCAGTACGATGCCCACCGCTCCCATGTTGAGATAGGTGGCGAAGAAAATGCAGATCGGGATATTCACGATACTGGACAGTACCCAGGTGACCGTCTGCAGGTAGATTTTACCCGTGCCGTTGATGACGATGTTGAACATGTTGACCCAGGTCGTGATCAGCACAGAGCAGGCGACCGCCACCGTCAGGGTGAAGGGGATGTGCACCTTGTCCTGAAGCCACAATTTGTAAACATACGGGGAGATGGCCACCATAATGGCGGCGACCACAACGCTTCCGATCCATATCTTGACCACGCCGCGCATGGATTTCCGCATCCATTCCAGGTCTCCTTTCCGGTAGGCCTCCGTGTTGGCGGCCCAGAGCTGGTTGGTCAGGATGACGAACAGTATGAGGAAGATGGAAAGGTATTTATAAGCGGCCTGGAAGTGCGTCACGCTTTCCAGGGAATCGAAACTGGCGATCAGGAAGTTGTTGGTCTGGTTAATGATGATCATGGCTATCCGGATCAGGAAGAACTGGAAGCCCAGGTGAAACAGGGAACTGGCGAATTCCATCCTGGCCATGCTCAGCTTTGGCCGGTAGCGCTTGAATTTGCCGGCAAAGTAATAGAAGCCGACAAACATGGGAACGAAGGCGAAGGTGAAAGTCTTGGCGGCGCCAAACAGGATAAGGGACTCTTCCGCCAGGAAGTATATGGCGATGATGAGGGCCAGGAACAGCACCTTGGTCAGGGCATTGTAAACCTGTACTTTGGCCGTCTGCTGAAAAGCATAGAACAACTGGAAGACCAGCGAGGAAACAAAGCGTATGGCAAAGGCGCCAAACATCAGCATGGCCAGTATGGCGATCTCGTTGTTGAGGCTGGCCTCGGCCTGAAGCCACTCCGCCCAGGGGATGAACCAGCAGGCAGTCAGAAAGATGAGGGTAAAACCCGAAAATACGCTGCCGACTATGAAATAGGCCGTACTGACATAAGACTGCGCGCGGTCATCATCACCATCGGCGACCGCCTCCCCGAACCTGTTCCTCAGCCCGTTGCCGATGCCGATGTCCAGCTCCGTAAACCAGTCGATCATGGAAGTAAGGGTAAGGAAAATCCCGAATTTATCCGGGCTCAGGTAGGCCAGGGAGATCGGGAAGTAGGCAAAACCGACCGCAACGCCGACACCTTTGAACAGGATAGAGAGCAGTACGTTCTTCTTGGCCTTTACCGTTCTTTCATGGCCCTTGTTTACGAATTTCTTAAAGCTTGATGTGTAGTTCATAGTATTGTCGATCAGTTGTCTGCCCGCCGGCTGTTTTCATTTGTGCATTTGTGAAGGCGGACGCTGCCGCAGCGCCTGCCCCGCCCCACGATATTGGTGTGATGGGCCGGCATAGCGCTGCAACAGCATCCGCCTCTGTTGAATTCTTCTTATTCTTCAGCCCGCAGCTCTCAGTTAAAAAGGCTGGGCCGTATCGCTTCTGCGTTTAACAAATCCTTCACGTTGTAGCCGTTTTCCGGCAGGGCGATCCCATCCAGCGTGGCGGCGGAGTGCTTTTCTACCAGCCAGGGGCGCGTAGAGGCTTCGATCTCCACCTTCGAAGCAGTGGCCGAAGGCGGCCCGAAGGCCGGTTTTTCCTGATAGGCGGCGATACCCACCCTGTTGTTGGCCA
>CAZAXA010000140.1:2099-2654 GCA_964488965.1 uncultured Phaeodactylibacter sp. | reverse complement strand
AAAACGGGCGCCGTCAGTGACGCCGGCCCCTACGGTAGTATTGCGCAGGTCGGCCCAGCGGGCCTGCACGTCGCTGTCTTCTCCCACACGGATGCCCTGCCCGGCGATGTTGTTCATGAAAATGTGGCTCATTTTCAGTTGCGAACCCGAAACATCGATACCGTTCCCGCCTATGCCGGCAAAGGAGGCGCCGACGATGGCGCCTTTGCAGAACGCCCCTTTCAGAGCATGGCCGGAAACATTGCTGAAGCGGACATTCTCTATCAGGAGTTCGGAGCGGGCGATGCCGAGGCAGGCCCCCTCCTCCTGATCACCGGAGAAGGCACAGTGCCGGATCGTCACCGGAGAGCGGTAAAAGCTGATGGCGCCGTACTGCTGCCCATCGGTTCCCTGCGGGCCGGCAAGCCGCTCAAAAGTCGTGTGATACAGGGCGGAACCCTGCTGAGCGCCGATCACGGCAATCCCCCGCCCCGTCCCATCGGAAGAAGTGACCAGCACCGGCTTTTCCTCGGTACCTTCACAAAAGACGGGCCCGTAGCTGATGATGCGGGCCTG
>CAZAXA010000140.1:0-2089 GCA_964488965.1 uncultured Phaeodactylibacter sp. | reverse complement strand
GGCCTGCCTGGACAGGTCGGCCGTCGCGCCGGCGGCGATCACCAGCCGTTTGCCGGCGGGGATGACCAAATCCCGGTCGATAGTCCACTTGCCTTCCGGTATGACCACGGCGCCGGTCCCGGCCTCTTCCTGAATGAAACTGAAGGAGGCGTAACTGGCAGGCGCCGTAGCGGCAACTTCCGCCTTTTCAAAGCGGCTTTCGAACGACCACGGCCTGACCGGCGCCGCCCTTTCGGCGGGTTCCAGCCCCAGCAGGTTGTAATGAGCTGTCAGTTCTCCGGCAAGGGCGTCGTCCCAGGATACTCCTTCCGGGATGCGGAAGTTGAAAAACTGTATCCCGCCCTCCGGCGCCTTGGCCCTGGAGTCGAGCACTGCCGGGCGCTCCGGATAGAAGCGCAGAGAATCGCGCCAGCTGAGGTAGGCCACTTCCAGCGGCATATCCTGCAGGTTCACCAGGTGAAGGCTGATCTGGGCGCCCTCCCTCTGGTTGTACCAGGCGCTGAGCTGTTGCCCTTCCGGAAAGAGCACCGAGCGCATGTGCGCCTGGTTTTCGTAGAGAAACCGGCTGGGCAGTTCGTAAAACGGCCAGGTGTGATAAACCCTTTCCAGCAGCGCATTGATCTTGGCCTCGTTGCGGAGCAGCAGGCGGTCGAGGTACTGCACCTGGCAAATCTCAGCCGCTTCGCGGATATAGTGGCTCTTGAACTCCGGGTTGTCGTAGATCATGCGCAGGAAAGGCATCTTCTCGAAGCGGTAATGCCGGGTGCCCGGAATGGGATCCTCCAGGAAGACGGAAATGGTCGTCTGGTCGTTGTTATCCAGTTCCTCCCACTCCCTGGCGATCGGTTCGGCCAGGCCGGTGACGGGGTTGAAGTAGTAACGCAGGTTCTGCGCGGCCAGCGGGTGCTGGTTGTTCATCAGGTCGCAAATGACAAACACACTGGCCATTTTTTTCATATCGAAGAACTGCCCGAGCTGCAGGTCTCCCTCCTGCACCTGCTGCCACATGCGCTTGATCAGCAACAATTGGTTTCTGGTCGAAGGGTCGGCCATCAGCTTGCTTTCCTGGTAGGGCTGCAGGCCTTCTTCGATCTTGAACATGATGCCTTCCCGGAAGCTGTTGTTCTCGATGAGGTGTTTATCGAAACGCTCTTCCAGATAATAGACACCGGTAGATTTTCCGTTGAAGGAGACGTTCACGAAATCCACCCTGAATCCCATCATGCCCCGGTCTTTCATCAGCTCGAAACCCAGCCAGTCGGTCAGGTAACCGCGGGTGGAGGGCAGCAGCAGGGCGAAACGCTTCATGCCGAGCATGGTGTCGTCTCCTTTCACTTTGACCTCAAAAGACCATTTATTGGGGTTTCGGAGATGGGAATGGGCCACCAGCCCCGTCAGCGCTATCTTCACTTCGTGGGTTTTTCCCTTGTAGGTCATCTTGGCCGGGAATTCCTCGTTCTTGAATTCCGGCAGGATCAGGCCTTCTTCCAGCGACCTTTCCCGCAGGTACTGCAGCCGCAGCAGGTGCTTGAACTTGATGTCGATGGCGATCTCGTCAAAATCGGCCATCCTGCCCCTGGCATAGTTGCTCACAAAGGAAAAATCCAGATGGGCCACCCTCTGCAGCGTGTTGTTGAAATAGGTGGTGATCCCGGCCTCTTTCAGGTGAACGCCGTATCGGAATACCGAAAAAAGCAGGGCCGCAACCAACAGTACGCTTCCCGACCGGATCGCCCAGGCCGGCAGCGCTCTGCGCCCGCCGGAAAGCCCACGGGCCCGCCGAAGGAGGGGAGTAGTACTATTTTTATGTTTGATCTTCATAGTCAAATAATCCCTTAATGGTCTGAAAATATGGCCGGAATGGGGACATGGTTTTGCGGTGTTGCGGGGTTATGGTATTTCGGTTCCTATCAGGTATTGGGCCACAATACCGCAACACCATAACGCCGCAACACCATAACGCCGCAACACCTCCATCCCCCTGAAGGGCCCTCCCCTTACCGTACGCTTGCCTTTCCGAACTCGGCGCCGTAAAGGATGGCCTTGACATCATCCCGGTTGGGGGGGAAGTTGGCCCCGTCGAGGATGA
>CAZAXA010000139.1:0-13102 GCA_964488965.1 uncultured Phaeodactylibacter sp. | reverse complement strand
ATTGGGCTTCTCGCCGTTGGCGATAGCTATATTGACCACCTGTCCGGCATCGAGGCCGGCCTGAGTGATGGTATGCGTGGCGGTACAGGTAGTGCTTTGACCCGGCGCCAGGTTGAAGGGCTCGCCCAGGGCGCAGCTGACCGAACCGGGATCCGCTACGGGGTCATCGATCGTAATATTATTGATGAACTCAAAGCTGTTGTTCGTTACCGTGATGGTATAGTTGATCACGTCTCCTACGTTGAGGATGAGGTTGGCGCCCGGATCGATCATATCTACTTTAGTAACGATCAGGCCGCCTTCTATCGGGCTCACGACAACGCCATCGCCGTCGTCTTCATCATCCGGGTCGTCCTCTACGTTCATATCGCCATCGGTATCGACGCCATTGTTGGGTTCGGAATCGATGTCGGTTCCCGTGGCTCCCGTCACTTCCGCCAGGTTTATGTAAGTGCCCGTGGCATTGACCGTAGCCGTGATCCCGATGCTCATGCTGGCGCCGGCAGCAAGTTCGCCGACGTCCCAGTCGCCAGTGGCATCATTGTACTTGCCACCGCTGTTGTCACTGACATAAGTAAAGCCGCCGGGCAGCAAATCCCGGACCATGACATCCTGGGCGTCATCCGGGCCGGCATTGGACACCGTCAGGGTGAAGAGGACATCACTGCCAATAAGGGGTGCCGCTTCGTCGACGGTTTTATCCAGGGAGAGGTCGATGCAGCGGATGATAATGCAGGCATCTTCTACCGGGCCGCCGTAGGGCAGGCCGGCCACGCCGTCATACTGCCAGTTGTTATGCTGTACATTTTCTACAGTGGGGGAAGAATCCTCCAGCGGGCCGGGGTTGACCAGCGTGATGACCACGCCGTCGTCGCCGGTGATGAAACCGCCGGCGAAGACGTCTGCCTCCAGGTCCCACACTACCGGGGGGCAGAAATTATTGAGGTTCGCGTTGGGGTCCACCACGTCGAAGCATATCTGGAACACCTTGGTCCAGGCGACGGTGGACAGGGTGATGGCGCCGTTGGGGGCGGTCAGCTGTATCGCGCCGTTGACCCACTCGGGAGCGCCGCTAAAGCCGAAGCCGGCAGGCCCCAGAGCAGCGGGGAAGGTCGTCACGCCGGGAGGCGTGGGCGCCACTTCGCCGTAGCCGCCCTGGAAGTCCGTAAACGCGGTAAACTCCAGCTCGCTGTCATCGTAAAAGAAGCGCACATTGGTTCCGAAGAGTTCCTGGCCGGGGGTGTCGGAAATGTATTCTACGTCCAGGCAGTAGGTCTCATTGGCGCAATCGTAAGTAGGATTGGCAAAACGGACCGTGACTACCGGCGTAGGAGTGCTAACCAGAGGAATTACAGTGGGGTCGTTCGGAGCCGGGGTCAGCGGGTCATCCGAAGCGTTGTCCGTCACCGGGTTACCGCCCGGATCGTCCCCCGTTGCTGTAGCCTGGTTGCTGAAGCTGCCGTTATCAATATCCGCCTGCGTCAGCGTATAACTGGCGGTGAACGTAAAGTTGTCTGAAGCACCGGGAGCCAGGCTGGCCAGCGGACCGCCGCTCACCGTGACGCCAGGCGTGAGGTCACTGACCGTAATGTTCGTCAGCGTGACATTGCCTGTATTGTGTACGGTGAAGGTGTAGGTGATCGTCTCCCCCACTTCGGCAATCCCGTCGCCATCGTCATTCCAGGTTCCCGTCTTCGCCAACTGAATTTCCGGAGAAAGGCTCAGGTTGGTCACTGTGGGATCGTCCGGCTCGGTATCACCGTCTGTATCTATATTGGCCGGATTCGCCGGGTCGTCCGAATCATCAGTAATGGGCGGGCCGGCGGGCGGGAAGGCTGTAGCCACCGCCTGGTTGGCGTAACTGCCGTTATCGACGTCCGCCTGGGTCAGGGTGTAGGCGCCTGTAAAGGTCGACTGGTCCATCGCGCCCGGCGCCAAAGACGGGATCGGGCCGCCCAGGATAGTTACGTTCAGGTCGGCTATGGTGATGTTCGTCAGGGTCACATTACCCGTATTGGCCACTTTGAAGGTATAGGTGATGGTTTCGCCCACTTCAGCCACCCCATCGCCATCGTCGTTCCATGTTCCCGTTTTCTCCAGTTGCATATCCGGGTTTGGCTGTACCGGGCTTGCCAATACCCCATCGCCGTCATCGTCATCATCCGTATCATCCTCGACGTTCATATCACCATCCGTATCTACGCCGTCGCCGGGCGTGGAATCCACATCGGTTTCATCAGCGGCGGTGACTTCCGCCAGGGTGAGATAAGGCCCGCTGGCATTAGCGGTAGCCGTTATATTTAATACTACCGTTGCGCCTCCGGCGAGGGAGGGTATCGTCCAAACGCCGGTTCCGGGATTGTATGCCCCGCCGCTATCATCGCTGCTCCAGCTGAAACCGGCAGGCAGGGGCGCCGACACCGTTATATTATTGGCCTGGTCAAAACCGGCAGCATTGTCCAGGGTGACGGTGAGCACTACCGGATCACCTACCAGCGGAGCGGCGTTATCGATGGATATATCCAGGGCAAGGTCAATGACGGGGCTGCCGCCGCAGTCGGGAGAGATGCAAATATCCTCTGTCAGTTCTCCAAAGGGCGGCACGGAAGTGGCGCCGGGGTCAAAATACTGCCAGTTGTACTGCACCACATTTTCGGTGGACGGTTTGGAATCGAACAATGGATTGGGGTCGACCAAAGTGATCACCACGCCATCGTCGCCGGCGGGGAAGCCGCCGTTAGCGGGGTTAAACTCCAGGTCCCACACCAGGCTGGGGCAGAAATTGTTCAGGGCGGCGGGATTATCCACGCTGAAACAAAGCTGGAAAAGTTTAGTCCAGCCGGCAGTGGATACGATGACGGGCGTCGCGCCGCTATTTGTTTTGGAGACGGCGCCGTTCACGAACCTGGCGTTACCGCTGAAGTTGAACAAGACCGGGCCAGCGCCGGGAGCGAGCAGTTGAGAGTTGGGCACGTACGGATTAGCCCCGCCGGGCCCGGTGTAGCCCCCCTGAAAATCCCGGGCGTCGATCAGGGTCAGCACACTTTCGTCAAAAAAGAAACGAAGGTTGAGGCCGAAAATCTCTTCCCCGGGGGTGTCGGACTGGAACTCCACATCTACGCAATACTCCCCGGCATTACAATCGTACTGCGGGTTGGCGAAACGCGCGGTAATAACGGGGTTTTGCCCGAAAAGGCCCAGCCCTCCAAACCATAAGAGGAAAGGAAGAACGAGCGTGTACCTGCTTTGAAGGCTTTGGATGGCTTGGCGCATGACAGAGGGTAAAAGTTGTTTCATTGTCCAGTGGTTTTGGATAGGCGCTGGCTTGCCTAACAGTGTTTTTACAAATTCCTGATTGATCGTTAACTAGCTTTTCTGATCTGGTTTCCCGGGAAAAGAGAGGCGGCCCTGCTGTGCTTATCTGCCAGGAGGCGCCTGCCGTAAAAGGGGTTAGGGATACCCGAAGCGACCGGATACCCCTGAGTACATATTTGTATTTCTTCAGTTATGGAGCCCTCGCGCCGAGGGCTGATCGTAGCCCCCCTGCTGCGGGCGGTAGGTATGTCTTTGGAAGAAGCGCTCACCTGATACGCCAGGATGGCGCCATTGGAGCATTTGACAGGGCTGGCCGGGCTTATGGAACAGATGAAGCTGAGCCGGGAAGAGAGGATAGCCGTAGCCGCCAAAGCCTGCCTGCTGGAACACATATCCGGCCAATCCGCTACCGGGCTATGATCCTGCCCGTACTGAAGATGCAGCGCCAGGCACACGCCCGGCGCATCGCCCTCCGGCGAGGCCTGAGCCGTGCACCAGCCAACGGCCAGCAAGAAGCTACTCAGCAATACAGGCAGAAAAAGCCTCCGGGAGAGCTCCAGACCGAGCCCGCTGGAAGCCATGCTTTGGTGAAAGAATTCCTGCCTGCACACCAGATAGTAGTTGGCACTGCTACTCCGGCTGTGGGCAGGCGCTATAAAAAGCTTATTAGCCCAGTATTTCATGGATGATCATGATTTGTTGATATACGTCTCCCCTGTCGCCAGAGGTCAATTCCTGCGATCTTAGTGTTGTGTATCAGGCCTTTTTATCTGAGTTAGAAAGTATTGTCGTCTCTGATTGAGAATAGCCGCAGAAGCCCAAACGTAACGAATGGGAAAGCACTATTTTGCCCAGGAACCACAGCCACCTAACTGGCGGTTGCGCCCGGGCAACAGTGCATGTACGCAGATTGTTACATCTGCCGTCCTGATTAACTAGTTACAACCCATTTATTTACTATTCCCAAATCCTGTTTCCGTATTTGAGGCTTCCGGGCCGGAAAAGGAGCTGTTTTTGCAGCTCCGGCCCTTGTGGTATTTCAAAGATACTTCAACATTCCTCCGAAGGAGGGGACAGATGTTTGATTTTACATACCCCCGCGTTCGGAGGCTTTCTCTGAATACCGCACAGCTTCCTGCCGGAGATGGTATAAAGGTAGGGAGGGGAAGCAGGGAGAGCGGGGACAGTTTTTGGAGTTTACATACCCCCGGGGGATTCGTTATTCGTTAATTGCTAATTCGGGAGAACATACAATCATTTAACAATTTGACCAGAAAGCCAGAGGGCAAATGCCCGCTAACTTTTTGAAAAGAAAGCCTTATCTTGTATTTGCCGAAAAATAAATAAAAGTGCCATGGCAACAACAGCATTGGAGAAAGGCCTGTCCCCAATACAGGAAATAGTAGAATTAGGAGGAGAAGTGATCGTGAAGGGGTTGAGCAAGCAGCAGTTCTACCAACTGTCCGAACACCACCCGGAACTATTGGACAAGCTGAAAAAATTGCAGAAAAAGATGAAGGAAACCTGGATAAAAAATGGCGTGCGGCTG
This sequence comes from uncultured Phaeodactylibacter sp., assembly GCA_964488965.1. Taxonomy (GTDB): domain Bacteria; phylum Bacteroidota; class Bacteroidia; order Chitinophagales; family Saprospiraceae; genus JACJXW01. The sequence continues at coordinate 8,238 of CAZAXA010000139.1, read as the reverse complement.
GCCTGGCTGATCGACCCTTACGAAGAGAAAGCCCATATCTGCCGGGCTGACGGCAACCTGGAGGTGATCGCTGATTTTGACCAGCAGCTCTCCGGAGAAGAGGTTTTGCCGGGTTTTGCCCTTAGCTTATCAGAATTCAGGTTGCTCGGATAGGCTCCTTGAAAGCTGCCCCTGACGAATGCACTGTTACACTGATACACTGATACACTGATACACTAATACACTAATACACTAATACACTGTTACACTAATACACTGTTACACTCACACCCCCTCCACCCTCCACTCCCCCACCGTTTTATCCTCACTGCTGAAGTTAACCCCTACCCCCACGATGGTTTTATCCTCATGTCGATACTTATCGGCATAACCCTTCTCCCGGATCTGATCCAGCGCCTCGTCAGCGCTGCGATCGAGCTTGAACTCGAAGATGTAAATGCGGGTATCGGTTTGTACTACGGCGTCCAGCCGCGCGTCGGACTCGTTGACCTCACTTTCGATGTAAACGCCCAGATATCTGAAAGTTAGATAGATAAGGGAATGATAGTACGCTTCGGCCTGGGCGATAAAGATCTGGGAGGGGATGTTCTTGAAGAGGGTTTTGATGATGGAGATAACCTGCTCCAGGTCATTGGCGACAAAAGCATGGCGCAACTGAACAACCATCGGCGTAGAAAGCGAGGGTTCTTCCTGCCGAAAGGCCCCAATGAGATAGCTGTACATGGCGTCCCGCACCTCTTTGTTGGGATAGTCCAGGGTGATCAGGCCGAATTCGTCTACATCCTTCACGGTCAGATAGCCGGTCTGGAATAAGAGGGAGTGGCTCTCCAGATTATCCAGCGTATAGCTTTCAAAAATGATGGGGCTAACCTTGATCTTTTCAATTTTGTAAAAACGCCGCTCCTTGAGCAATTCGATCAGAAAGGTAGGCGTGCCGGTAGCAAACCAGAAGTTCTGAAACCGGATGGCCGAGAAATAGGATAAAATGGAGAATGGATTGTACAAAAAGGAATCTCCGCTCCAGCTGTAGCCGTTGTACCATTCTTTGATCTGGTTAAGCAACGCGCCTTTTTCTATGCCCTTTTGCCGACAAATTCCCTGAACGCGATCTTCAAAGTAATGCTCCAGTTCCAGCTGAGTATACCCGCAGAGTTCATTGTAAGCCGGGTGAACGGTAATGTCCTGAAGGTTATTCAGGTCAGAAAAGATGGACACTTTAGTGAATTTGGACACGCCGGTGACCAGCAGAAACCGAAGGTAGGGATCGCTGTCCTTGATGATGGAATAAAAGGATTTCAGGATCTTCTGATGCTCCAGGGCCCTGTCCAGATCGTGGAGGTAGTCGATCAACGGCTTGTCGTATTCGTCGATCAGTAAGACCACCTTATTGTTCCTGGCGGCCAGCTTTTCCAGTAGCTCCCTAAACCTCAGGCTGATACCTTCCCGTTCAAATTTTATCTGGAATGTTTCGGCCTGTTGCTCCAGCATAATGTCGATAGCTTTCTCCAGGCCATGCTGCTGATAGCCGATGCTGCTGAAAGAAATATGCACCACCGGATATTGCTCCGTCCAGCCCCACTGATCCGCAACCCACAGGCCATCGAACAGTTCCCGGCTTCCCCTGAACAGTTCCTTGATAGTAGACAAGGTCAGTGACTTGCCGAAGCGGCGCGGGCGGGAGAGGAAGTAGTACTTCCCCGACTCGATGAGCCTATATATATATGGTGTCTTATCAATGTAGAGGTATCCCCCCTCCCGGAGCCCCCGAAAATCCTGTAGGCCGATGGGTAGCTTTTTCATGCTGCAAAGATAAGGGAAATTGGTTATTCGGTTTTGGGTTTTGCGGTGTTTCGGCGGCTCATTGCGGCCAGCCCATACGAAAAAACCGCCTCGGAAACACTTCCGAGGCGGCTCGTTTATTTACTAGGGCTTAACAATCCATTTAATTTCTCCGTACGTTCAGAACCCATCCTTTGAGGTTTCGAAAACCTCAAAGGGCTCAGGCTCCTAATCTCTCGGCACGCTGGTAAACTTGCCGTTGTTCAATTCCCAAACGCGGCGGTCGTTGAAGTTCGTGTCGCCGTTCAGGTTGTAGTCGCCGATGCGGTACTTGGCAATGTCGCCGTTCTCGGATTCCCAGTAAGTGCGGTCATCGAAGTTGATGTCCGTATCGGATTCCGGAGAAAGCGTCTGGTTGCCGTTGCCGCCGTGCATTGCCCAGACACCGGGCAGGATCTCCTTCTGGCCGACATGGCCGAAGCCGAAGGGATCATCGACGTAGCTTTGCTGTATGCGGAAGTCGTAGCTGATCACCCCTCCCGTGATGGCGATCGGCTGATGCGACATCACGATCAGGTGGTTGCGGTGCTCGATCACCAGGTAGTAACTCTGGCCGAGGTCGACATCGCAGCACTGGAATTCATCGACGAACTGAATACTGCCGTCTTCGTGCAGCAGGGCTGCTGCCTGGCAGATCGGACCGCCGGCGCCGTTCGGATTATCCCGCAGGGATACCAGTACCCAATCCACTACCGTTGCCGGATAGCCGGCATCACCCAGGAGCGGATCGCCAGCGGAGTCAAAGGCGTCGCCTTCGGTGCCGAAGTAGTTCCAGGGGGCGATGTTGTAGGGCTGCCCGGCGGGCGTGTACTGTACTCCCAGGAACAGGTCTTCCAGCGTCTGGCCCGGCAGGAGGCGCAGGCCGTTCAGGTCGGTGCGCATCGGCAGCGCGTAGTTCTCCGAACCGTCGGAAAAGATGGCGGCGCCTTCCAGGTAAACCCAGGCTTCGATCGTCACACAGGGCAGCTCGGTGATGGTCGGGTCGTTCGGGTCCGGAGTGTCCGGGTCGTCCGATTCGTCCGTTACCGGAGCGCCGTTCGGATCAGTACCGCTGGCCGTAGCCTGGTTGGAAACGATGCGAGAGTCGAGGTCCGCCTGCGTCAGCTGGTAGAAGCCGGTGCAAACCATACTCTCACCCGGCGCCAAAGTGGCCGGAGCGGTGGGGCTGCAGATCAGGCCCGAAAGCATCGGGTCGTTGATCGTCACACCACTGATGGTTACGTTACCGGTGTTCGTCACCGTGATCTGGTAGTCGATCACATCACCTATATCAGGCACGCCATTGGCGCCATAATCCGGGAAGTCGACTTTCTCGACCGTCAGCTCAGGCGTCTGCGGCAGACCGGTCACCGTCGGGTCATTCGGCGCCGGAGTGTCCGGGTCGTCGGAGCCATCGGTTACCGGGGCGCCGTTCGGGTCCTGGCCGCTGGCTGTGGCGGTATTGCTATAGGAACCGGCGTCGATGTCGGCTTGCGACAATACAATGAAGCCGGTGCAAACCATGCTCTCACCCGGCGCCAGAGTGGCCGGAGCAGAAGGCACGCAGATCAAACCAAGAATCTCCGGGTCATTGACCGTCACTCCAGTGATCGTCACATTACCGGTATTCGTTACCGTGATGGAGTAGTCGATGATATCACCGGCTTGAACGCCATCGCCGCCGTCATTCAGGGCATCCACTTTCTCAACTGTCAGTTCAGGCGTCTGCGGCAGACCCGTAACCGTCGGGTCATTCGGCGCCGGGGTGTCCGGATCGTCGGACTCATCAGTTACCAATGTACCGTTCGGATCCAGGCCGTCGGCCGATGCTGCGTTGAGGTGGAAACCGGCGTCAATGTCTGCCTGCGTGATGGTATAGGTACCCGTGCAGGTCATCATCTCGCCCGGGGCCAGGTCGACCAAAGCGCCAGGGGAGCAGGTCATTACGATGAGGTCCGGCTCATTCACCACAACATCACGGATCGTGACGTTGCCGGTGTTGGTGACCTTAATGGTGTATTCGATGACATCACCGGCCTGTACGCCGTCACCGCCATCGTTCAGGACATCGGTCTTCTCAACCGTCAGCTCAGGCGTTTGCGGCAGGTCAGTCACCGTCGGGTCGTTCGGCGTAGCCGTATCCGGGTCGTCGGAGCCGTCGGTTACCGGCGTGCCATTGGAATCCAAGCCAGTGGCCGTAGCCGTATTGCTGTAAGAACCGGCGTCGATATCCGCCTGTGTCAGCTGAATGAAACCGGTGCAAACCATGCTCTCACCCGGCGCCAAGGTGGCCGGAGCGGCAGGAACGCAGATCAGGCCCTGCAGTTCAGGGTCGTTGACCGTCACACCGCTGATCGTTACGTTGCCGGTATTGGTCACGGTGATGGAGTAGTCGATGAAGTCACCAACTTGCACGCCATCCCCGCCGTCGTTCAATGCGTCGACTTTTTCGACGGTCAGCTCGGGCGTTTGCGGCAGTTCGGTGACCGTCGGATCGTCCGGCGTCGCCGTATCCGGATCGTCAGAGCCGTCGGTAACCGGAGTACCGTTCGGATCCAGGCCGTCAGCCGTTGCCGTGTTGCTATAAGAACCATTATTGATATCGGCCTGTGTCAGCTGGTAGAAACCGGTGCAGACCATGCTCTCGCCCGGGGCCAAAGTGGCCGGAGCGGCCGGTACGCATACGACGCCCGACAATTCCGGGTCATTGACAGTCACACCGCTGACCGTTACGTTGCCGGTATTCGTTACCGTAATGGTATAGTCGATAAAGTCGCCGGCCTGCAGGCCGTCACCACCGTCATTCAATTGGTCGACTTTCTCAACCGTCAGTTCAGGCGTCTGCGGCAGATCGGTCACCGTCGGGTCGTGGGGGCCCGGAGTGTCCGGGTCATCCGAGCCGTCCGTTACCGAAGCACCGTTCGGGTCCAGGCCGCTGGCCGTGGCCGTATTGCTGTAAGAGCCGTTATCAATATCTGCTTGCGACAGAATGATGAAGCCGGTGCAAAGCATGCTTTCTCCCGGAGCCAGCGTAGCCGGAGCGGAAGGCACACAGATCACGCCCTGCAGTTCAGGGTCATTGACCGTCACGCCGCTTATGGTAACATTGCCAGTGTTCGTTACAGTAATGGAGTAGTCGATGAAATCCCCGGCCTGCAGGCCGTCGCCGCCGTCGTTCAGGGCGTCTACTTTTTCGACCGTCAATTCGGGCGCCTGCGGGATCGGGGTCACGGTCGGATCGTCCGGAGCTGGAGTGTCCGGGTCGTCGGAACCATCGGTGACCGGGTTGCCGGCAGGGTCGTTGCCGGTGGCCGTAGCCGTGTTGACGAATAAACCGGCGTCGATGTCGGCCTGCGTCAGGGTCCGCTTGGCGGTACAGGCCATGCTTTCGCCCGACTCCAGGTCCGTCTGCGGACAGCTGACCGAACCGGGATCGGCATTCGGGTCATCGACGGTTACGCCAGTGATCGTCACATTACCCGTATTGGTTACCGTAATATCGTACAGGATCATTGCACCGGGCGAAACCCCGGTCACCGTCGGGCCGCCGGCCTGGAAGGGACTCTGCGCCTGGGTGTTTCCACTCATGCCATCCAGCACGCTGCCGGGCGCTCCCTGGAAGTCGATCCGGTAGGTGATGTCAAAGAAGCTGTCGACGTTGAAATCGCCGCCCGGAGGGCCTAAGCGGGTCAGGGTGGTATGGCCGGGGCTGGGCAGGCCAAAGTTGGAGCCGGCACGCACGCGGAGCAGGTCAAAATCGGGGTCGCCGAAGATCACGCCGCTCAGGCTGATCAGCGCGGCGTCAAAATCCTGAACCGCATCGCCGGGCGTACGCGGAGCAAAGTCCATGATACCGGAGACCGGCAGGCTGATGTGCCGGTTGAAGCCGGCCAGGCCACCCTGCCCCGTCATGTCTATAACCAGGGTTCCGGTGAAATTCACCCGCTCTCCGCCTAATGATCCTCCCGGTACTGTGGAAGTAATAAGGAAGTTGTCCAGGTCGGCGCTGATATTGATCTGTGACCCGGGAGGCAGGCCGTTGATGATGGCCATATCGCCCAGGTAAGAGCAGGGCGGCGGCAGGTTGATGGTGCCGGAGCCGTTGTCAGGCACGACACAATCGCCAAATGTCAGGTCCAGCGCATCGGTTTTAAGAACTTCCAGCGCCGGGTTCTGCGGCAGATTCGTCACGGTCGGATCATCCGGGTCCGGAGTATCCGGGTCGTCGGAGCTGTCCGATACCGGATCGCCGTTCGGAGCTGTGCCGTTGGCGGTGGCGGTATTGCTGTAAGAACCGGCGTTGATGTCGGCCTGCGTCAGTACGTAGAAGCCGGTGCAAACCATGCTTCCCCCTGGCGCCAGCGTGGCCGGAGCCGCCGGAATGCAAACCACACCCTGCAATTCCGGGTCATTGACCGTCACACCAGTGATCGTCACATTCCCCGTATTGGTTACGGTAATGGTATAATCAATGACATCACCCGCCTGCAGGCCGTCGCCGCCGTCATTCAGGGCGTCGGTTTTCTCGACCGTCAGCTCAGGATTCACCACCAGTACCGTCTCGGTCGGGTCGTTCGGCGCCGGGGTATCCGGGTCGTCAGATTCATCGGTGACCGGCGTACCGTTCGGGTCCAAACCATCGGCGGTTGCTACGTTGCTGTAAACGCCGGCATTGATGTCCGCCTGCGTGATCTGGTAAGATCCGGTGCAGGCCATGCTCTCGCCCGGGGCCAGGGTGGCCGGTGCGGCGGGAACACATACCAGGCCCGTCAGCTCGGGGTCATTGGCCGTCACGCCACTGATGGTGACGTTGCCGGTATTGGTGACCGTAATCGTGTAGTCAATGAAATCGCCGGGGTTGAGGCCGTCGCCGCCGTCGTTCAGAGCGTCGACTTTTTCAACCGTCAGTTCGGGCGCCTGCGGCAGCGGAGTAACCGTCGGGTCGTCCGGCTCGGTATCGCCGTCGGTATCTATGTTTGCCGGATTGGCCGGGTCATCCGAATCGTCAGTTATCGGCGGGCCTAAGGGCGGAAGGGCCGTGGCCACCGCCTGGTTGGTGAAGCTGCCGTTATCTATATCCACCTGGGTCAGCGTGTAGGTTCCGGTAAAGGCCACCTGATCCATCTGGCCGGGCGCCAGGCTGGGGATCGGGCCGCCCATAACGGTAACGTTCAGGTCAGCTATCGTGATGTTGGTAAGGGTTACGTTACCTGTATTCGTTACTTTAAAGGTATAAGTGATCGTCTCACCCACCTCAGCGACACCATCGCCGTCATCGTTCCAGGTTCCCGTTTTTTCCAGCTGCATATCGGGAGTCTGCGGCAGGGGCGTCACCGTCGGGTCATTCGGCGCCGGAGTATCCGGGTCGTCAGAACCGTCAGTTACAGGAGCGCCATTCGGGTCCAGGCCGCTGGCCGTAGCCGTATTGCTGAAGGAGCCATTATCGATATCAGCCTGGGTCAGCTGGTAGAAGCCTACGCAAACCATACTCTCCCCGGGCGCCAGGGTGGCGGGAGCAGCCGGAATACAAACCATGCCCGTAATTTCCGGGTCATTGACGGTTACGCCGCTCACCGTTACGTTGCCGGTATTGGTTACCGTAATGGTGTAGTCGATGAAATCGCCGGCCTGCAGGCCGTCGCCACCATCGTTGAGGGCATCGACTTTCTCTACCGTCAGTTCCGGTGCCTGTGGCAGGTCCGTTACCGTCGGGTCGTCCGGCGCCGGGGTGTCCGGGTCGTCGGAACCGTCGGTTACCGGAGCGCCGTTCGGGTCCAGGCCGCTGCCCGTGGCGGTGTTGCTGTAAGAACCGGCGTCGATATCGGCCTGCGACAGCGTAATGAAGCCGGTGCAAACCATGCTCTCGCCGGGCGCCAGCGTCGCCGGAGCGGCAGGAACGCAGATCAGGCCTTGTATTTCCGGGTCGTTGACTGTCACGCCGCTTACCGTGACGTTGCCGGTATTGGTTACCGTGATCGAATAATCGATGAAGTCGCCGGCCTGCAGGCCGTCGCCGCCATCATCCAGAGCGTCAACTTTTTCGACCGTCAATTCTGGGGTTTGAGGCAGGCCTGTCACCGTCGGGTCGTCCGGCTCGGTATCGCCGTCGGTGTCTATATCTGCCGGATTCAGCGGGTCATCCGAATCGTCCGTTATGGGCGGGCCAAGTGGTGGCAGCGCAGTAGCCACCGCCTGGTTGGTATAGCTGCCGGCATCGACATCCGCCTGGGTCAGTGTATAGGTGCCGGTAAAGGTTACCTGATCCATCTGGCCCGGCGCCAGGCTGGGTATCGGGCCGCCCATGACGGCCACGTTCAGGTCCGCTATGGTGATGTTAGTCAGGGTTACGTTACCCGTGTTCGTTACTTTAAAGGTGTAGGTGATCGTCTCCCCCACTTCGGCAACGCCATCGCCGTCGTC
>CAZAXA010000138.1:0-13179 GCA_964488965.1 uncultured Phaeodactylibacter sp. | reverse complement strand
GTTGCCAAGCAACAGGCCGACGTCATGAGTCTCTCCATCACTGTTTTCATCATACCAGCCAACCTGTTTCAGCTTGTCGCTCCCCGAGTAAATAAAACCCTGGCTGTATTTGCCGCCACGAGCCGCGTATTCCCACTCCGCTTCCGTGGGCAGGCGAAAAGCCTTACTGGTTTTCTTGTTCAGCTTACTAATAAAATCCTGAACATCATCCCAGGAAACCTGCTCTACCGGCCGGTTTTCTCCCTGAAACCGCGAGGGGTTCTCTTTCATAATGGTTTGCCAAAGCTTCTGCGTGACGGGGTATTTACCCATGTAAAAGGAAGGGGCTTTAACCTGGTGTTCGGGCTTTTCATTATCGGCCCCGCTTTTTTCGTCGCCCATCATAAAGACTCCCCCTTCGACGAAGACCAGATCGAAGGCGGCGCCATCCGGCAGCGGCTGCGTGAAGGAGGGCTTATGTGTATTGTTTTTACTTGCCACGATGAATATATTTTAGGCGCTCAAAAGATAAGGAAAGTTGGTGAGAAGGGAGGATTTCCTTTTTATTCGGGTGTGTTTCATTTTGTCGGCCTCAAATTTTTTTCCTCGCCTCAGAACCCCTCTAACTCCCCTTGCCGCCCTACGGGCTAACCCGGATTATTCATGGCAAACCATGAATAATGACGACAATAGATTGAAAATCAATTGATTTTCAATCTATTGTGTCAGGGTTAGCCCTGACAATTGCAAAATTTTGAAAACCCAAATTTGAGCTCCGATATATTGATATTAAAATGAACCCAAATTTTATAAGATATTGATAAACAAAATTTTACAATTCGTCAACCCGAAGGGCGGAAAATTCTGGTGAATTTTCCGGGCTAAGGGGAGCACCAGCTTCGACGAGGAAAAAAATAAACAGCCAGTGACTGTGCTTCCCCGGTAAATACACTACCTTCCAGACAAAAACGCAATGAAACGCAAAACCCTGCTGCTCTTCGCGCTGGCCATCGGCCTCGCCTTCTTCGCCTGCACCACCAAACCCGGCTTTTCCTTAGAAAGATTAAGCGATAAAATAAAGCTCACCGTTGCCGACTGGCAGAATATGAGCGCCAATACCCGCCTGGATTACGAAAGCATAAGCAGTTGGATACCGGAGAGTGGTATCAGGGGAAGGTACCAGATCGCCAGTCAGGTGCTGGGGAAGTCGGTGCTGGAAAGCATCATCGGAGAAAAGGCCTTTCTGAGCGGCCCTCACGAGCAAGGCGTCAATTACAACAGCGCCAGGGAATTCGGCAGGTACAACCCGAAGTTTTTAACTAAACTCCACACCAGCCTGGCCAGCCTGTTCAGCAACAAAATATTCGTCGACAACGCCCAGGCCCTTTACGACAGGGAGCTGAAGCGATACCTGCGCACCTATTACCTGGCCTATGAGGCAGGGGCCAACAATCGGGAAGTAATGGATGGCTACCTGGCGCTCCTCGCTGCGGAGCCCAAAAAGTATTCCGAGAGCGTTTTCCTGTCCGAGCCGAGTCTCTTTTTGCAGGAATCTTTCCGGGATTTTGCCGAATCTCTTGAAAAGGAAGGCTACGATGCCTATGAAGGCTTCGCCTGCCCCGGTTTTTGGGTAAGGCGGTCCATCGATGGCACTGCCGATGAGTTTTTTGAACTGCTGGCCCTTACCATCAAAACTTTCGACCCGGAGTTCCCGGAGTAATTCCAGGATTAACCATGCTGCACATCGACGGTTCACAAGGCGAAGGGGGCGGCCAGATGGTGCGCACCGCCCTGGCGCTGGCCACCCTCACCGGGCGCCCTTTCCACATGACGCACATCCGCGCCGGCCGGCCGCAGCCGGGGCTGAAGGCGCAGCACCTCAGGGCCATCGAGGCGCTGCAGGCCATCAGCGGGGCGCAGGCGACGGAGGTGCGGCGGGGCGCCGAAGCGCTGTCCTTCGAACCCGGCCCGGTACAGGCCGGGCAATACTTCTTCGACATCGGCACGGCGGGCAGCATCTCGCTGCTGCTGCAGGCCCTGCTGCCGCCCCTGCTTTTCGCCTCCGGGCCCACTACCCTCCGGCTGCGGGGCGGTTCCTGCGGCAAATGGCAGCCGCCCGTGGAGTACACGCAGCATGTACTTCTCCCCTATCTGAGCGATCTCGGGAAAATAGAACTGGAGATCATCCGCCGGGGTTACTACCCCAGGGGCGGCGGCGAGGTGGCGGTACATATCCAGCCTAAGTTATCATCCTGGAAAGAGGCGGCCGGGCTTCAGCCTTATCAACTCGCCGAACGGGGCGCGCCGGCCCGCATAGCCGGCATTGCTTTCGCCGCTGATGCGCTGGCGGAACGGCAGGTTGCGGAACGGATGGCCGCTGCCGCAAAGGAGGAACTCGGGAACTGGCATTGCCCGGTGCATATTGACGCCGCCTACGGCCCGGCGCATAACCCCGGAGCAGGTATTACCCTCTGGGCAGAAGTCAACCGCTCCCCTTCCGGCACGCCCCTTTCCCTGGGCGCCGACGCCCTGGGCGAACGCGGCAAGCCCGCCGAAACCGTCGGCCGGGAAGCGGCGCAGCGGCTCAACCAGGCCCTCCGCTCCGGCGCCCCCGCCGATGAACACCTGGCCGACCAGCTGGCGCCCTACCTGGGGCTCATCCCCGGCAGCCGGATACGGGTGGACAGGCCCGGCGGGCACCTGCTGAGCAATATTGCCATGACGGAACTCTTCCTTCCGGTGCGGTTTGAGCGGAAAGAGGAAATTTTTGAGGTGGTGTCCAACCCTTTGAAGTAACAAGGGTATTGAGAAAATATCAGATACCGGGTTTTGTGGATTTCTGGTTGCTGGTTGCTGGTTGTCGGTTGTTTGTTGTCGGTTCATGGCCGGCCCGAAACCAGAAATCTCAGAAACCAGAAACCCGGCCCCCCTCAGTTCGTCTGAAACACCGAATACTCTACCTTCACCACATAATCCTCCGGATTCGGCATGACGTCCTGCTCGGGATAGGGGTTGAGCGACAGCAGGCGGAAGCGGTAACCCAGGGCGATAGCCTCACTGCCGCAGCTGCCATCCTCTTCATGGCACAGGCCTTTGGCTGTCAGTTCGATGGCCTCGCTGGCGCCGCCCTTGTCGACGGTGAGGGAGACTTTTGCCTCGCCGGCCGTCACACAGTCTACATCTTTGGGGCAGCGGCTGTCGGTGGCCGCGGTGAAGGTGGCCTTCATCTGTTCGCCGGGCACTTCCGCCGTCTGGCCATAGGAGATTTCCAGGGTTCCGCCGGAAGGCTGTTCCGGGCAACCGCTGGCCAGGATTAAGAGCAAGCCAAAAAACAATACCTTTTTCATGATAGTTGGGAGTTTGGTTAAGAAAAATCGGTTTACGCAGAAACCGGCTGTTCCTCCTTTTCCTTCTTTCTCATCGCCTCCAGGGCTTCCCCCGCGTCGCGGTATCCCGCTTCCATGCGTTCTTCAATGCGCCGCCGGCTGAAATCGAAGGGGCCGGTGGCAATTTCCAGGTCCTTGTTCTCGATACAGACGACCTGCTGAAGGGCCTTATACTGCTGCAGGCGCCGGTAGCCGGGCATGGCCCGTATCCCGGCAACCGCCGCTTCATCCTCAACGGTATCCAGCAGTTCGTCGATACGGTGGACGAAGCCGACGTACTGGTTGACCCGTTCGGCGGTATCCAGGTCGCGCGACAGTTTGCCGGCAAATACCAGTTCCAGGATACGGTCGAAGACCTGGCCCATATTCCGGGGCAGGAGGCTCTCGGTGGGGAACAGCTTCACCACGAACAGGCGTTTGCCGACCTCCGGGCCGGCATCGAGCCTTTCGATGGCCGGAAGCAATGGCGTATTGTTGAACAGGCCGCCATCCCAGTACCATTCTTCCCCGACCTGCGTCATGGGGAAACCGGGCGGCAGGCTGCCGCTGGCCAGGATGTGGCCGGGCGCGAGGCCCTTGCCGGGGCTGTGGTTATCAAATACCTCGATCTCGCCGGTGCGGACATTGGCGGCGGTCACGGCCACTTTTGTCCTGCTCCGGTTCAAACGTTCAAAGTCGATATATTTTTCCAGAACCCTGCGCAACGGGCCGGTGTCATAAAAGCTCGTCCAGAAAGGCCAGGCGGCAAAGTCCGTGCGCATGCGGTACAAACCGGGATTGCCAAACAGCGACAGGTAGGGTTCTACGGCTTCCGGCGCCGGCACGGGAGGCGCGACCGTAAATTCTTCCCATAAGGCCTTGAGGGTGGACAGGGGGTCTTCCCGGGCGCCCGCCAGCGCCGCCGCATTAACCGCCCCGATGGACACGCCAGCGATTACCTCCGGCCGAAAGCCGGGTTGTTCCATCAGGCGCTCGATAACGCCTACTTCATAGGCGCCCAGCGCGCCGCCGCCCTGAAGGATAAGAGCGTCTTGTGTTTCTTTCATAAGATCAGGTTTGGGGAAAAAGAATACCGCATATTAGGCCTATAGCAGGAAAAAGGCAATGATTTTTGATTCTTCGGCAATTTTTGTGGTATTAAGCCGCTTGCCTATATTTGACAAGCAAAACTTTTACTTTTTTGTTTTAAAACCCCTTGTTGTTTAAACAAAAAGATTATAATTTTAACAACTGAAAGAAGCCCGGCCCTCAAATCAAAAATTTTACCCGGCTCACAGAGCCTTATCCGGCTGGCTAGACGGACGGGCAAAAATCAAAAATCAAAAATCAACCGCTCCATGCACCCCATTGCCGCTACCCAAACCTACGTTACGGTCATCCTGCCCCTGGCAGTGCCCAGGCCGTACACCTATGCGGTTCCGGAGCTCCTCATCCCGGAGCTGCGCTTTGGCAAGCGGGTGGAGGTGCAATTCGGCAAGGCCAAACTATATACGGCCCTGGTGATCGAAGTGCATCAGCGGGCGCCGGAGGCCTACCGGCCCAAGCCCATCCTTTCGGTAGTCGATGAGGAGCCCATCGTCAATAAGCTGCAACTGCAGCTCTGGCAATGGCTGGCCGATTATTATCTGTGCACCCTGGGCGAGGTGATGCAGGCCGCCCTGCCTGCTCACCTCAAGCTGTCCAGCGAGACGCGCCTGGCCCTGAGCCCCCTTTTCGACGAGGATCTCGGCGGGCTGGACGATAAGGAATACCTCATAGCCGAGGCGCTCACCATACAACAGGAGATCAGCATCGGCGATGTGCGGGGTATCCTGCAGCAGAAAACCGTTTATCCCCTGATCCGCCGCATGCTGGAAAAGCGGATCATCTACCTCAGGGAGGATCTGAAAACCAGGTACCAGCCCAAAACAGTGGCCTGTGTGCGCCTGCAGGAGCCTTACGCCTCCCGGAAGGAACTGCTGGAAAAGGCCTTCGAACTCTGCAGCCGGTCCACCCGGCAGGCAGAGGCCCTGATGGCCTATGTGCAGTTGTCCCGGCAGTTGGAATTCATCCGTCGGCAGGACATTTACGCCAGGGCCGGCGTCGACAGCCCGGTGCTGAAGGCCATGGAGAAGAAAGGCATCTTTGAACTCTACGAACGGGAGGTCAGCCGGCTGGGCGGGTACGAAGAAGAAACGGTGGATGCCGATACGCTCTCCGGGCAACAGGAACAGGCGCTGGCGGAAATCCGCGGCAATTTCCGGGAGAAGAACGCCGTCCTGCTGCACGGCGTCACCGGCAGCGGAAAGACGCGCGTTTACATCGAACTGATGAAAGAGGCCATCCAGAGGGGCGAGCAGGTGCTCTACCTGCTGCCTGAGATCGCCCTGACCACACAGATCACCGGCCGCCTGGAGAAAATCTTCGGCAAGGATATCTCCATTTACCACTCCCGCCTCAGCAATAATGAACGGGTGGAGATGTGGAACAGCGTGCTGCAGGGCAAACCCGTCGTGCTCGGCGCCCGTTCGGCCCTTTTCCTGCCCTTCCGCCGGCTGGGGCTCATCATCGTCGATGAGGAGCACGACAACTCCTACAAGCAGTACGACCCCAGCCCCCGCTACAATGCCCGCGACGCCGCCATCTACCTCGCCCGCCTGCACGGCGCCAAAGCCCTGCTGGGCACCGCCACTCCTTCCATCGAGTCTTATTTCAACGCCAAAACCGGCAAATACGGGCTGGTGGCCATGCCGGAGCGCTTCGGCGGCCTTCAGCTGCCGGAAGTGCAGCTCGTCGACGCCAAGAGGGAAATGCTGGAGCAGAAGCTCCATTCCCACTTCACCTCCGCCCTGCTGGAAGAACTGAAGGCGGCCCTGGAACGGGGCGAACAGGCCATCCTGTTTCAGAACCGCCGGGGCTATTCGCCGGTTTACCGCTGCCTCACCTGCGACTGGCATTCGGAATGCATCCACTGCGACGTCAGCCTGACCTACCACAAGTTCAAAAGCGCCCTGAAGTGCCACTACTGCGGCTATACTACCGGCCTGCCCGACACCTGCCCCGCCTGCGGCTCCAAACAACTGGCGCTGCAGGGCTTCGGCACCGAAAAGGTCGAGGACGAACTCAAAATCTACCTGCCCAAAGCGAAGATCGGGCGGATGGACCTGGAAACCGTCCGCGGCAAAAATGCTCACGCCCAACTAATCAACGATTTCGAGGAAGGCCGGCTGGATATCCTGGTCGGCACCCAGATGGTCACCAAAGGGCTGGACTTCGAGAAGGTGGGCGTCGTCGGCGTCCTCAGCGCCGACCAGTTGCTGCAGTTTCCCGACTTCCGCGCCGGAGAGCGCGCCTTCCAGCTCATGCTGCAGGTGAGCGGCCGCGCCGGCCGCAAGCACAAACAGGGCAAAGTGGTCATACAGGCCTTCAACACCGCCAGCCCGGTCCTCCGCGAAGTGCTGGCCAACGACTATGCCGGCTTCTTCACCCGAGAAATGACGGAGCGGCAGGAGTTCAAATACCCGCCCTACTACCGCCTCATCCGCATCACCCTGAAACACAAAACCCCGACGACCCTCAACGATGGCGCCCTGATCTTCGAAAAGGCCTTAAAGAGCAAGCTCGGGGAATGGGCCATCGGCCCGGCGGCGCCCTACGTCGGCCGCGTGCGCGGTTTCTACCTGCTGGATTTTCTGATCAAACTGCCGCGCGATGCGAAAAAAATCCGCTACGCCAAAGAGGCGCTGCAGGAGGCCATCGGCGTTCTGCAGCAAAGCCCGGGCTGCAGCGGCGTAAGGGTGAATGTGGATGTGGATCCGTATTGACTTGTAAGTACCGGGGCAAATGAGGAAAGAGGATGAGACATCATCCTGTTAAAAAAAGGCGGCCCGCAGGCCCAAACCAGGCCAGGGGCGCCCCGGCCACTTTTGCTGTCAGGACCGGCCCTTCAAACAAAAAGTAACCTTATGGAAAGAATTGCTAGCCGGCGGGTATGGTTGATTGGTTGCCCGTCTTCACTAAAGTTCAGCCGGGTAAAATTGGTTGATTGGGCTGGCCTTACGGTTTCCAGTTGTATTTGACATATCCTCCGGGAGTTACCCACCCTGCCCGGCTTTTGTTATATTCGCTGCAAACACTCCTCATTATGGCCATTTTCATTCTCGGCGCACGGCCTTCATTTCATCACTATGCCCATCTTTGAAGCGGTGTGTTTCCCCGCCTGCAGGCGGAAGACATAAACGCCCCGGGGCACTTCCCGGGCATTAAAGACGGTCAGGTAAGAGCCCGGTTCCAGTGTGCCGGCCATGAGCGTAGCCACCTTCCTGCCGGTCATGTCCAGCATTTCCAGGGTAGTTGTGGCCCGTTCTGGCACGGTGAACTCCAAAGAAGTGGTAAAGTGGAAAGGATTGGGGTAGTTCTGGCGTAGTTCAAAAGCAGGAATATTATCGTTTTCCCTCTTCTCTTCATAATTGTTCTGGCAGAAAAGCGGCGCCCATACCAGAAGCGCCGGCGCCAGACCTATGCACGCCCGGCGGATGAAGTGTGTTGTAGTTCCCATGTCGTTTTCCTTTTGTTCATGTAAATCTACTCACTGCATAGGCTTTCCTTTAAAGAAAACGAAACCGGAAGCGGTTTGCCTGGATGTTGTTTTTTTAGCTGTTAACGGGGGGAAGCAGAGCTGGTGTAATAAAGGGCCTTTACCTGAAAAAGACAATGATTTTTGTCAGGGGCGCCGGCTTCAATCCCCTGCCAGCAGGAAGCTCATCCGCCACCGGCCGTCCTCCGTCTTCCGGAAGCCTGCCCGGTAGCCCGCGGGGTCGCCGATGAACTTGCCGAACACATAGCCCTGCGTGCCGCTGAGCAGTTCTACCTGCACCCAGGGGAAAGTTTCGCCCCCGATCTCCTCCTCCTGCGTTTCTTCCAGGATGGTGACGATATCGTAAGAGATGGTCTTGAGTATCCGGCTGTTCAGGCTGGGCTTTTCCCGCAGGCGCACTCCCGCCCCGGCAATGACGCCGTAATCAATGGGGTCGTACTGAGCCGGCCAGGTGGCAAAAAAATAGGGAGCGGTGAAAACCGTGCGGTTGTCGGAAAAGATGCCGCCGCCCTCCAGAAGGCGCCCGAGCAGCGGCCAGATGGCCAGGGTATCCGGTTGCCTGGAATCCAGGCCCCATATGCCGACGAAATCGTCGAATCCGTTCTCAGCGCCGAAGCCCAGCTCGATGTCCTTCGCCGCTGCTTCCAGCAGGCCAAAGACATCCCTGTGGGCCACCGTCTGCCGGAGCTGCTCCCGGAATACGAAAAAGGCGGTATCCAGAGGAGCTTCATCTACCGGATGCAGCCTGCCCTCTTCTTTGCCCTGATAGGTGGGCATAGGCTCCGCAAGGGCAGCCTTGAAAGTGGTATAAAGCGTGCGGAGGGAGTCCGGGCTGATGGCCGCTTCAGTTATTTCCGCATCGCCGCCGGCCTTCTGCCCGCCGGAGCCGCAGGCGGCCAGCAGCAGGCCCAGGGAAAGGAATAACACTCTCATCGTAAGGGGGTTTTTCGTTTTTAGCCCCGCCAATTTACAATTATCTTCAGGGGTGTCCAATAAGCAACCCTACAATCCATTCCAGATATCCAGATAAATCTTCCACTGTTCGCCCCACGAATACACGAATCACTTCATCTTCACCTTCCTCCCCGGCAGATGATCCCATATCCCCGTATGCTCCTGCAACCCATTGGGCGTGATCAGCCACATCAGCGGGTAGCGGCTCTCCACGCGGGGCATACGGGCAAAGCCATCGGTAAAGTAGACGATGCCGTCGGGATGGTAATGTTTATTGGCAAACTCCAGGGGCGCGTTGAAGTCGGTGCCGCCACGGCCCATCACGAAACCGGGCGCATGGCCGCGGTAGGGATACTGCCGTTTGATCTCCGTATCGCATTCTACCACCATCACTTCGGCGCCGTGGCGCCAGATCTGGTATATCTCGCTGAAAAAGCGCTGTACTTCGGCGTCGCTCACACTGCCCGAGGTATCTACCGCCACGAGCAGGCGTTGCCTGCGGCGGATTTTGATGCCCGGTGTGGCGCCATAGCGTTTGGACGGCCGGCGGATGGTATTCTTCAGGTAGGTGCGGTTGCTGCTGCTGGCAAAGAGGCGCAAGGCGCGCCGCCAGTCGAGGGAAGGCCTGTGGCAGGCTTCCAGGGCTTTGAGGAAGGACTTCAGCTCTCCGGGCAGGTTGCCGATCTCGCGCTCCCCCGTCCGCTCCGCTGCGATCTGAATGATGGAATCCAGGGTTTGTTCCAGGTTGCTGCGCTCGGCGGCGGACAGCTTGCCCATTTGGCGGTGCCATTCGTCATGGCGCTGCAGCCATTCGTTCCTGCCGCTGAGCAGTTCTTCCAGGCGTTGGTGCGACGAGCCGCCCGCCCCGCCTCTGCCGGGCTCTTTTCCGGAAGGCGATGTACAATCGGAAGCGCCCTCTCCATATTCTTCATGGCCCTGCCCGGAAGCCCCCTGCCCCTTGCGGCATTCCCGCAACAGGCGTTTGTAGTAGTAACCCACATCCTGGCCCGGCGCCATGCGGAAATCACGGAACTGCTCCAGCAGGATGGCTCCTTGCGGCAGCTTGCCGGGTTCGACGTATTGGTTGACGACGATGTCCGCAGCAATATTGAAAATCTGTTTGTACTTGAATTTATCCGCTATCAGGAGGTGCCGCAGGGCGATATGCAGGATTTCGTGCTTGATGACCCCGTAGCGGTATTTCTGCTCCGTCAGCACCTCGGCCCAGAAATCCGGGTTGATGGACAACTGCACCGAATCCGGCCCGGCCAGCCGCACTCCCAGGGTAGGCGTCTGCTGATTCACCTCCTTGATCAGGCCGGTCAGGAAGTGGCCGAAGAAGGGTTCGTGCAGCAACAGCTCGATGGTGACGGTAGCGACCTCCTGTAATACGCGATCGTGGGACATGGATGGCCTTTGTTTTTTAAACAGTATCGACAAAAATAGCAACTTCAGTTTTAAAAATATAAAACGTTATATCCTTTACCTTTGTTAATAACCAACATCCAAAGCTTCATGAAACTCTACAACGAACTGGCAGGCTGGTGGCATCTCCTTTCCACCCCCGCCGACTACGCAGAAGAGGCGGAACTCTACTGGCAGATCATTTCGAAATACAAACCGGGCGTACAGGATGCCCTGGAGCTGGGCAGCGGCGGCGGCAATAACGCCTTCCACCTGAAGAAAAAGTGCCGGTTCACCCTACCCGATATCTCCCCGGAAATGATCCGGGTAAGCCGGGAGCTGAACCCGGACTGTGAGCATTTCGTTGGGGATATGCGCGGGATTGATCTCAACCGGCAATTCGACCTGGTATTCATCCACGACGCTATCATGTTCATCACCGCCGAAGAGGATCTGGAAAAGGTGTTTGTAACGGCAAGAAAGCATCTGAAGCCGGGCGGACTGCTGTTTATTGCACCCGACTTTTTCAAAGAGACCTTTCGCCCCTCCACCAGCCACGGCGGGCACGACGATGGCCAAAGGAGCATTCGCTACCTGGAATGGACGTACGATTCTGACCCGGATGACAATATCGTGGAAACCGAATATGCGTATCTGATAAAGGTTATAGGCCAGGCGACGAGATGTGAATACGAGCGGGCGGTGGAGGGCATTTTTCCGAAGAAAACCTGGGAAGCTTTGCTGAGAAAGGCCGGCTTTGAAGTATCTTTCGAACCCATACCGCACAGCGAGCTGGAACCGGGTTCTTATTTGGGTATTATTGGCATCTCCCCTTTAACTCTTTAAAAATAAAGAATAACTTATGTATATAAAAAGGAAATATGGATTCTGGATGACCGTCAACTGGTCAAAATGGCCTTTTATCCTGGGGGCGCTTTATGGTTTTGCCGTGTGCCTGGCCTCTTACCTTCTCGAGACGCCTTTTTCTCTTCCCTGGGGGCCGCTGGGTGTGATTGGCATCGCAGTCGCTTTCTATCTGGGTTTTAAGAATAACAGTTCCTATGACCGGACATGGGAAGCGCGGAAGATCTGGGGCAGTATTGTAAATAACAGCAGGACGTTCGGCGCCGCCGTTGTGTCTTTCGTACAGGGCGAAGGCAGCCGCGAGGCCCAAAGGGAACTGATCTACAGGCATCTTGGGTGGCTGACCGCCCTGCGGCACCAGTTAAGGCTAAGCAGGCAGTGGGAACATACAGAGAACCGGGTTAATGGGTTATACGCCCCTGCGGTAAGTGAAGATTATAATGCAAAGTTGGACAGCGAGCTGAGTCAATTTATCTCTTCCGGGGAATTGGAAAAACTAAAGAACAAATCCAATAAAGCGACACAAATCTTAAAGTTCCAGTCGGAGAGGTTGCAGGAACTACGGGATAAAGGGCTGTTCGAGGATTTTCGGCATATGGAGTTCCACCAACTCATTGGCGCTTTTTACACGGACCAGGGAAAATCAGAAAGGATCAAAAACTTTCCTTTTCCAAGGCAGTATGCTTCTGTGGCTATATGGATCATGGTTGTATTTTGTGTTTTTGTTCCTTTCGGGCTGCTGGATATTATAAAAGAAAGAAATGTATGGATGATTTGGATTTGTCCATTCTTGTCCGGATTGATCACATGGGTTTTCTTTTTAATGGAGAAAATCGGCGATTATTCGGAAAACCCCTTTGAGGGTACTTATAATGACGTTCCGATAACCTCCATTGCGCGGGCTATTGAAATTGACCTGAGGGAAATGCTGGATGAAAAGGATATTCCGGAGCCGATAAAGGATGTTAATGGTTTTCTGATGTAAGAATCTGTTTGAAGCTGAGTCCGCGAGGGCGCTTTTTTCCCATTGCTCTCCGGGAGGCAGGCGGGAACAAAAAAAGGCAGTATGGTGAGGATGAGAAAAGAAAGGGGTTGTGCAAATGCCAATGTCCTTGGTAAGCCTTAGTTGGCAATTCCTTCTCGGTGGCGCTCAGCTTTGAGCAAGCCCAGGAAGCCGCCTTCTCACAGTTTCTGAAAATCCTGTATGCCGATGGGGCACTTTTTCTGGTAATAAAGATAATGAAAAAGCAGGACAGTAAGATGGCCGGGCCGCAGGCCCGGCCAATTGCTTACTTCCCCAACTCCTGCATCAATCCCTTCCAGTACCCCTGCGTGATGTGCGCTTTGTTTCTGTAGCCTGAGTCCTGCATCAGCAGCTCGTGCAGCGCCGGCAGGTTGTAGAAGGGCACGCCCGGGTAGAGGTGGTGCTCCAGGTGGTAGCCCACATTGTGGGGGGCGAGGAAGAAGCGCTCGATAGCCGTGGCCTTCACCGTCCGGGAGGAGGTGAGCTCGTCATCGTATTCCAGTTCCCCGAAGTGTTCCGCCACGCTGCGGATGTACTGGAACATGAAGAAAGTAGACAGATAAGGGACGATCCAGAACAGCACGAAGTACTTCCACAGGCCCAGGGCGGTGAGGGCGCTGAAAAGAATTACATAAAACACCAGCCGGGGCAGCTTGTCCCCTCCTTTTGCCGGCTGTGTTTTCTCCGAGGGGGCAAAGCGCTTCAGGAACCAGATGGCGTCCCTTACGCCGCGGTACAGGGTGAGGTAGGAAAAGACGATCCGCAGGAATTCCCCTCTGGTCTTGGGAAAGCGGAAGGCCTCGGCGCCCAGCTTGGACACCCAGTCCGGGTCGTGCTCCGTGTTCAGGTGCTTGTGGTGCCGCAGGTGGTTCTGCCGGTACTGCCCGATGGAGGTGAACAGAGGGTACATCGTGGCGACGTTGGTGATGAGGTCGTTCCACTTCCGGTTTTTCAGGAAGCGGTAGTGGGTGGCGTCATGCATCAGAATGGCC
>CAZAXA010000137.1:0-13221 GCA_964488965.1 uncultured Phaeodactylibacter sp. | reverse complement strand
GACCGGCCTTTTCTGCCCGATCTCGACAACCTGCCCCTGCCCGGCCGCGAAAAAATTCCGCTGCAACAATACTTCGATGGGGCTGAAGCTGGGGCTCTCCAATTTCGACTTCAGCTTTATCGACGAGGTGTGGGACTATGACGCGCTGGATTTCGCCGGCCGGTTCAATGTCGTCGCCCAGGTGGAGGATATCTTTAAATTATCCGGCATCAAAGCGACGATACTGGCAGATACCCTGCTGGTCAATGAGGACGACTGGGGCGCATTGCGCCTGGATGCCGAGGCCGATGATCTTGAAAGCCCTTTCCATGCTTTTCTGTCCATCACCAAAGATACTTCGCAAATCCTGGCCGAAGGTTTTTACAACCCGGCGCCAACCGGACAGGGCGGGGAGATAGCCGAAAACCAGCAGGCCAACTATTTCGATTTTAACCTGGACGTTGTCGGCTTTCCGGTAGCGATCGCCGAATACTGGATAGGTTCCAGTGTTTCCAATACGGCGGGTAGCTTCAATGCCAACCTGCGCATTCACGGTTTTCCGAAAGCGCCGCACTCCAGCGGTTTTATAGCCGTACGCAACGGGGCCACGACGGTGAATTACCTGCAAACCCGCTATACCTTCGATGAAGCCCTGATCAGCGTGAATGACCGGCTCTTTGACGCCAGCGGCGCCATTGTCCGGGATGAACTCAACAATACTGCCGAGGTGAGAGGAGGCATTACCCATGACCACCTCAAGAACCTGGGCATAGCCGCCCGCCTGGAAACGCGCCGTTTTCTGGCTCTCAATACCAAAAAGG
Source organism: uncultured Phaeodactylibacter sp. (assembly GCA_964488965.1). GTDB lineage: Bacteria > Bacteroidota > Bacteroidia > Chitinophagales > Saprospiraceae > JACJXW01. The sequence continues at coordinate 12,421 of CAZAXA010000137.1, read as the reverse complement.
GCGATAATGAGCTCTTTTACGGCCGGGCGATCGGGCAGGGCGAAGTCCTGTTCAACGGCCCTTTCGATAAAGTGGATATCTATGTGAACGCCATGGTGGGAGAAGGCACCCGCCTGGTCATTCCGGTGAGCTATGGAGAGGATGCCTCCGAACTCAGCTTCATCAAGTTTCGCGAACGGCGGCCGGAAGACGATCAGCGGCCGCCGCGGGAGGAACCTGCCGGCGTCAACCTGGAGATGGACCTGATCATTACCGAAGAGGCCCAGGGAGAGATCGTCTTCGACGAGCAGGCCGGCGATATTATCAAGGGCAACGGCAGGGGCAATATCCGCATCCTTGTACCCCGAAACGGCGATTTCCAGATGTTTGGCGACTATGTCATCGAGAAGGGAGATTACCTCTTTACCCTTTACAATGTCGTCAATAAGGAATTCAGCATCAAAAAGGGCGGGCTCATCAGTTGGTCCGGAGACCCCTTTGGCGCCCAGATCCGCCTGGAAGCGGAATACGAAGACCTTTCCACTTCGGTGGCGAACTTCGTCCAGGAGTACCTCGGCGAGGCCTCGCCCCAGGCAAGGAACGAGGCCAGTAAGGCCACCGATATCAACCTGGCCATGGACCTGCGGGGCGACCTCCTGCAGCCGATGATCAACTTCGACATCAGTTTTCCCCAGCTCACCGGCGAGCTGCAGACCCTGACCGACAGCAAACTGAGGGTGATCAGGCAGGACCCCAATGAACTCAACCGGCAGGTGTTCGGCCTCATCGTCGTCGGGCAGTTCCTCCCTTCCGACCTGGCCATACAGGGCAGTGAGATTTTCTACAATACCGTCAGCGAGTTTGTTTCCAACCAGTTGTCCTTGCTGTTGACGGAGCTTTTCTCGGAGTTCTTCTCAGACGGGGGCGCCTTATCCGGCATCGACTTCGACATTGCCTACAACCAGTACCAGGCAGAACTGGGAAGCCAGCAGGAACTCCGGCGGGGCGACGAGTTCCAGGTGCGCCTGCGCCAGGAGTTCTTCAACGACCGCCTGACCATACAAGTAGGGGGGAATGTGGACATCGGCAACAGCGCCTACACCACTCCTGAAGCCAGTGGCACCTTTGTGGGCAATGACCTGGTGATCGAATACGTCCTCAACCGCGACCGAACCCTCAAACTTCGGATTTATCAGCGCCTGGAACCCGATATCGGCGGTGGCAGCCGCCTGGAAGTGGGCACCGGCCTGAGCTTCCGCAAGGAGTTTGACAACTTCGGGGAGTTTGTCCGCAGCTTCCGGCAGGATGGGAAGCGAGTGAGGGATTGAGGGGGCAGTAGCTTTTAATTTTAATCCCGCTCGTGCCCTCCTGGGCGGATTCGCCAAATCCGTGCTCTGTCAAATCTCCCTCGGCGCCGTCACTTCCACCCATTTTCCCGGCGCGCGGGCGCTGATGCTGTTGTCATACATCGCTTCGCAGGACACTGCCGGGAGGTAGAACCGCCCCTGATAGGCGGCGTTCAGTTGTACCCGGTAGGTTTCCGTTTGCCGTTCGTTCAGGCCGAAGAAAGTATTCACCCTGTCGTCTCTTATATCCTGATAATCGGGGCGGGCCGCCTGCGGGAAGGCCTCGATATTGTCCATCCGCGTATTGGCGATCTCCCATCCACCAGGGAAAACCTGGCTCAGCGCCAGTTCCTGATAGCGGATGGGGCGGGCGCCGGGATGAGTTATGCGCACCTCGGCGACAAAGTCGGTTCCCTGGGGTATGGCGGCCGGGTCGATGATGGCGCCCTGCATATCTTTGTACAGCACTTCCAGCCGCAGGTCGTTGGCGCCGGCTGTTTCCTGCCCTGCCAGCGGCTGCCCGCTACGGATGGCACGGGCGAAGAGCGTACCCTGGCCCGTGTTTTTTACCGTCACTTTTTGCTGCCCCTTGCCGTCTGCCGGTATCCGTATCTGCATTACCGGCTGGTTGGAGCCGGCATTGACGGATTTGCCGTCGGGCAGCTGGTAGCTAAAGGCCAGCTTGCTCCGGGCGCCTGCCTTGCCGGCATACTTGCCGATGGCCAGCAGCGAGAAGGAGATTTCCTGGGTGCTGCACCAGCGGCTGCTGCTCAGCTCGTCGGAAATGTATTTCACCAGGCTGGCGGCCTTTTCGCGTTCGCCCATCAGCACAAGGGCTTCCAGGATCATGGCCCGGTCGCGCAGGGCTGAGCCGTAAGTGTATGACAGCTCCTGGTAAGCGCGAACCTGTGTGCTCCGGCCACTGCTGATGGTTTTGGCCACTTCCGGTTTTCCGGCGGCGGCGTAGGCTGCCGCCAGCGTCCAGCTCGCCTGCAGGCTCAGGCCCTTGTATTCGCGCAGGCGGTTCATGGCCGCCATATCCGGTTCCCTGGCCAGGGCAAGGGTATAGAGGCGGTAAGCCTGCATCAGCTCGTAATTATCGCGGGAGTAAAAGCCATATTCTTCCATTTTGGGATCCCACATGCGGGCCACTTTTTTCTGGAACTGCGTCCATTTTTCCAGCATGGCAGGAGGTATGGAATAGCCGAGGGCCTTGGCTTCGAGCAGGAAGTGGCCGGCGTAAGAGGTCGCCCAGTGGTCGGGCGTATTGCCGCCCGGCCAGTAGGCAAAGCCGCCCTGGCCCAGTTGGAACTGTTTCAGCCTGTCGATCGTGGCGTTGATATTGCGGGGCACTTTTTTCTGTTGTGTTTCGTCCAGTTCCATTAACTGATTGACGTACAGCTGCGGGAAACCGCCCGAAAGGGTCTGTTCGAGGCAGCCGTAGGGATAGCGCAGCAGGTACTCGAGCCGCTCGCCCAGGTTGATCGGCGGAATGTTCGACACCTCCAGTATCGCTTCATTGGTTCCAGGCATACCGACAGGGGAGAAGGCAAAGGAATGGGATTGCCCTGCATCCAGCACCTTGCTGTCCACTTCGGTAACGTAGGGGTTGGGGTTGCGCACCTGTATCTCTATTTCCTGTTTGGCGTTTTGGCCATCGCCGCTGGCCGTTATGGTAAAGCGGGCTACGCCGACGGCCTCTCTGATTTGTATAGGGAAGCTCACCATCTGGTCGCCCGGTTTGGTGAACTGTACGGCCCGGGAGCCGCCGTCAACTTTTACCAGGCCGCTTTTTTCCTGAACGCTGACCGTAGCGTTGCGCACCTTTTTGTCCATGGCGAAGACATTGACCGGCAGTTCCAGCCGTTCGCCAGGGCTGAGCACACGAGGTAGTGTGGCCAGCACCATCAGCGGTTGCCGTACAGGCACGGTTTTTTCCGCGCTACCGTAGGCGCCCTTGTCGGCGGCCACTACCATGGCGCGCACTGCTCCGACGTAGTTGGGCAGGCGGATTTCATGTTTGGCGGTTTTACCCTTTTTCAACTGGAAGGGGCCCAGGTGAATAGCTACGGGTTCGAAGCGGTTGGCGCGGTCTTCCTGAGCGCCCCGGCGGATTTCGCCGTCGCCGCCGATACTCAGCAGGCGTTCCAGTTGGGCGCCGTAAGCGCCCAGCACCTGGTCGTAAACATCCCAGGTACGCACGCCCAGGGCTTCACGGGCGTAGAAAACATCCCAGGGATTGGGCGTTTCGAAGCGGGTCAGCCCCAGCAGGCCTTCGTCGACCACCGCAACGGTGTAGGCCATGGGCTGTCCTTTAGTTTCAGACACTTCGATGGTAAAACTCTGTTCCGGTTTCAGCTCTTCCGGCATCTTTATCCTGGGCGCCAGGCGGGTGGCGGGGTCCTCTATACTGATGGGAATGACGCCATACATCCGTATCGGCAGGTCATTCTTAACCTGGGCATGCGGTTGAATCATCGCCACATGGGCGTAGGCCGTGGGCGCCATCGCCGGGCTGGCGGTGAAGGCGAAGCTGTTTTCCCCTTCTTTCGATTCAGCCCAGAAGGATTCCAGTACCCGTGAGCCATTCTCAACTGTGATCAGCACCTTGCCGGCCTCGCCTTCCGGAAGGGTCAGCCTGACCTTTTCCCCGACATTGTACTTCGGCTTGTCAGAAGTGAAGGCCAGCATGGCGGCGGCCTGCCGGTAGGCGTCGTTGTCATCGCCATACCAGGGATAGCCGGCATAGAAGAAATCGCCGGCGCAGTGCCCGGTTTCAGTATCGCATACGCGGACCAGGTAGCGCCCCCATTCCTCGGGAGTAACGCCCCATTCCACCTCGCCCTTGTTGTTGGTAGACACTTCCTGCTGAACCAGCGCGTCGTAGTGGGAACTGCTGTTGAAGCGGGATATATCGTCGTAACCGCTATCCCACCACCAGCGCCATTCCACGCGGTAGACGCCGATGCTGAGCCGGTGGCCGGAGGCAGGCTTGCCGTCCTTGCCAAGGGCGACAAAGTTGAGGTTGCCCCTCTGGTTGACCTCCAGGCGGTTTTCACCGTATTTATTCTTCGGGATGCGTATGCCGGCGTAGCCTTCGTAGGGGTGATAAGCCAGGCTGCGGCTGTCGGTGCTGAAATCCCCGCCGCGCTCGAACACCCGCGTCTTGAAATTGGCCGTCAGTTTTCCCGGCATCGGCTGCCTGCCGGCCAGCCGGAACTGCGGCCGTGCCTTGCCCTCCCCGTCGAGCGGCCCTTCAAAGACAATGACGGGCTGGGAGTCGAAGGAGCGGGCGGGGTCGTCAAAAACGTAATCTTTATAGCCTTCGAATGTCGTCTTGCCGGAACGAAGCTGGGCTTCTATTTTGGCCTGAAGGTTGCCGGCGGGGGCGCCGTGCAGCCAGCTGGCGGCGAGGGTGGCGCTGATCGGTTCATCGGCGGCGCTGAGTTCCGCCTTGCCGAAGTCGAGCGCTATCTTGATGCGGTTGGGTTTTACGGTTTCAATGCGGATGGTTTTTTCGAAAGAGGCGCCTCCGGCCTTGACGCTGGCTATCCAGGGGCCGGTGGGGTCGTCCATCCGGGTGGTAAAATGCAGAGGATAGACGTAGTTGACATTCTGTGCCACGCTGCGCCGTTCCTGCAACTGCCCCCGGGGGTCCCGCAGTTCAAAGGTGACGGGATAATTAGGCGGCAATTTACCCTGTTTGTCCTCCAGGATGAAGTCGAGGTAAACGGAGTCGCCCGGGCGCCATACGCCTCGTTCGCCGTAGAGGAAACCCTTCAGGCCCTTCTGGGCCACGGCGCCGGATACGTCGAAGCGGCTGAGGGAAAGCGAATTGCCGTCCTCCATGCGCAGGTATCCCCGTTGCCCGCCCTGTTCGGCGATGACGACGAAGGGCTTGCGGGGCAGCTCGACGGTGGCCATGCCCTGGGCATCCGTGGTGGTTTCAGCGAGTTGCTGTTGCTGGAAATCATAAAATTTCAGGCTGGCGCCGCTGGCCGGGGCCGCTGAACGGAGGTCGGACGCCACGACCAGGTAGGAATTGTCCGTTCCCCCTTTGGCGATCAGCCCCAGGTTGGAAGCGATGACATTGCGCTGAACGAATCGCTCGGTATTATAATAGGCGGGGTAGCAGGGGTCTTCCCGCTGCTCCCAGGAATAACCCGGGTAGTAGCCGTCAAAGCCATACCACTTTTCCATGATGCTTTCGGGTTCTTCCTCCATATCGGCGGCAGTTTGCGTCAGGCCATCGTCCGCAGCGCCTGCCTCTTTATCGCTGCAGAAATAGGTAGAATATTCGGGCCGGAAGCCGATGCGGATTTGATAGATGGCCTGCCCGTCTTCCCTGATGAGGTTTTTGAGGTCGAGCGCATAGCGCGTCCATTCGGAAGTATTGGCGCCGGGCTTGAGGTTGAGCAGGGGCACCCGCGCCTGCCGGATGATGCGGCCCACCCGGTACAGCTCGTTGCCGCCGTCCAGTTCGTTGACCTGCAGGAACTGCAGGATGTTATTGTGGTGGATTTTGAAGACTTCCACTTCTACCGCGTTAAGCCCTACGGCTTCGAAGGGGAAGATCAGGCCATCGGAATCGGGCATGATGACGCCGGCGCCGGCCAGGCGTACCTGTGGTTTGACATCCTGAATGCTGATGGCCCATTCGCTGGGATTGCGCATCCGCTTGTCATTGATATTCCGGACACCTGCCGCCACCTGTATGGTATGGTCTCCCACCAGGCGGGAAGTGGGGTAAACCCGCAGCTTGTTGCCGTCGATGATGAAACGGAAACTGGAACCGTAGCCAATGATACTGACCAGCCCTTCCAGGTTCTGGGACTCGAGCAGGGGGTCGGAAAAATGCAGCTGGATATACTGTTCCTGGCCCTGCGCCACCCGGGCGCCGGTAAGCTTGAAGTCATCGAGGGCCGGCACTTCCACCTCGCGGCTGTCTCGAATTTCTACGCCCAGTGGTTTGCCGTTCCAGCTGAGGTTGACGGAAGAGGCTTTATTCTCCCGTTTGATCCCTTCGACGTAAAAGTAATGTTCTATGCCCTGGGCGTCGTGGGACCAGCGAACTGTCAGGGGCCGCCCGTTCTGCTTGGCGGTAAGGACGGCCTCCACCGCTTCGGCTTCGGCCATGTCGGCTGTAAATAAACTTCCCTGCAGTTCCTGTTTGCTGAGGTCGCCGGGGTTGGGGGCGCTGATGCCGTCGATAGCCAGCTCGAAATACTGGTCGCGGGTGCGGAAATCGAACTCAAAGGCAGCCGCTTCGTCCGGAACTTCGGGAATAACCCTCTGGAGGTTGACCGTTGCGACGTAGGACGTCCCCGTGGACAGGGGAGCGGCGGGGTCGAAACGGAGGGTCTGGGCGTCCTCCCAGGTGGTTTTGCCGCTTATAGCGGGAGAAAAAGAGAGGATGCGGCTGTCGGCCTCCCCGCCTATTTGTGTTTCTTCAGCGGCCAGGGTGGCAAAGCGCACCCGGATAGGGGCAGAGCGGGAGACGATGCCGGAAGTATAGCCATAGACGTAGGCGCTGACGCTTTCCGGCATCTTCTGTGCGCGTTTTTCTTTATTGCAGGATGGCAGGGCGATGACAGCTACCAGGAAAAGAATGAGCGGCGGGAGAAAAGGGATCTTTTTGCTGATCATAGTATATGGCTTTAGAGGTATTATAGAGGCTGAAATCCGCAAAGAGGCGGCGAAACAGGGCGGCAATTTTGCAACCGCCGTTCTTTACTCTTTGTCGCGAATTTGTGTGCAATGTAAGCGCTTCCGGCTTGCCGAACAAGTAAAATTCGAATATAAACTCAGGCTTCAGCGGCCGCCTGCGCCTGGTTGAGGTACTGCATGACATTCTCGAGGGCCAGGCTGGCGCTTTTTTCCGGGCCCAGCAGGTCCTGCAGCGTCACCTGTCCGAGGACATGGTCAACGGCGTACTGTATGACCTTCCAGAGGGAGCGCACGGAGCAGTCTACGGAGTTGGTACAAATGCGGAAGGCGCCGGAGTGGCTGTTGCAGAAATCTTCATTGTAGAGAGGCCCGCCCAGGGCGCGCAGCACGGTGCTGAGCCGGATTTCTTCGGGGGCGCGGGCCAGGATGTAGCCGCCCTTTTGCCCCGGAGTACTCTGTATGAAACCCGCCATCCTCAGGGTTCGGGTTAGTTTGGCGACATAGGGTCCCGACATGCCTTCCGCTTCGCTGAGCTGCGGGATGCTGAGGCCATCTTCGCTCTCAGAACGGGCGATCCTAAGCAGTATTCTGAGTCCGTATTCGTCCTGGGCTGAAATCTTCATTGTCGATGGGTTGGGATTAAAACATATCGAGCGCAAAGCGCGCTTCCTCGCTCATCATATCCTTGTTCCACGGCGGGTCATAAACCACGTTCAGGCTCAGCTCGGAGACGCCGTCGACTTCCCACACCTTCTGCTGGACTTCCATGGGGAGCGACTCGGCCACCGGGCACATGGGGGAGGTAAGGGTCATCCTGATGTTTACTTTTCCGCCTTGCTGAATGTCGATCTCATAGATCAGCCCGAGCTCGAAGATGTCTACCGGGATTTCCGGGTCGTAGACGGTTTTGAGCGCTTCGATGATCCGTTGTTCGAGTTCTTCTTTAGGTTCGGACATGATTGCTTAATTCTTTGCATGTAATGCCACTCCGTACATCTTCATCTGCCTGACCATGCTGAGCAGGCCGTTGGAGCGGGTGGGGGAGAGGTGCTCCTTCAGCCCGATCCGGTCGATGAAATACAGGTCTGCCCTGGCTATCTCTTCTGCAGGCTGGTTGGACAACACCCGGATAAGCAGGGCAATGATGCCTTTGGTGATCACCGCATCGCTGTCGGCAGTGAAGGCCACATTCTCGCCGTTCAGCCCGGCGTGCAGCCATACCCGGCTCTGGCAGCCTCTGATGAGGTGTTCCTCATCTTTGTATTGCTCATCGATCAGAGGCAACTGCCTGCCCAGGTCGATGATGTATTCGTACTTCTCCATCCAGTCGCTGAACAAGGAAAATTCTTCGATGATCTCGTCTTGTATTTCGTTGATGGCCATGTTCGTTGTTTGTTGCCAGTTGTTTGTTGTTTGTTAATGGATACCGGATGAGGTAACAGGCAACGATCAACAAACAACTAATAACATCCCATCCCTCACCTCAGCATCGCCGCCGCTTTTTTCACTCCTTCCACCAGGCGGTCGATGTCGTTCTTATTGTTGTAGAAAGCCAGCGAGGCCCTCACCGTTCCGGGGATGCAGTACCGGTCCATCAGCGGTTGGGTGCAGTGGTGGCCGGTGCGGACGGCTATTCCCATCTTGTCGAGAATAGTACCCAGGTCGTAGGGGTGGATGCCTTCCACGAGAAAGGAGGCCACACTGGCCTTTTCCTTTGCCGTTCCGATGAAGCGGATCCCTTCAATGTGCCGGAGCCGTTCGGTGGCGTAGCCGAGCAGTTCCGCCTCATGGGCGTGGATATTATCATATCCGACGGACTCTATATATTCGATGGCGGCGCCCAGGCCGATGGCGCCGGCGATATCCGGCGTTCCGGCCTCGAATTTATGGGGCAGTTCGCTGTAGGTAGACTTTTCGAAAGTGACCGTTTCGATCATTTCGCCGCCGCCCTGATAGGGAGGCAGGGCATTGAGCCATTCCTCCTTTCCGTACAGCACCCCGATGCCGGTAGGGCCAAACATCTTATGGCCGGAGAAGGCGTAGAAGTCCGCATCCAGTTCCTGCACATCCACCTGCATGTGGGGGGTGGCCTGGGCGCCGTCAACCAGGACGGGAATGCCATGGGCGTGAGCTTTGGCGACGATCTCCCGGATGGGGTTGATAGTACCCAGCGTATTGGAGACATGGGTAACGGCGACGATCTTTACCTTGCCGGTGAGCAGGCGGCCGAATTCCTCCATCATCAGTTCCCCTTCATCATTGATGGGGATGACTTTCAATCTGGCGCCTCTGTCTTCACAGGCCATCTGCCAGGGCACGATATTGCTGTGGTGTTCCATGGCCGAGATGAGCACTTCATCCCCTTCCTTCAGGAATTTGCGGCCGAAAGTGGCGGCCACCAGGTTGATGCCTTCGGTACAGCCGCGCACGAAGATCACCTCATGGGAAGAAGGCGCATGGATGAAGCCTCTCGCCAGTTCGCGCGCATTTTCGTAGGCGGCCGTGGCTTCCTGGCTGAGTTGATAGACCCCCCGGTGCACATTGGCGTGCTTTTCCCGGTAGTAGGCGCCGATGGCCTCGATGACCCGTGCGGGTTTCTGGCTGGAGGCGGCGCTGTCCAGAAAAGCTATAGGTTTCCCGTTCATTGTCGTCTGTAACAATGGGAAATCACTGCGCAGCTTTTCCACATCGAAAGCTCTTTGAACCGTTACTGCCATAATTATTCTGTAAATTTCTTATGGATCAGCTGTTCGGCGAAATGCTTCACCGGTTCCAGCTTCATGAATTCCAAAACTTCCTCCAGGAAGGCGTGCTGAAGCATGGCCCGTGCCTGGGCTTCGGGCAGGCCGCGGGAGCGCAGGTAGAAGACTGCGGTTTCATCCAGTTGGCCGATAGTGGCGCCGTGGCTGCAGCGCACATCGTCGGCGAAAATCTCCAGTTGGGGCTTGCTGTCCATCTGTGCCTTATCGGAAAGGACGAGGCTGCTGTTCTGCTGGAAAGCGTTGGTCTTCTGTGCGTCGCGGCGGACCAGCACCTTGCCGTTGAACACTCCGTGCGCTTTGTCGTCCAGTATGCCTTTATACAACTCGTTGCTCTGGCAGTGCGGCATGGCGTGATCGATGAAGGTGTGGTTGTCGATATGCTGTTCGCCTCTGGCGAAGTAGGCGCCGTAGAAATTGGTCCCGGTACCCGGGTTGTTCAGGGTGGTGGCCAGGTTGTTGCGCACCAGCCGCCCGCCGAGGTCGACGGCATAGGAGGAGAAGGTGCTGCCGCCATCCTGCTCCACGTCGGCATTGCTGATGAGGAAGCCCTCGGGGCCTTCCTGCTGCAGGCGGTAGTGGTGGATGTGGGCGTTGGGTTTCAGCCGGAAGCGGTTCACCAGGTTGTTGAAATAGGTGCCTTCGGCGCCGGGCAGCTCATAGAGGCCCTCGACGAAGGAAGCTTCGCTGCTCTGCTCGGCAAGGATGATATTCAGGTAGCTGCTGAAAGTCGGCACATTCCCCGGAGCAGCCAGGTGGATGAGGTAGACCGGCTTTTCGACCACTGTGTTCCTGGCCACGTGAATGAATAACCCGTGCCGGGCAAAAGCGGCATTGAGCACCATAAAGATGTTTTCCTGGCCGTCCATCAGGCTGTCGAGCTGCGGCTTCACCATTTCCCGGTACCTGTCGTCGGCCAGGGCCTCTGCCAGGCCCATAACCGTCAGCCCTTCGGGGAGGCGGCCCACGTCGGAAAGTTCCTCCCGGAAGGCGCCGTTGACGAAGGCCAGCCGTATGGCGTCCATCTCTTCGATCAGGAAGGGCTTCAGTTGAGCCGTATTTACTTCTGCCGGCGTATCCAACTGGTATTCCGGCTGCAGCAGGCGGTTGACGCTGGTGTATTTCCACTCCTCGTCGCGGCGGGTAGGAAAATCCAGGCCTTCCAGCCTTTGCATGGCTTCCTTGCGGAACTGATGGCAGGGGTGGCCGGCATGCCCGTTGAGCTGAGCGTGATGCGCTTCGAATAACCGCTGGAAGCTCGCTTTGGCTTCGGCGTATCTGTCTTGAACTACTGTTGGCATTTTTACAGTTTTGAGGCTGATGAAAGCGGTCAGGCCGGAACGGAGCCCGCTTCTTCCCTGATCCAGTCGTACCCTTTTTCTTCGAGTTCCAGCGCCAGTCCCTTATCGCCCGACTTGACGATGCGGCCGTTGTACAGCACGTGCACCTTATCCGGCACGATGTAATTGAGCAGCCGCTGGTAGTGCGTGACGATGAGGAAGGAGCGTTCCGGGTTGCGCAACTGATTGACAGCGTCGGCCACGATGCGCAGGGCGTCGATATCCAGGCCGGAGTCCGTTTCGTCGAGGATGGCCAGCTTTGGTTCCAGCAGGGCCATCTGCAGCATTTCGCTTCTTTTCTTTTCCCCGCCGGAGAACCCTTCGTTGAGGGAGCGTTTCAGCAGGCTCTCGTTCATGCCCACCATTTGGATCTTCTCGCGGATCAGCTTCAGCATCTGCACGGCATTGAGCTCTTCCTTGCCCTGAGCTTTGCGCACGGCGTTGACGGTGCTCTTGAGGAAGTTGGAGGTGCTCACGCCCGGGATTTCCACCGGGTACTGGAAGGCCATGAAGATGCCGGCCTGCGCCCGCTCGTCGACTTCCTTCTCCAGCAGGTTCTCGCCCATGTATTGTACAGAACCATCGGTCACTTCATATTCTTCGCGCCCCGCCAGCACATTGGCCAGGGTGCTCTTGCCGGAACCGTTCGGGCCCATAATGGCGTGCACTTCCCCCGGCTTAATCTCCAGGTTGATGCCTTTCAGGATTTGTTTGTCTTCTATAGAGACTTTAAGGCCTTTGATCGTTAGCATTATTTTTGTTTTGTTGTGTTTGCGTGTTTGCGTGTTTGTGTGTTTGCGGATTCTTTGCCGAATGCACCTAAACACCTAAACACCTCGTTTACCCCACGCTGCCCTCCAAACTGATCGCCAGCAGCTTCTGGGCTTCTACGGCGAACTCCATGGGCAGCTCGTTAAAGACCTCCTTGCAGTAGCCGTTGACGATCATATTCACGGCGTCTTCTTCGCTCAGGCCGCGCTGCATGAGGTAGAACAGTTGGTCTTCGCCGATTTTGGAAGTGGTGGCCTCATGTTCCACCTTTGCCGAGTTGTTCTCCACTTCCAGGTAGGGGAAGGTATGCGCGCCGCACTTGTCGCCCATGAGCAGGGAGTCGCACTGGGAGAAGTTGTGGGCATTTTCGGCCTTCTTGCCGACCTTGACCAGCCCCCGGTAGGAGTTGTTGGAGAAGCCGGCGGAGATACCTTTGGATATGATGGTGCTCCGGGTGTTCTTACCCAGGTGGATCATCTTGGTGCCGGTATCGGCCTGCTGGTAGTTGTTGGTCACGGCTACGGAGTAGAACTCGCCGACCGAGTTGTCGCCCATCAGC
>CAZAXA010000136.1:0-13250 GCA_964488965.1 uncultured Phaeodactylibacter sp. | reverse complement strand
CCAAGGGGCTCAATAATATCTTTATACAAATCTTCTTGCCCGGAAATGAATTCCCAAAATCGTTGACCACAATATTTGAAATAGTCGCCTTTATCCGGATTGTTGTCCTGGCCATAGCAGCAGCCATTTACAGCTCTCACAATGATGCCCGAATTGCTGGTTCTTAATGTCTTTTGAGCAGTTTTGAAGTCCGATCTCATTTTGGAGACCTGACGGCTGTTTCCCCAATTCGGCCCTGATTTGATCGCTACTATGTAGCGAATGTCATCTTTGTCAAATTCAAGGTCAATGCCTGTGATCCCTGATTTCTTACCACTATAGGCCTCCTGGTTGATGAAAATTGCCAATCCCTCGAGCCAATCCCCAAAGATGGTTTCCTCATTCGAAGAAATGAACGCATCAGTCAGGCCCTTGATAATCTGTTCAGCCGTCAGGAAGTGTTTTGCCTTGAATAAGTATGGGTTTTTCTTTTTGAGTACTGTTTTGAGTTTAAGTTTATCAAGGCTGTTTATTCGTTTCTGGTGGAATAGCCCGATATTCTCTTCAACGTACTGCCTGACGTCCATTAAGTTTAGGTGCTTCATATTCTTCTTCTGGTTCAAACAATATCAATTTAACCGGTTCTATTTTTTCCTTTACCATTTGATGGTGTTCAGGAAGGAGTTCTATGCCTATGGAATTGCGGTGCATCCTCTGGGCGACGAAGTTGGTGGTTCCCGAACCCATAAAAGGATCAAGCACCATGTCTCCAGGCCGGGTAAAGAGTTTGATAAACCACTCGGGGAGCCCTTCAGGGAAGGCTGCGCTGTGGTTTTTGTTACTGCATTCGGTAGCTAAGTGCAAAACATTGGTGGGGTAAGCTTTGTCACGGTCAACCCAGTTTGAAATGTTCTTTCCAAATCCGCTTCCGACTTTCGATTCGTCTCTGGTCTTGTCCGTGTCGCTTAAATTTCTCAACCGGCTTTTTACCCAGTCTCCCATTGGCACCATGACTTCTTCCTGATACATATTGAATTTTTTCTCTTTGTTGAATTGAAGAAGCCTTTCCCAGGCATCCCTGAAGCGGTTGGGCCATTTTCCGGGATAACAGTTCTTTTTGTGCCAGATAAATTCTTCGGTCCATAACCAGCCTTGTTTCCTCATTTCCAGGATGAGTTCCATGACATAGGTGCTCCTTTCTCCATCGACCACTTTTTCTTTGATGTTGAGAACAAATGTTCCTGTCGGTTTAAGAACGCGGAGAAGTTCCTTTGAGATGGGCAAAAACCATTGAACATATTTGTCAGGGTGTATTCCGCCGTAAGTGTTTTTCCTTTGGTCGGCATAAGGGGGCGAGGTGAAGATCAGATCTACGGAGTTTTCCGGTATTTCCTTTAATACCTCTGCACAATCGCCTAGCCTTACGTCTGTTTTGATCTCCATCGGATGCTTTCTTTTAGTTACGTTCTTAAAAAACTCAAATTGGGTAGTTTTAGTTGACTCTTCTCAGGAATTGTAACGTTCGAGGGCTTGAACAGTACTGAGCGTTACCCGTACTCCGGTAAAATTATCCATAAATGTTTACTTTTACAAAAAGCATTAACCAGTTGACCGACCCAGACAGCTATGAAGAAAATCTTTACTGCCCTCCTGATCACCCTGGCCGCCGGCGGCTGCATCCCCGTCCTGCAAAGCCGTTTTGTGACGGCGGAAGACCTTGCCGCCGTGCCCCGGGAGGATAAACTTCGGGAAGTGCGGCGCGGCGGCGACGACCCCTGCGGTCAGTGGGAGAACTACCTGCCCGATACCAGCCGCCTCGATCATACGCCCCTGCGCTATCTGCGGGTGAATGTGCACTGGATGAACACGCCCGACACCGCCTACCAGCTTACGGGGCGGCAGGCCATTGACTTCACCCACGGGCTGATCCGCGCCGCCAACCACGACCTGGCAAGAAACCGGCAGATGTGGCTACCCAATGGCAACGATACGCCGGTATTTCCCATCAATTTCCGCTACGTTCTCACCCCCAACCCTTCTATTCCCCACGATCAGGGCATCTACTTCCATTACGATGCCGAACATACCTACTATGTGCACAAGGGGAAAAACCGCAACCTGTACCGGAGGGAGATACTTACCACGTACGGCGTACAGTTGGATTCGGTGCTGAACATCTTCATCATGCCCCACCATCCCGACAGCGTGGCTTCTTCCACCTACGGCGCCCATAAGGTAGGAGTGGCCCTGGGCAACGCCATAAAGATCGCCGGCATCTACCACCAGGCCAAAGACCGCGACGACTACTGGGATTTCCGGGGGGTGCTCAACCACGAAGCGGGGCATATCTTCGGCCTTTCCCACGCCTGGGTCAACGACGGCTGCGAGGATACGCCCGTTCACGATCAGGATTGCTACGCCAAAGGGCAGGCGCCCAAATGCGATACGCTGACCTCCAATAACGTCATGGACTATGCCGCCGTGCAGAATGCCTGGACGCCCTGCCAGGTAGGCCGCTTACAGCAGCGCATGGCCCAGGAGGGGAACCGTGGCCGCGGCATGCTGCTGCCTGCCTGGTGCGAACGGAAGGACAGCATGGATGTCGTCATTCGGGATACGGTGGAATGGAACGGCTCGCGCGACCTGGAAGGACACCTGACGATCGCTCCCGGCGGGCAGCTCATCATCCGTTGCCGGGTCTCCATGCCGCCCGGCGGCGTCATCACGGTCGAGCCCGGCGGTACGCTCATCCTGGACGGCGCCCGCCTCCACAATGCCTGCGGGAAACAATGGGAAGGCATTGTGGTGCAGAAGTTCGGAACCAGGGTGGGAAGGGTTTTATATACAGAGGAACCCGTGGCCGAAAACGCCCGCAATGGCCTGCCGGCCCCTGCCGGTAAGCCCTGAGGCCGGGGGAAACGGGCAACGAAAAAAATCCTGGTTTCCGATATTTTCTCACAGCCCCTGTTACATCACAGAGCAACAAATCATCCCCCTCCCAACTCCCTTATCCTTCGCTGGTAAGCGAACAGGCGGAGGAACTCCCTGGCCATGGCCTTATGCGAAAGGTAAGGCGCCCCCCGCCGGCGGTTGGCCCGTGCGATGCGCCCGATGATCTGCCAATGGCGGGAGATATCGCGCAGGGCGCCCCGGTAGGATCCCCGTTCCGGGTCGTAGATATGGGTAGGCTCCGAGCAGGCGCCGTTGATCTCGATGATCTTCATGCCTTCGCCGGTGTACAGGGCGTTGAGGTTTTCACATTTGATGTCGAAGCGGCCGTAGCAGAAGCCTTCCATCTCCCGGCTGATGCGGCAGAAATTGCGGCAGACAGCCTCATCGATCAGGTGGTTGCTGTTGATGAAGCGGGTACCTTTAGCGTGGTTGCCCACAATTCCCAGGTTGATCCGTTCTCCCGGCGCCGGCACATGTCCCAACAGGGGCGCATCCGTAGCCCGGATGCGTTCCAGCTGCAGCAGGGCGCGCGGCTTGTTGTGGATCAGGGCCTCCACGGTAGAGCGGCCATCGCCCGTAACGTAGAGGAACTCTTTGGTGGTAATGGAAGTCACCCTGCCCTGTTCTTCTCCGGGCAGGTGGTGATAGAGCACGCCCACTTCGAGCGGCAGGCCGACGAACTCCTGCAGGATAAAGTCGATGGGGAAGCGCCGGAGGTAATGCTGCAGGCTTTCCAGGGTATCCAGTTTTCTGACCAGCAGCCCCCGAAAGCCGATATCCGGTTTGGCAATTAGAGGAAACTGCAGGCCGGCGGCCGCCAGGGCTTCCGGCAGGCCTGCCGGCGAGTTGCCCGCGCGCCATAGGGCGGACCTGGGGCGGTAGCGTTCCGGGATTTTTTGGACGGTGTCGAACTTGGATTCCAGCCCCATGCCGCCGGTATAAATGCCGGGGTTAGCGGCCGTAAAGAAACACATGTGCCCGGAACGCAGCATCTGCCACAGAATCTGAGGGATGACGGGGTAGTAAAAAGCCTTGGACGGCCAGTACTCCCAGTTCAGCAGCCTGATGAAAAAAGGCCTGTTCTTAACGCGATCCCACCACTTCACCCCGCAGCTCTATTTTGGTTTGTTTCATCTGTCCGTTGAGCAGGTCATAGTACCTCATGGCCATCGACCGGCCGGACTTGGCAATATGGGTGATGCTGACCGTCCGGACTATATTGCCCCGGTTCATGACCACGTCATTCCAGGAGTCGCCTTCGCCCGCATAGCGGTGAAAGTCCAGGATATCATCCCCCTTGAAGCTCTTCCTGTCCCGCAGCCATTCGGCAAACCACTTTTCGCGCCTGCGGCGTATTTCCGGCGGATAAAGAGGGGCGGAGGACCATATACAGGGCTGCCGGGCGTCCAGCCATTGTATGTGGCGCTGCCGTTCGTCCCATCGCAATTCCAGCAACCTGCCCCTTTCCAGGATGATCATGGTGAAAGGCTCCATGCCTTCGAAGAGGTATTGTTCCAGGAAAGCCTCGGCAGAAGGGAATTCAAAGAAGTCGAGGGCCATCAGCCCGCGGCTGCGCCGGTAGGGGGGGCGCCGTTCATGCTTTTCGAAGGCGCCGTTGAGGATGCAGGCCAGCCGGTTGGCGCCCGATATGGCGATCCAGGTTCCTCCGGCAGCTTCATCCCGGGGAAAAGCCAGTTCCTGCCCGGCCAGTTCCTGGCGGGTGATATCCTGCGGCGAACGCGATGGCGCCTCATCCCGGTTGGAAGTCAGCAAGTAGTTGGAACCCTCCAGGGGCAGATACGTTACAGTACACATTTTTTTAACCGCTTGAGCGTGTTACTAAAGGGAATGAAGAAGTGATGGAACGAATGGAGGAGCATTTCATCGTTCCTTCATTCCTTCATAAAGGGCCGTCACTTCCTCCAGCCCCTTTCGGGCGATATCCGGAACCTGAGCTTCCTCAGCGGGATAGCCCAGCGGGATCAGCAGGAAAGGGCGTTCATTTTCGGGGCGTTCCAGGATTTCCTGGAGGAAATTCATAGGGCTGGGCGTGTGGGTCAGGGAGGCCAGGCCGGCGTAGTGGATAGCGGCCAGCAGGAAACCGGTGGCCAGGCCTACCGATTCATTGACGTAGTAGTTTTTCTTCTTTTTCCCATTGACGATATCATAGGCTTTCTTGAAGACGACGATCAGGTAAGGCGCCGTTTCCAGAAAGGGCTTGTTCCAGTCGGTGCCCAGCGGGGCGAGGTCTTCCAGCCATTCTTCCGGCATGCGCCCGTGGTAGTTCTCGTATTCTTCCTTTTCCGCCGCTTCCCGTATCCGGCGTTTGATGGCCGGGTCGGATACTATGCAGAACGTCCACGGTTGTTTGTGGGCCCCTGATGGCGCCGATGATGCCGCCATTATGATGTGCTCTACCACCTCCAGCGGCACGGGCTTGCCGGAGAAGTCGCGCACCGTCCGCCGCCGGTTCATAAACTGGCAGAACTCCCGGCTGCGCCGGATCATTTCCGCTTTCGGATACCTCACCCCTTTATAGGGTATGAACTTGCTTTCTGCTTTGGGCATATATCTGGCAATTAGGCCCGTAAAGTTAAAACAACTCTTTGGATAAATACTCTTATTGCCGGGAAGACAATTCGTTCATGGTGTCGACACCGAGACAGGCAGCACCTTGCCATTGAAAAAGTAGTGGCCTTCGGTAGCGAACCACGCCACGAAGTCGCCCATTTTTTCGGCGCTCACGGGAGCCTGGTAGCCGGGGAAGGCCTCGGCGAGCATTTCCGTCTGCACGGCGCCCAGGCAGAGGCAATTGCAGGCGATATTTTTTTCTTTCCACTCTTCCGCCAGGCATTCCGTCAGGTTGGCGATGGCGGCCTTGCTGACGCTGTAGCCCAGCAGCCCGGGAAATTTGGCGGCGCCCTGGAAACCGCCCATGCTGCTGATGTTGAGGATGTGGGCCCTTTCGCTCTTTTCCAGGAATGGCCGCAAGGCCTGTATCAGCTGCGCCGGCCCCAGAAAATTGACGCCGAATGCCCATTGCCAGTCGGCGCCCGTGATCTCTTCGAAGGGTTTTTTCAGCAGGTATCCTGCGTTGTTGATCAGTACGTCCACCCGCCCCAGAAGGCGCACTTTATCCAGCAAGGCTTCGGTATCAGGCTGCATCAGGTCGAAAGCCAGGTAGTCCAACTGCTCGCCGGCCTGGGTTTTCAGTTTCTGCAGGGCCGCTTCGTTGCGGGAGAGGGCCAGCACCCGGCGCCCCTGGCGGGCGAGCTGCCTCGCCGCATCGTAGCCGATGCCCCGGCTGGCGCCGGTGATGATGATATTTTTCATGAGGATAGGATGTTTCCCTGATTTAAATCAAAAAGGCCAGGGAAGTTCTTCAGAGAAAATGGGGAAAACCCATTGGCTTATTTTCCCTGTGGCCGCATGACGATCTCCTCCACCACTGTGTTCCGGCTCATAGCCCAGGCGTTCCATATGGCGAGGGCGACGTCTTCGGCGGGCATGAACTGCTCTTCCGGCAAGCCGCTGCTTTCCCAGGAGGCAGACCATGTGGGGCCGGGCAGCACGGCGGTGACGCGGATGCCGTGATCCTGCAGTTCCAGCCGGAGCGCCCGGGTAAAGCCCAGCAGGGCGGCCTTGGTGACGCTGTACGCCCCCTTGCCGGGCTGAGGCGCCAGGCCGGCCACCGAGCATATATTGAAGATGTGGCCCCGGCGGCGTTTTTTCATGGCCGGCAGCAGGGCCTTGGTGAGGTAGTAAGGGCCGAAGAGGTTGACAGCCATCATTTGCTCCAGGATGTAATCCTCCTCAGTGGTAATATCCCCCTCCAGGTAAAGGCCGGCGTTGTTGACCAGCACGTCCACCCGCTGGAAGTGGGCCAGCACTTCGGCGGCAAAGGTTTTGGCTTCGTCCTTCTGCCCGAGGTTGGCGGGCAGGGCCAGCACTTCTGTTTCCGGGAAAAACCTGCCGAAGCCCAGCCGCATTTCCTGCAGTTCCTTCTCTGAACGGGCCGCCACGGCCAGGTGGAACCCTCCGGCGGCAAATGCCTGAGCTATCGCATATCCTATTCCTTTGGTGGCTCCGGTGATGACGGCGATCATAGGTTGAGGATTACCTGAGTTATTAAAACCTGTCCGGGAAGGGCTTTGTTGATGAGAGTAGTAACAGATATCTCCGCAAAGATAATCCAGGCATCATGAAATCTCAATCCACACCGCATCCGCCACGGCGCACAACTCCCTCCTCTGGTTGTAAATGGCCGTGCCGGAGAAGAACTTCCGCCCGTCCCGCCCTTTGGGCCATGCCAGTACGATACACCGTTCTCCTACGTGAACCGCCTTTTTTACGGTAGCCGCCATCCTGCCCAGGACCACCTTCCGCGGGCTGCCGCCCATGATGGCAAAAGCGCCGGGGCAATCCAGGGCGGCCCAGAGGAATTCGTTCCGCACATGGCCTTTCTCATCGGCCAGCTCCGCCTCCGGTATCCAGGGAGAAGCAAATAAGGCCTCCTCTCCCACCCTGCCGGCAAAAATGTGCAGGCCATCGCGAGCGGGCCGCTCCGGGCCGCAGACGAAGCAGGTGGGAAAGGGGTGGCTGTTGAAGCCTATATACCGCCTGGATGCTTCCACGGCCTGATCCCATTCCGGTGGGGCGGGGGCGGCGAAGGCCACCGTTCCGGGGCGGGCGGAGGCGATGAGTTGGTCGCCATCCATCAGATGGAGCTGATCGCCTTCGCGCTGCACGCGCAGCTCTCTGTCGAGGGGCGGCGGGCGGCGCAGGGTAACCTCTGCGCTGTAATTTGTAAGATTATCGAGCAGGCCGCAGGCGTAGCCGCCATTGCCGGAACCGGGCGGGCCGCAAAATCGGCCGGATATGGTGATCGTTGTTTCCAAGGTTAAAGGATCAGGATTTTTATCATCTGATCGCCCGTGATCAGAAAGTTATAGTTCGCGCGGCATAGAATGTGAATTTTCCGTATGCGCGAACTTATACTGGCGCACGCATGGTTTTGTGGAACACAAAACCTGCGAGGCCAGTATATACTGACCAGGCTGGTTTTGAAATGACAAAACCAGCCATGCGTCAGTATAATAGTGGCCGGCTTAGAAGCTACTTCTGTTTTTAACATTCTAAGCCGCGTCATCTATAACGCCCTGCGGCAAAAGCCAACGAGTTCATTCGATCTTATTAAACTTATAGGCGCCATCGTAGACGGAAAATCCGGTTATCTCCCCTTCATCGCTTTGGCCAAACCGGAATACGATCCCCTCCCCCGTCTCAAAAAAGTCCAGTTCCGATTCGGGGTACAACTCATATTCGACCCCATCCCAGAGCTGCTTCGCCCGGAGCTGCCCCTCCTTCAGGGACAGCTGGAGGTCGATCTGTTGTTCCGGCAGCCGGTATTTGCCGACAAAGCGCTCCAACTGTTCCGGCCCCAGGCTGATCACTTCCTTCGTTTGGGGAGTATAGATTCCCCAGCCATATACTTCGGAAATAGCTCTCAGTATTTCATCGATAAGCGCAATGCCGTTATCGGAATTCGACATAAGCACGACGCCCTGCCCTCTGTGAGCGAAGCCTGTCATCTGGCAGCGGTACCCTTCGTTGGCGCCGCCATGGTTGAAGCGCAGGGAGTCGCCCTCTCCGCTCAGCGCCGGCCCCAGGCCCCAGTCGCCCAGGTGTTTGGAAAGCATTTTTTCCGTCATCTCCGCAGAGAGCACCCCTTTGTATCCATCCTTAAGCGACCTTTGGACTTCGATGATATACCTGGCAAGGTCGGACGGAGTCGTCCAGAGCCCCGCCGCCGCCATTTCGGGATAGGTGTGCCAGTTGCCTTCCACCTTTTCTCCGTCCGGGCGGTGGCCGACGGCGGCATTGGAGCGCAACCTTTCCGGCAGCGGCTGTTCGTAGGTGCTGGGGTTCATGCCGATCCTGCCCAGCACCAGTTCCTGCATCACCTGGGGGAACGGTTTCCCGGCGACATCCTCCACCACCTTCTGCATCAGCGTATATCCGCCGCCCGAATACCGCCAGATGGCGCCGGGGAAGGTATCCGGCACGATCTTGTCCGAGTTGGCAGGCTCCTCTCCGTTGAGAATCTGGACGAGGGTGGGCACGGGCTCGCCCTGCGCATACCCCCTGAAACCATGGACCGTCAGGCCTGCAGTATGGGTAAGGAGGCGCTCCAGGGTGATGGGCTTGCCTTCGGTGAAGGCCGAGGCCTCTACCTGCCAGCCTTTCAGGTAGGCGTTGACGTCCTGATCCAGTTGCAGCTTGCCCTCCTGCACTAACCTCAGCGCGGCCATTGCGGCGACGGGCTTGCTGATGGAAGCCGCCTGGAAGAGGGTCTGCTCGTTTACCGGCGCCAGGCTGTCCTGGCTCAGGTAGCCGTAGGAGCGCGCCCAGGAAACCTGCCCGTCATCGACAAAGGCGATGCTCAGGCCCGGCGCCTTGTGGTGTTTCATCCTGTCATGGATGTTGAAATGGCTGGCCTCCTCCTTTCCGGCAATGATGATGCCGGGCATGAGGTTGTTCTCGATCTGCCGGATGCGGGCCTCGATAGCCGGATTGACAGGCTGGCAGGAGAGATAGGCTGTCGGCATGGACAGCAATAAGATCAATAGCGGGTGATATTTCATTGATGTGGTTTTTTACAGGCTCTCAGGCAAAAATACCTACTTCTCCCTTCTCAGGGGCGGAATCCTTTCGCCCGCTTCCGAGCACCGGATCAGCATCTCCAGCCGCCGCAGGCGCGTCTCCTCCCGTTTGGCGCTCATGATATACCAGACAGAGGGCTTGCGGACAGAGGGCGGCAGCGACCGGAAAAAATCCCAGGCCTTTTGGTTGGCCCGGATTTTTTTCTCGTACTCCCCGGGCAATTCCAGTGCACCCTGCTCGTAGGAATACCTCTCCGAACGCTTCTCCGCCCTTTTTTCGTATGCGGCCTGGCCGGCGGGCTGTATCCGGCCTTCCTTTTCTAACACTCCAAACCTTTTGATATTCACCGCGCTCCAGATGCTGCCGGGACGGCGGGGGGTGAAGCGGATTTTGTAGCTTTCTTCATCGATGGATTTGCGCAGGCCGTCGATCCAGCCGAAACAGAGGGCTTCGTCGACCGACTGCGGCCAGGTGATACTCGGCTTTTGAGAGGCTTTCTTGTAGTAGCCCACCCATAGTTCCTCTGCTTTGTCGTGGTTTTCTTCAAGCCAGGCGCGGAAGCCGGAGGGTGTGGGGAAGAATTTGAGGGCCATATCGGTTTATTTGCGGTTTAAAGTGAGGTTTGAAGAAGGATCAAGGCGCTATTCCACCTCTATTCCGGCAATATAAA
Source organism: uncultured Phaeodactylibacter sp. (assembly GCA_964488965.1). Classification (GTDB taxonomy): domain Bacteria; phylum Bacteroidota; class Bacteroidia; order Chitinophagales; family Saprospiraceae; genus JACJXW01. The sequence continues at coordinate 2,986 of CAZAXA010000136.1, read as the reverse complement.
AATTCCGGTCGGGCGTAAAGGACTTAATACCTCCGCGGGCCTTCACCCGCTTCCACTGCTCCGCCACCGGTTCCAGCCACCGCTCTTTCCCATTTATCCATACCCTCACGGGCATATCGAACCCTTCCACGCAATTGGCCCAGCGATAATATAGCCTTCGGCCCCTGACGCGGTACTCCAGCCGGGGGATCATGGTAGTGCGCAGATACTGATCGAAGAATCGGGAAAGGCCGCGGCCGGCATGTTTGCTGAGATACTCCTCTACCTGCCGGGAGGTAACTGTCTGGTGGTAAAAGTCCCGGTTGAGGCCGCGCAGCATGCCGCGCCATTTTTCGTCGTCATTCACCACCTGCCGCAGGGTGTGCAGCATATTGGCGGCTTTGGCATACATATCGCCGGAACCGCTGTGGTTCACATCGTAAAAACCGATGATGGGGCGGTCGTTGCGGATATTGGCGCGGGTGCCGATGACATAGCCGGCGGCGGCCTCCCTGCCGTAGTGATAATCCAGGAAGAGGTTCTCCGAGTAGGCCGTAAAGCCTTCGTGCACCCACATATCGGCAATGTCCCTGTAGGTGATGCTGTTGGCGAACCACTCATGGCCGGCCTCGTGGATGATGATGAAGTCGAACTTCAGCCCCCAGCCGGAGCCGCTCAGGTCGAAGCCACGGTAGCCGTTCTGGTAGCCGTTGCCGTAGGTGACCGAACTCTGGTGCTCCATACCCAGATAGGGCACTTCCACCAGTTTGAAGCCATCTTCATAGAAAGGGTAAGGGCCGAACCAGTGCTCGAAGGCCTCCAGCATGCGGGGCACGTCCTTAAACTGTTGCTTAGCCTTTTCCAGGTTGTAAGGCAGTACGTAGTAATCGCAATCCAGTTCGCCCTTTTCGCCCTGGTATGTTTCGGAGAAGTGCACGTAATCCGCAATATTGACGTTCACCCCGTAGTTGTTGATGGGGTTGCTGACGAACCAGTGGTAGGTTTTCGTGCCGTCTCCATTGTTATCCACGCCCCGCAGGCGGCCGTTGGAGACGTCCATCAGCCCGTCCGGTACGCGCACACTGATGAGCATACTGTCAGGCTCGTCGTACATGTGGTCTTTGCAGGGCCACCAGGTGCTGGCGCCGTCGCCCTGGCAGGAGGTGGCAACGAAGGGCTTGCCATTGGCGTCGGTTTGCCAGGTGAGGGCAGCGTCCCAGGGCGGGCGGCGGGCAATCCGCGGGCGGCCGCCGTAGTACACCGTCAGCGCCTCCACGGCTCCCGGCGCCTGAGGGTGGGCCAGCTCGACGAACCAGGCGTTGCCGTCCTGCCGGAAAACCAGTTCCTTTTCTTTTTGCACCACCTTCTCTATCTTCATGGGCGGCTGCAGGTCGACCTGCATTCGTTGCGCGGGTTGCAGCACCCGGTACCAGATGGTATTGGAACCCGCAATACTGCTGTCGGCGGGGTTGACGGAGATGTCGAGATGGCAATAGGCCAGATCCCACCAGGCCCGTTCGGGGGTGATGGCGCCGCGCAGGGTATCCTGCCGGTTGAAGGAGGGCTGGGCGGTAAGCGGGATAGTAGCTGCCGCCAGGGTGAAAAAGAGGGTGAAACTTGCTTTCATGAGCTGGAAATTCCCGGATTGGTTATTCACTGCTAAAATTAAGGAATAATGGCCGCTCAAAATACACGGTTTACTGAAGGTTTTGAAAACAAAGCCATGCAACCCGATTTCTACCGCTCCATGTGGCGCCCCTTTCTCAGGCCCGGCTGGCGATCCGGGCTTTTCCTGCTGCTCCTCTGGAGCATTCCCCGTTTCTGGCTGGCGCTGTGGGCCAGCCAGGCGGGCAGTTATCAGTACGTCTCTCTGATCTTCGTCAGCATGTGGATCGCGCCTTTTATTCTGCTGGGCCGGCAGGGAAGAAAGGAGGCCGGGATCCGGCGCCCCAAAAGTTCCGGTTGGTTGTTCGTCGGTTTCATTGCCGGGCTGGCCTTATGTGCCTTGATGTTCGGGCTATCCCATCAGGCCTACGGCCTGACGGACAGCAACTGGCTGTACCACATTTCCGGCACTTATTCCAACCTGCCGGCTGAGATGGACGCCAATACCCGGCTCTCTTTTTTTCTGATCTTCGCCGCCATCGGCATGACGTTCAGCCCCATCGGAGAGGAGCTCTTTTACCGGGGGCTCATCCACGAAAATTTCAGGCACAGCTTTGGCCAGCGGGGGGCCTCCGTATCAGACAGCCTGGCCTTTGCCCTTGTTCACCTGGCGCATTTCGGGCTGGCCTATACGGGCGGAAGCTGGAAGTTTCTTTTCCTGCCCGCTTTACTGTGGGTGGCGGCCCTCTTCGGGCTCTGCCTGTCGTTCTCCTGGTTCCGGCAACGCTCGGGTTCCATCCTGGGAGCCGTTCTGGCGCACGCAGGCTTCAACCTGGGGATGAATTATTTCATATTTTACCACATTATATAAGGACATATGGCCTCACCGCCTCCGCACCGCCTCTTCCAGCGCCCATCGGTAGATGTCGTGGTACATCAGTGGGTGGGCTTCGGCCATAGGCAGCCAGAGCAGGCTGTGGTCGTCTTCGGCCTTCAGGGCGAGGTCCTGCTCGTAGGGAGTGATCAGGAAGAAGTGGCCGATCTTGTTGAAGTAGTATTGTTTGCCGGGGTCGTAGTAGTACTCGGCCGCGGCGCCCAGGTAGGCTTCAATACTGGCCAGCAGGCCGGCCTCTTCCCGGACTTCGCGCAGCAGAGCTTCTTCTTTGGTCTCACCGGGTTCGATGCCGCCGCCGGCCAGGAAGTAGTCGCCGTCGCCGTTGCGGATGACGCCTACTTCATTATTTTCGTTGAAGAAGACGGCGTAGCTGCCGGGGCGGGTGTAAAAGGGAGTTTCGGGGGGGATGCTGCCGAGCTGCAGCTTAGGGGATGGTTGCATGCGGGTTGGTTTTATAGTGATTCTCCTCACAAATTGAGGTTTTAGCTTCTTGGTAGAGAAGCAGGA